>DATBTF010000189.1:0-12346 GCA_036559405.1 Bdellovibrionota bacterium
GAACTTGATCATCGAGTACTCCCCGCTCACCTGGTAGGCGGCCACGGGCAGCTCGCAGTTCTGTTTGAAGGATTGAATCACATCGAGATAGGCGCCCGCGGGCTTCACCATCACGATGTCGGCACCCTCTTCCACGTCGAGCGCCAGCTCGCGCAGCGCTTCGCGGCCATTGCGGGGATCCATTTGATACGTTTTCTTATCGCCCCCACGCGGAGCCGAATCGAGAGCGTCGCGGAAGGGCCCGTAAAAGCAGGAGGCGTATTTGGCGCAGTAGGAAAGGATGCCCGTGTCCGAAAATCCAGCCCCGTCCAAAGCACGGCGGATCGCCCCCACCCGCCCGTCCATCATGTCGGAAGGCGCCACGAAATCAGCCCCGGCCTGGGCGTGCATTACGGCCATTTTCGCAAGCACGTCCACGGTTTCATCGTTCAGAATTTTTCCATCACGCACGATGCCGTCGTGGCCATCGGAGGAAAACGGATCGAGAGCGATGTCTGTAAAAATCTGCAGCGAAGGAAATTCCTTCTTGATCCACTTCACAGCCCTCGGCACGATGCCATCGGGATTCAAAGCTTCCGTGGCGCGGGAATTTTTGCTCGCGTCGGCCACTTTGGGAAAAATCGCAATCCCGCCCAAGCCCAGGTCCACCGCCTCACGCAATACGGGAGACACAGTGTCGAGAGCAAAACGCGAAACGCCGGGCATGGATGCGATTTCCTCCACCGCGCCCTTGGTCTCGGTGAGGAATACTGGAAGCACGAGTCGCGCAGGACGGAGCACGGTTTCCGCTACGGATTCTCTCAGGCTCTCGCTGCGGCGCAGGCGTCTCGGTCTTTTAAAAATTTCCGGCATAATCCACCCCCATGACAAAGCGGTGACACATGGCGCTTGAGCCTACGTTAAATTTATCCCATGTGGCAAGAGCTTGTGCTGGTGCATCGCGATTCTGGCTCTGACTCCCTTCCCCTGGAAGGAACGGGCAAGCTATGGCGTACCTGCTTGCGGGAGTTGCTCTTTTTGGAGCCCGGAGCGGGTGCTGACACCCATCCCGGCGCCAGCATCAAGTGCGGGCTCCAGGCCCACCGCCTGCTGGTGGAAATTTGCAGCGGCCTCCACTCGCCGCTTTTCGGGGAAACCGAAGTCTTCGGCCAGTTCCGCGCCTTCCGGGAGACCCAGAGCTGGGATCCGCTCTGGTGTTCGCTGCTCGACGCGGTGGAAGAGGACGTGCGCAAGGTGCGCCGCACGCATCTGACGAACATCGGCTCGCAAAGCTACGGCAGCCTCGCCCGCCGCCAGCTTGAGGATGGCGAAAAGGTGCTGCTGCTCGGGGGGGGCAAGCTCGCTCAGGAAATGTTGCCCTGGCTGAAGAAGCAGGAAGTTACGGTGGCGGTGAGAAATCCCGCGAAGGTGAAGCTCGTTCCGACCACGAAAATCATTTCGCTTTCGGAACTGAACCAGACGGGCGCCTTCTCCGGCTACGCCTGGCTGCTGGCCGCACCGGTATGCAACGAGGACTTACTGCGCTGGTGGCAGACGAATCCCCCGCGCTCGATTTTGGATTTTCGCTCGGAAGCGAGCTTCGAGGACAGTCAGATCGAAGGCTCACGCTACCAGAGCTTGCGCGCTTTTTTTGCGGAGCTGGAAAAGGCCCGCCAACTTCATGCCCGTAAGCGCGAAGAGGCGCTGCAATTTTCCGGGGAGCTGAGCTCCAGGCGTGAACAGGCGGTGCTCCACCGTCCTTATGGCTGGGAAGACGCCTTCTCATGAAAATCAGAATCGCCGCCCGCCAGAGCGACCTGGCGCGCCTCCAGGCCTATGCCGTGGGCCACGCCCTCAAGCGCGCCCAGCGCGGGCTCGAGCTCGAATTCATCTTCAAGGAGAGTCTCGGCGATAAAAATCTCACGGACCCGCTCTGGAAAATGCCCGAGCGCGGGGTGTTCACGGAAGATTTCGTCTTCGATCTGCTCGACGACAAGGTGGAGCTGGTGGTGCATTCCTGGAAAGACCTCCCCACCGAGCCCCGACCGGGCCTGCAAATCGGCGCTACGCTGGAGAGAGCCGACCCGCGCGATCTCTTGCTGTTCCGGAAAGACTCTGTGGGCAAGCGCAAGCTCACTCTTTTGACCTCTTCCCCCCGCCGCACTTTCACCGCCGAACGCGAACTCGCCGCCTTCCTGCCCTTCCAGACAAAGGAGATCACCACCAAGCCCGTGCGCGGGAACGTGGTGACACGCCTGAAAAAACTCGCACTCGCCGAGGGCGATGGCCTGTTCATGGCGAAAGCCGCCCTCGACCGCCTGCTCACGAGCACCGACGAGGAGGAGAGCTTTCACGCCTCGCGCACCGAGATCCGCGACCTGCTCGAGAACTTCCACTTCATGGTGCTGCCACTCTCCGTTTTCCCGACGGCCCCGGCCCAGGGCGCCTTGGCTGTAGAGATCAGCGAAAAGCGCGAGGATCTCAAAAAGATGCTTTCGCTCGTGCACCACGAGGAAACTGCCGCATGTGTGGAACGCGAACGCAGCCGCTTCGCTAAATTTGGCGGCGGTTGCCACCAGAAGATCGGCATCACGGCCATCAGCCACCCCAAACTTGGTCCGATGGATTTTTTCCACGGCCATCCGGAAAACGAGGAGCCCAGCCGCCGCGTGCATTTCGGGAAAACCAAGCTGCCAGTATCGCCCGGGCTTTCGATCTGGCCCGAGGTGGCCCGGCCGGTGTTCAAGCGAAGCCTGCTGGACCGAGTGAAAAATCCGGGAGACGCCCTCTTCGTGGCCCGCGCCGACGCCCTGCCCGAACACTGGAAGCTCCGAGACGACCAGCTTGTCTGGACCGCCGGGACCCAAACCTGGAAGGGCCTCGCCAAAAAGGGCGTCTGGGTGAACGGCACGAGCGATGGCCTGGGAGAATCGATTCCCGAGCTGAAAGCTCTGGTCGGCCGCCCCGTGGAATGGACCAAACTTACCCATGAAGAAAGTGGCAATACGGCCCAATTCCGCTGCCTCGCCACCTATAGGCTCGATCCCTTGCCGAATATCCATCCTCCCCTGGCCCACGCCTACTTCTGGCCCAGTGAGAGCCTCTTCCGCTGGGCGCTCGGAAAACGCCCGGAAATCCGCTCGGCGATGCATGCCTCGGGGCCCGGATATACGGCCCAGGCGATCGAAAAAGAACTCGGACGATCGATCGACGTGTATTACAACTATGCTCACTGGAGAACCGGAGATCCCTATGCCGAAGCTTGACCCAGCCCTCCATTCCGCTCTGCACATGCGCTCCCTGAACGTAAGCCCGGGAGGAGTGCATTCCCCCGTGCGCTCCTTCAAAAACCTGGGCGTGGGCCCGATCTATTTCAAATCCGCCTCGGGCGCCTATCTCGAAAGCGTGGATGGCAGCCGTTACATCGACTTTTGCCAGAGCTTTGGACCGCTCATCCTCGGCCACCGCGATCCGGACGTGGAAAAAGAGGTGCTCGAGATGGTTCGCACCGCCTGGACCTTCGGCGCCCCTGAGCCTTACTCCCTGGAATTGGCCGAATGGATCACCACGCGCATCCCCTGGGCCGAAAAAGTGCGCTTCGTTTCCTCGGGCACCGAAGCCGTGATGAGCGCGCTCCGTGTGGCCCGCGCCGCCACCCGCCGCCCGAAGGTGCTCAAGTTCGAAGGCTGCTACCACGGCCATTCCGATCCCCTGCTCGTCAAAGCGGGCTCGGGTCTCGCCGGAGCGGCGGCCGCGAGCAGCGCCGGCATCAGCGAGGCGATGGCCGACCTCACCCTCGTGGCTCCTCTCGATGACGAAGCCGCCTTGAAACAAATCTTCCAAGAGCAGGGCGACGAGATCGCCTGCGTGGTGATCGAGCCCCTACCCGCCAACTACGGCCTGCTCCCTCAGCGCCAGGGCTTCCTCGAGACCGTGGCCGCGCTAGCGAAATCTCACGGCAGTCTTTTGTTTTTTGATGAAGTGATCAGCGGCTTCCGCATGGGCCTCGGCGGCATGGCCGAGAAAACGGGAATCCGCCCCGACCTCGTGACCTACGGAAAAATTCTTGGCGGCGGCTTTCCCGTGGGCTGCTATGGCGGGCGCGCCGATCTGATGGACCTCGTGGCTCCGTCCGGCCCTGTGTACCAGGCGGGCACCTTGAGCGCGAACCCGATCGGGATGCGCGCGGGCCTCGCAACCCTGCAGAAATGCGAAACGCAGAAAGTCTGGCGCGAACTCGAGAACCGCATGGACGCTTTCGCCGGCGCCGTGCGCGAAGGCTTAGAGGGCACCACCTTCTCGATCTCGCACGAAGGCTCGCTCTTCTGGGTGCATCCGCGGGCGCCGCAAACGATCCGCTCGGTCTCTTCGCTCCCTGAGAATCTGAGCGCGCTCTTCGCTCCCCTCTTCCGCGCCACCCTCGAGCGCGGCGTGTATCTGCCGCCCAACGGTTACGAAGTGGGCTTCCTTTCGCTGGCCCATACGCCGGAGATCCTGCAAACGGCGGCGAAAGCGATTTCGGAGGCTGCGCGTGCAGTGGGCGCTCAATAAAAAGGGAAGCCTGGCGCTCGCCGCGCTCTGGTCGCTGCTGACCCTCTCGCTCTCGGGCTGGTGGATGATGCTCGGCATGAACCAGAACCGCCCGGGCGTGGAGCAGACGGCGGAGATGGCCGCGCGCCAGTACCGGATGTTCTTCTGGGAAGGCAGCTTCCTGCTGTTTTTCGTCGCGATCGGAGGCGGCTTCCTTTTCTACAGCATCTACCGCGACCAGAAACGCCATGAGGAAGTGCGCCGCTTTTTCTCCACCTTCACGCATGAGCTGAAAACCTCGCTCACCAGCCTCCGGCTGCAAGCTGAAATTCTCGAAGAAGACCCGCGCAACCGCGAGAACGAAAACCTGCGCCGCCTGCTGCGCGACGTGGTGCGGTTGGAGTTACAATTGGAAAACGCCCTCTTCCTCGCCCAGGCGGAAAGCGGCAAACTCTTTCTCGAAGAAATCCCGCTGCAAAAAACCGTGCAGGCGCTCTCCGTGCACTGGCCCCAGCTCAAGGTACAGGTGGAGGCCGATGCCCGGATCCGCGCCGATCAACGCGCATTGGAATGCATCCTGAAAAACCTCTTCCAGAACGCCTGCGTGCACGGCAAGGCCACGAAAGTAAGTGTATCCGCCCGCCGCGAAGGCGGCCGGCTTGGCATTCGCGTGACCGACAACGGCAGCGGCTTTTCCGGAGAGCGCCTTGACCAGCTCGGGCAGGCCTTCGTGCGCCACTCCACGCGCTCGGGCTCCGGCATTGGCCTTTATCTCTCCCGCATCCTTGCCTCGCGCATGAAAGGCCGCCTGGAATTCGCCCAAGCGGGCGATCGCGGCTTCATGGCCACGCTCGAGCTGGAGGGACGCACCCTATGAAGCGCCTCCTGCTCGTGGAAGACGACCCGACCTTGGGCGTGACCTTGAAAGAGCGCCTCGCCGGCGAGGGCTATGACGTAAGCTGGGCCTCCACAGCCGCCGCCGCGCGCAGCTCTTTGAACGAGCGCGCCGACTGGGACCTCGTGCTCTTTGACGTGGGATTACCCGACGGCTCGGGCTTCGAGCTTGCTTCCGAATGGAAATCCAAGCTGCCATTCCTCTTCGTGACGGCGCTTTCCGATGCCGAGCACCGCCTGCGCGGCTTCGAACTCGGGGCCGAGGAATACATCCCGAAGCCCTTCCACCTGCGCGAGCTCCTGATGCGCGTGCGCCATGTGCTGGAGAACCACGCGCGGGTGCGACCCACCTTGGACGTGGGCGGGGCCGAGATCGACTTCTCCGCGCTTACCGTAAAAACGTCCGACGGCGAACTGCACCGCCCGGCCACGAAAGATTTCCAGCTGCTCAGCCTGCTCGTGGAGCGCGCCCCCCGCGTGCTTTCCCGCGACGAGATCCTCGACGGAATCTGGGGCAAGGGCCACCTCGGCAATACCCGCACCGTCGACAACGCGATCGTGCGCCTGCGTGGCCTTTTTGATGAGTCGCCGATCCGCTCGGTGCGCGGCGTGGGCTACCAGTGGGCTCCGGGGAGCGCCGAATGAATCCGAGATTCCAAGCCGCTCTGAAGCGTGAGGCTCAAAAAATCCCGCCGATCTGGCTGATGCGCCAGGCGGGCCGCTACCACAGGCACTACCAGGGACTGCGGGCCAAACACAGCTTCGTGGACCTGTGCAAGAAACCGGAGCTCGCCGCAGAAACAGCCCTCGGCCCGATACTCGACTTCGACTTCGATACAGCGATTCTCTTCAGTGACATTTTATTTCCGCTCGAAGCGCTCGGCATGGGCCTCTCCTATGACGACGGCCCGCCTAAGCTGGGATTTTCGCTCGACGAAGAAACGTTTCCGCGCCTGAAACACTGGAACGATGCCTGCCCCGCTCTCGCCTTCCAGGGCGAAGCCATGCAAGCCACGCGGGCCCTTCTACCCGCCGACAAAAGCCTGGTCGGCTTTGTGGGCGGGCCGTGGACCCTTTTCGTCTATGCCGTGGAAGGCAGCCACAAGGGCTCGCTGGTAAAGTCGAAACAGCTGCTGCCCTCGCTCTTCCCTCGTTTTGCAGAGTCTCTGCTGCCTCTGCTGGCCTACACGATCGGCCGTCAGCTCGCGGCCGGGGCTGAAGCCGTGATGATCTTCGATACCGCGGCGGGAGAGCTTTCGCCCGAATTTTACGCCCGCTACTCGCTTCCCTTCCTGGCCGCGCTCGCCCGCCTGCATCCCGGCAAGCTCGGTTATTACGGCAAAGGGATGAGTGAGGCGCAGCTTGCGCTTCTCAAACAAAGCCATGCGCCTTTCGCCGGCCTCGGGCTCGACCACCGCCACGGGCTCGCGAAGATCCTGCCGCTCACGGAAACCGGCTTCCTGCAGGGGAATTTCGACCAGAGCCTCCTGCATCTCGATGGCAAGGCCTTCGAAAGCGCGCTGCGCGACTATCTGGCCCCCTTCCAGGCGCTCTCGGTGAACGAAAGACGCGGCTGGGTGGCGGGTCTTGGCCACGGAGTGCTACCCGCCACGCCCGAGCGCAATGTGAAACGCTATGTGGAACTGGTGCGTGAGGCTTTCGCGTGAAAGAGCTGCTCGAAAAATACGACCAGCCCGTACCCCGCTACACGAGCTACCCCACCGTGCCTTACTGGAGCGAAAGCCCGACGGAGCAGGAGTGGCTTGGCGCACTACAGGAGGGGCTGCAAAGCCAGGCGTCCACCTGGTCGCTCTACCTGCACATCCCCTTTTGCGAAACGCTCTGCACCTTCTGCGGCTGCAATAATACGATCACCAAAGACCATGCCCAGGGACTGCCCTATGTGGATCTGGTGCACAAGGAGTGGGCGCTCTACCGCGAAAAGATTTCCGCACTCGGGCAGCGCCCGCTGCGCCAGCTGCATTTAGGCGGCGGCACGCCTACGTTTCTGGCGGCCGAGGAGCTGGAGCGCCTGCTGACTCCGATTCTGGAAAGCGCCTCCTGGGACCCGTTGCACTCCGAAGCTTCCATCGAAGTGGATCCCCGCCGCACCAATCGCGAGCAGCTGGCCACGCTGAGAAAACTTGGTTTCGGGCGCGTAAGCCTGGGTGTGCAGGACTTCGATCCCGAGGTACAGCGGCTGGTGAACCGCATCCAGCCCGAGGAAGAAACCCGCCGCATCACCGAGGACGCGCGCGCACTCGGCTACGGCTCGGTGAACTTCGATTTGATTTACGGCCTGCCCAAGCAGAACGCAGCTTCTTTTGAGCGCACAGTGGAGCGCACCCTATCTCTACGCCCCGACCGCATCGCGCTCTACAGCTTCGCCCTCGTCCCCTGGATCAAGCCTGCGCAGAGATTGTTCCGTGACGAGGACCTGCCCGCCGCCTCGGAAAAGCGCGCCCTCTACGAGCTTGCCCGCGAGAGCCTGCTCGGCTCGGGCTATATAGAGATCGGCATGGACCACTTCGCCCTGCCGCAGGACAAGCTGGCCCTGGCGCAGAAGAGCGGGGGCCTGCACCGCAACTTCATGGGCTATGCCGATCTGCGCACCGACGTGCTCCTGGGTTTGGGCGTCAGCTCGATCAGCGAGGCACCGGCCGCCTTTCACCAGAATGAAAAGGTGCTGCCACTCTGGGAGCGTAAAATTCAGGAAGGGCGGATCCCAGGTCTGCGCGGGCACAAGCTCACGAGCACCGACCGCACGCAAAGAGAACGCATTCTGTCTTTCATGACCAAGGGAGAGACGGCACTCGCTCCCGCCGAAGAGGCCGAGGCCCGCGATTTCCTAGCGCCCATGATCGGCGACGGCCTGGTGCGCATCGAGGACGGCAACCTGCAACTGACGGAGAAGGGCCGCCCCTTTCTGCGCAACGCCTGCGTATTCTTCGACCTCCGTCTGCGGGCCTCGCAGCCGGCGGGCAAACTTTTTTCGCGGTCCATTTGAGATGGCGGAGATCCAGGTAATTGGAGCAGGTTTCTCGGGTCTCTCAGCCGCCTACTTCCTGATGTGCGCCGGACACCGGGTTCGGATCGTGGAAACCTCCCACCGTCTGGGCGGTCTGCTGAATACGATCGAAACGCCTTACGGCCCCTGCGAGACCGCCGCCAACGCGCTCATTGCCAACAGAACCGTGGAGAGCGTCGCGGCCGACCTGGGACTCACTCTCGTGCCCGCGCTGAAATCCGCCCGGAAGCGCTACATTTTGAGAGGCAAACGGCTGCGACGCTGGCCGCTGCGGCCCCGGGCCACCTTGCGGCTGCTGGGCGCGGCTCTGCCGCTGAGATTCGGAATGAACTCGCCCCTCGCCCCCCGCTCTCGGGAAAGCATCAGCGCCTGGGGTGCCCGTGCGCTCGGCCGCGAAGCCACCCGCTACCTGCTCGCGCCCGCGCTCTCGGGCGTCTATGCGGGCGATCCGGATAAACTGAGCGCGAGCCTCATCCTCAGCCGCTTCTTCCGCGCCCGCCCCGTGCTCGGCCGGGGAAGGCTGCGGGGTTCGGTGGCCCCGCTCTCCGGCATGGGCGCATGGGCGCCTGCCTTCCGGCGCGTGCTCGAGCTGAATCGCTGCACTTTTTCTCCGGACTACATTCCTGGATTGCCCACGGTGGTAGCTCTTCCTCCTCCGGCCGCTGCCCGTTTTCTCGCCGACAAGGCGCCGGCCCTCGCCTCCGAGCTTTCCAAAATCCGGATGCTGCCGATTGCAAGCGTCACCGCCTTTTTCGCGCCCGAGTCAGCGGGCGTGCCGGGCTTCGGCTGTCTCTTTCCGAGGGGCGAGGGCTTCCGCTCCCTGGGCCTGCTCGCCAACGACCGCATCTTCCCCGGCCGGTCCCGCGACAGCATTTCCGAAACCTGGCTCCTGGGCGGCGCGCTCGAGCCCGAGATTCCGCTCCTGCCCGAACGCTCTCTCCTCGATCTCGTGCTCCGGGAACGCGAAAAACTTTACGGCCTGCGCGCCCGGCTGCTCTATTCCCAGGTAACCCGCTGGGAGAGCGCCATCCCCCACTACGATCTTGCGCTGGAAGAGGTGCTCGAGCGGCTGCGGGCGCTCCATTTCCGCGAAGGGCATTTCCGCGTCTTCGGAAACTATCTAGGCGATCTCGGCCTCGGCACTCTGCTGGTACGGGCTTCCGAGCTGCCACGGGACTTTCCATGAGCGGCACTGTATTCATCCTCTCGAATCTCGGCACTCCGTCCGCGCCCACCGACGAAGCCGTGGCGGCCTATCTCAAGGAATTTCTTTACGACCCGGCCGTGATCCCGCTTCCCGCTTTGCTCCGCTATCCGCTGGTGCATTGGCTGATCGCTCCCCGGCGGGCCAAGCAGAGCGCAGAAAAGTATCGCAGCATCTGGATGGACGGCGGATCCCCTCTGCTCGTGCACTCGCTGGCGCTGCAGAAAGAAGTGCAGCGCCATCTGCGGGAGCCGGTATTGCTCGGCATGCGCTACGGAAATCCTTCGCTGAAAGATGCCGTGAAAAGGGCCCTGGAACTGAATGCCAAAAAAGTGGTTTTGCTTCCACTCTATCCCCAGTTCGCCGAAGCCACCACGGGAGGGACGATTGCCTATTTTCAGGAACAGCTCACGAGGGAAGGCTTCCGTGGAGAGTACGAGATTTTTTCCTCCTTCCCCGATGCCCCCTGGTTCACGAAATCTTCTGCGGAAAAGATCCGGCCCGTCCTCACCGGGAAATCGCACCTGCTCCTGAGCTTTCACGGCCTGCCGCTCAAGCAGGCGGGCGAATATCCGCGCCAATGCCTGTACACAGCACAAAAAATCGCCGAGCACCTCGGCCTTCCCCAGGACCGCTGGACTCTCTCGTTCCAGTCCCGCTTCGGCCGTGCGAAGTGGCTGGGGCCGCATACAGAGGAGCTGTTGCTGCAGTTACCTAAGCAAGGCAAAACGGAGCTCGTGATCGCCGCGCCCAGCTTCGTCGCGGACTGTTTGGAGACCGTGGAAGAACTCGGGATAGCCGGCAAGGAAACCTTTTTAAAAAGCGGAGGGCACAAGTTCTCACTCGTGCCCTGCTTGAATGGAGACGCGGATTTTGCGCGCGGGCTGGCGGAAACGCTGGAGACGCTCAGTTCTCCAGGTTCTGCTCGAACAGCCGCCACTTGTCATGATACTTCTTCTGAACCACGTCGAAGAGAGTCTCCTCTTTCCCCTCCTCCACATTCTTCTTAGCGGCGTTGGTGAAGAGCGGATCTTCCGTCATCGGCGTGAGGTTCTTCTCCATCTTGGCGGCCTTGGGCTTCTTCTTCTCCGGAGCGGCCTCGGGCTTCTTCTTCTTCTCAGGCTCAGCCTCCGCCATCGATTCGCGCAGCGATTCGCGCAGCTTGGCCGCGGCGCTCGGGCCCGCCGAGCGGCGGATCGGCTTGGCCAGCTCGTAAGCGGCCTTGCCTTCGGACGCCAGCTCGCGCGCCCGGTTCTTGGCCGCGGCCAGGATCTTCTGCACATCGGCTTCGGAGAATTTTTTGCGTAGAGCGGCTTCCACGGCGTCCATATTGCCGCCGGCCGAGATCATGGCGCTGGCGAAGTCCTCACCCGACATCGAGAAGTTCTTCTCGAAATCGGCGAAGATCTGCTGGGCTTCGGGCGTACCGATCAGTTCCTTGTTCATCTCGAACTGGATCGTGGACGCCTGGCCGGAGCGCTTGGCGGCGTCGAGGGCCGAGATACGCAGGCCATCAGCGGTGTAACGCTGGTTGATGCAGCCACCGAGAGCGTCGGTGCCAGCAGCAGGATCTGGCCCGAGCAGCTTGTTCGCGCCATCGGCGCAGCTGAGCACGCTCTTCGTCACGGCAGTGTTCGCGGCAGCGGCCAACTCGGCCTGCGCGTCCTTCTGGAACTTCTCCTGTGTCGTCATAACGACAGTCGAAGTGTCCGTCTTCGTGCCGGTCTTCGTATTCGTGTCCGTGTCCGTCTTCGTATCCGTCTTGCTATCCGTAGACGGAGGAGCAGGCGGAGGCGTGGGCGTAGGATCCGGAGCAGGCGCCGGTTCTCCCGGAACGGGGTCCGGAGCAGGTGCGGGATCCGGAGCAGGAGCAGGAGCCGGAGGAGGAGGCGCGGGCGGAGGCGTAGGCGCAGGAGCCGGCGCTTTGGTCGGAGCAGGTGCAGGAGGAGGAGCGGGCGGCGCGGGCGGAGGCGTCGAGGCAGCCGGAGGTGCCGGAGGAGGCGCGGGCTGATTGGGCGTGCCCGTGATGGTGGAAGGAGAACCGCCCGGAGCCGGACCCGGTGAAGGCGTGGTGCAGACCGGGATATTACAAGCTTTGGTATCACCGGCTTTGTAGGCACAGGTACCGGTGCCCGTGGCCTGCTTGGTGATATTCACCGTCTGCACGACATTGGTACCGCATGTCGGGCATGAGGTAGGCGTCCACGTATAAGTGCAGTTTGCGTTAGGCACACAGGCGTCGGTCGCGCTTTCGGAAGTCGTGCAGGTAAGCTGCTGTCCATTTGTATACTGGCAAGTACCGCCGTTTGCAGGAGGCTGAGTGATGTTCACGGTTTTTTTACAGCCGGCATCGCAGGCACTGGTCGTATAGGTGCAGTTCGTCGGAGGCAAACAGGCGTCGGTCGAGCTTTCGGTGGGCGAGCAGGTAAGCTGCTGCCCGTCGGAATAAGAGCAAGTACCTCCGTTCGCCTGAGGCACAGTTACATCCACAGTTTTTTTGCAGCTCGAGTTGCAGGCTCCGATCGTATATTGGCAGTTCGAAGGCGGCAGACAAGCGTCGGTAGCGCTTTCGGAAGTAGTACAGGTGAGCTGCTGCCCGTCGGTGTACTGGCAGGTACCCCCGTTCGCCTGAGGCACAGTGACATTCACTGTTTTTTTGCAGCTGGCATCGCAGGGGCTGGTCGTATAGGTGCAGTTCGTCGGAGGCAAAC
>DATBTF010000190.1:0-4863 GCA_036559405.1 Bdellovibrionota bacterium
CGCGACAATATGGGCGAAGAAGACGCAAAAAGGATCCTGGGTGCCCTTAAGGAGCGAGAGTCGGATCTGCAAAAGAAGTTCTTAAAAAACAAGATCAAGGGAGGTAGAGTCAACGTCGATGATGCTTCTAAGGATTGGTAAAGCATGCCTCCTGCTTTTCCTCCTTGGCCCGCTCTCTTTGCGCGCCGAAGAGCACGATGTCAGGATTTCGGCCTCAGCCACGCCAAATGCGGTGTCCGAGCACGAAAGCGTGCAGCTCCAGGTGATGGTGGAATCCCCGCTTTCGATGCCTGTGTCTCAGCCGACGATTGATGCTCCCGACTTCACCGTGATGGGCGCCCCGGGCCTGAACTTCGTGCCCCTTAATGGCCCCGCGGGCATGAATACGCGGAAAAAACTGACTTTCACCTTCGTATTGATGCCCAAGCGCCCGGGCGGATTCATTGTGAGGAACATCCGGGCAAAGGCCGATCAGCGGCTGCTCAGCGCCCCCGATGTCTCGATCCGCGTGTCGGAGGATTCCAACCCGCGCCCGCCGCTCCCCGTGCCTCCAGGGGACCAGGACGAGTCCACCAACCCCGCCTCCCCTTCCTATAGCGGCCAGCAGTTCTCTCGGCCTTCGGACCATGCCAGCAGCCAGCGCCAGCAGGGAATTTCGATTCCGGACCGTTTCAACTCTGACTTCACCGTTCACGCCCACCTCAATAAAACGAAGGCCTATGTAGGCGAGCCGATCGTGGTCGAATACTACCTTTACGACTACGGAGGTATTCGCCAGAGCGAGGTGCTGAAGTGGCCCACCTTCGACGGCTTCTGGAAAGAAGATCTCGAGCTGACCACGCAAGTTTCCTTCGCCGACGTCTATCTTAGAAACCAGGAAATGCGCAGGGCTTTCATCGCGCGCTATGCCCTCTATGGCATCAAGCCCGGTCGTTTCTCGATCGACAAACTGGGAATCCGCGGAAAGTATGTTTCCGGCGATATGTTGAATCCCGGGATTCTCTTTGGCTTCGACATGCGCACCGGCCAGCACTACAGCCAGGACCTGACAGTGGAGATCATTCCCTTGCCGGAAACCGGAAAGCCGGAGAAGTTCGGTGGCGCTGTGGGGAAATTCTCCCTGAAACTCGAGGCTGACAAGCTGAGCCTGTCCCAGAATACACCCGTTACCTTCACTCTCACCCTGTCGGGCACAGGAAATTTCCAGGCCATCAACGCCATCCGCCTTCCACTTCCACAGGACTTCGAACTCTATGAAAGCACTTCCAGCGGCCGAGCCATTGCACCGATCGGAATAAGGCAGGAGCTGGAGTCGAAGAAGACATTTCAAGTGATCGCGATCCCGCGCAAAGCGGGAAAATTCGAGATTCCGGCCGTCACCTGGTCATACTTCAATACAGATAAAGGCGGATACGACTCTTTGACAACCTCCCCCCTCACCATCGAAGTTCAGCCCAATGAAGCGGGAAACGCCGGCGCGAACAGCTACCTTAGCCCTGCACCGGGATCGTCGGAAACCCCGGCTGCGAATCAGGTCCTGGCCGGCCTCAAGCCTCTCTCACTCGACAAAAGTGCAGATCGAGGATTCGTGCGCTGGGCCCTTTGGACTGCGCTTGCTGTGAATGCACTTCTCGCCTTCCGCTTCCTGCGAACTCGATCACGCAATCTCTACAAGCTTGTGAAGGGAATGGACCGCTTCTCGGGAGCGCGCGTGGCCCTGCTTCAGGCAAAGGGCGCGGCCGATGGAGAGTGGCAGGCCGGCCTGGAAGAAGTTCTGATCATGATCATGCAGGTGTTGCTCGACACCAATCCGCGCGGTTTAACCAAGCATGAACTCGAAGAAAGCTGGAAGGCCCGCGGGCTTCCCGCCCCCCTGTTCCTACGGGCCTCCGCTCTACTTGAAGAAATCGACAGACACAGGTTCAGTTCGCAAAAGCTCGCAGGATCAGTGACCAAAGATGTACGCTCGCGATTGATCCGCGAGGCGGAAAGTCTCCTCGCTGAAGCGTCACAAGCGAAGAGAAAATAGCTAGAACAATACGTAGATAAATGGAGCCACGGCAGATCCCTGCGCCAGGTAAACCAGAGCACCGAACAGCAGAAGCACGCTGATCATCGGAACCATCCACCAAAGCTTTCGCGCCCACAGGAAGCGGCCGAACTCGATCAAGAAATTTTTCATAGCTCGCGTCTCCTTTGGGTCAGTTCTTCCGGTAAAACTCTCGTAGCGCTTCCACCACCCGCTCTATTTGCGCATTGGGAAGTTCCGGGTACATCGGAAGCGAAAGCACTTCCTTCTCCAGGGCCTCGCATACGGGCAGAGCCAGGGGCTTCGAAATGAATTTCTGAAACGCCGCCTGCCGATGCATGGCCAACGGATAATAAATCTCGGAACCTATGCCTTGATCAGCGAGAAAGGAACGTAAGGCGTCGCGCTTGGTGGCCCGGACCGTATATTGGTTCCAAACGTGTTTGCGGTCCTTCCCCATTACTGGAAGCCTGAGTTTGTCGCCCAGGCCTGCGTCGTTAAGCAGACGTGTATATTCGGCGGCCACACGCTCACGCCCCTGTTCATAAGCGCGCAGATGGCGGATCTTCACACGGAGAATCGCGGCCTGCAGGGAATCAAGACGGGAGTTCGTTCCCACCAGCTCGTGATAGTAACGCTGCTTGGAGCCGTGCACGCGCAGCATTGTAAGAAGCTCCGCCTTCGCCGAATCAATAGCGGACACAAGCCCGGCATCGCCCGCCGCACCCAAGTTTTTCGTGGGATAAAAACTAAAGGCGCCGTAGTCGCCCCAGGAACCACACTGCTTTCCCTTAAACTCCGCGCCTATGCTCTGGGCGCAATCTTCAATCACCACCAATTTCTTGGCACGAGCGATCTTGAGCACGGCCTCCATATCGACCATCTGGCCGAAGAGATGTACGGGAATCACCGCCTTCGTTTTCGGAGTGATCTTCTTTTCCATGTCGGCAAGCGACAGGTTGCAGGTTTCATCGCTATCCACGAATACCGGCGTAGCCCCAAGGCGGGCCACCGCGCCCGCGGTGGCGTAGAAGGTGAACGAAGGAACCAGCACTTCGTCCCCTGGACCCACATCTGCGGCCATCAGGGGAAGCAAAAGCGCGTCGGACCCCGAAGCGCAGCCAACCGCGAAAGGCGCCTTCGTATAAGATTTGAAATCGTCCTCGAAGGCTTTGACTTCCGGCCCCAGCACAAATGCGCCGCTTTCCAGCACCTTTTTCAGGGCCTGGAGAAGCTCTTCCTGTAGAGGCCCATTCTGGGCCTGCACGTCGATCAGGGGGATCTTGGCGGTCATGGCGGCAGTATAGTGGAAGGCGGGTGTTTGGGAAAGCCGATCCGGGCGTTCTCTGCTAAGCTGGTCAGGAATGAGCGAGCAGGATCCTCTTCTGACCGTGGTGATCCCCACCCGCAATCGCAAAGACTGGGCCCTTCAGGCGGCGCGCAGCGTCTTGGGAAAGCTTCCCTTTCCCTATGAGCTGATCATCAGCGACAACGCGTCCGACGACTCCACTCCGGAGCTGGCTCGGGAAGTGCCCCAGGCCCGCTACATACGCCGACCGGTGCTTTTGCGCATGGTGGAGCACTGGAACCTTTGCGTGGCGGAGGCCAGAGGCAAGTACATAAAGCTTCTTTGCGACGACGATTGGATCCTCCCTGGAGCGCTGGAGCGGGAGGTAGCTCGTCTTGAATGCGACCTCTCGGCATCCGCCGTGGCCTCCTCCCGCTTGGAAATGCATGGTCCCGAGGACGCGCATCCTAAACTGAAATCCTTCACCTCCGCACCGCGCGCTCTCTCCGGCCGTTATTTGCTCTGGAATATGCTGTTGGGAGAAAATGTTTTGGGGCCTCCCAGCGCCGTTACCTTCCGCCGCAAGAACTTCCCCGGCTTTCCTCCCGCCTACCGCTATGCTTCCGATTGGGCTGCGTGGATCCAGCTTGCCGACCTCGGTGAGATTGCTTTCCTTCCCGATCCAGGTTGCGGATTCCGACTTCACCCCAACAACCTCACCCAAGGACATGTGGAATCGGGCAGCGACTTTCTTGAAGTCCAGGCGCTCCGGCTGGCCTGCCTGCACCGTCTCACAGGCTTCGACAAAGTGTTTGGCCTGCTCTGTTTTCTCTGGATTTGGGTTTACCGCTTTGCCCGACGGGTGGCGCGGCACTTCATTCGGCTTGAGCCGCGAAAACTCCTCCAATTTATTGGCCGGGTGATCGCGTATCGGCCTCCGCCCTTGCCCCGCGCCAAGGCAGAGTGATAGCATCGCGGCGTCCATGGAAAAGAAAGTCGCCATTTTCATCCCGGCCTTCAACGCCGCTTCGACAATCGTGAACGTACTCAGCCGGATCCCCGCCAATATCCGCGATAAAATGGCGGAGATTTTCGTTGTCGATAACAAGAGCACCGACAATACCGCCATGGTGGTGGTGGACTACCGCGAGAAGAACAACGCCCACAATCTTGAGCTTGTGGGCAATCCCAAAAATCTTGGCTATGGCGGCAGCCAAAAAGTGGCCTACCGCCGTTGCATCGAAAAAGGCTACGACTGCGTTGCGATGCTTCATGGCGATGCCCAGTATGCGCCCGAGCTGCTCGAAACCCTGCTCGCTCCCGTGCTTGAAGGCAAGGCCGATATGGTGTTCGGCTCGCGCATGAGCGGCAATCCACTCAAAGGAGGCATGCCGATTATCCGCTTCCTCGGCAACCGTACGCTCACGACTCTGCAGAATATTTTTCTAGGGACGAGATTGACGGAGTTTCACTCCGGTTATCGTGTGTTCTCGGTGAAGGCCCTCGAGAAGATTCCCTTCGAACGCTTCTCTTCTGATTTTCACTT
>DATBTF010000191.1:0-34233 GCA_036559405.1 Bdellovibrionota bacterium
CATCCACTCCTCCCACCTGGACCTGCGACCCTAATATTCTCGCTGCGGACTTTCAGCGGTTCAAGAATCTTGACCCAAACCAGCAGTGCACCAGAAGCCAGGGCCTTTCATGCACCAAGATTCCCGCTGCGGAACAGCAGGCGAATCCCAATGGCGGATCGAACCGTTGCCTAGCCATTTACGCAAAAATCTTCGCTACGATCGAACGGTATGAGCGGGAAGCCACCCAACTTTGCCAGACAGTCAATTCGAAGTATCGGGGATGCCAGGATCCGATAGATCAGGTCTTTGATTGTTTATCTCAGGCGGGTGGACCACTTTCGGGTTCTGCTAAGCAGATCTCTGCCTTCCTAACGAAGGTTAGGGCTGAGGTGCAAGCACTGGACGGCAAGGCTCAGCACGCCGCCGATTTCCTCAATGGCGACTATCGCCAGTGGCAGGCGGCGCAAGGAAGGCCCCGGCCCAATAGTCCGTTGGCGGTGTCTCCGTCGTACAAATGCGGTAATCCCGGGCCGCGGTCTCCTCAGGCACTGGCTGCTTTTGAGCAGGGAGTGCTTAAAGCCGATCCGAATTCGAACGCTCCTCCGGCTGCATTGGAGCTTGGAAGAGCGGTAGCGGGAGGAAATGACTTTCGTGGGGTTCTGGATAAGGCCATTACCGAACAAAACAGGCTGGCCACTGAACTTCTCGTCCAATCGTCCAAAAACAAAGGCAATGACGATCGCAATAACTCCCTCGGCCCGGGCGACAAGGGCAAAGGCTCCGACGTCACCGGCACGGACAAGCCTCCAGGAGGGGATCCCGGAGGCGGAGGTGATCCAGGCGGGGGCGGTCCTCCTGAAGACAAGGGCGCCGGAGGCGGCGGCGGCATGCCCAAGATTCCGGAAATCCCCGGGGGCGGTGGAGGCGGCGAACCCCCTCCTGGAAGCGGAGGGATGGCCGCCACTGCGCCCACTCCGGATAGTTTCAATACGGGCGCTCCTCCCGGATCGCCTGGATCCGCTGGCCAAGGGGGCGGCCGCACTGCAAGCGGCAATCTTTTTAACTCTGGAAACTCCGTGCAGTTCAAGCCTCCCAAAAGTGATTCCAACAAACCCGCCAATGATATCGCCTCGGCGCCGAGCGCGCCGGGGACCTTCCCTTCCTACAGCGGCGATAGCGCCACCTCATCGGCGTCTTCGTCGAAAGGAACCGGTAGCAAAGCCAACCACGCCGGCGCCTCTGGCGGCGACGGGGGCGGCGCAGGCGGCGGCGGATCGCTTGGCGGCGCGGGAGAAAAGAAATGCATCGGCAAGGAAGAGTGCCAGGTGCTGAATGGCGCCTCCTCTTTCGGAGCCTCAGGTGCACTGGGCGGGGGAGAAATGTTCGGCGGAGGCGGCGGAGATTCGTCCGGCGGATCCCTCGATAGCTTGTTCAAGCCCGACGACAAATCCGCTGCAGGCGCAGATGGCGCCGCTGCGGGCGGGCTCGAAAGCATCGCGGGACTCGACGAGTCTGCTGGTGGAGAAGAAGGCAGCGCGGAGGGCCAGGGCAGCGCGGAAGATATCCCTGTCATGGAAAGCGGAAACATTTTCGAGCGGGTACACACCTACCACGTGCGTGCGCAGAAGCGCGGGCTGATCATCGGGCTGAAGAGAAAGCTTTAAGAAGAAAATCCTGTCTGGCGCAGGGCTTCATAGAGTGCCACGTGCACAGAACCCGCCAGATTCAAGCTGCGCACGATATCGCTCCCGGGCATCGGAATGCGCAGGAGGCGGTCTTCGGGTTCTTCTTCTTTAACGGTGTCTGGCAAACCGGTGGTCTCCCTTCCGAAGACCAGGAAGTCTCCCTCGGAAAACTCAGCCTCGTAGAGCGAGCGCTTCGCGAATTTCGTGAAGAACCAAGGCTTCGCCGTCTTCGGGAGAGACAATCTAAACTCCCCATAGCTTTCGTGCATGGTGAGATCCACATGCTTCCAGTAATCCAAACCAGCGCGTCGCACGGCTTTTTCTGAGATATCAAAGCCGAGCGGCTTCACAAGGTGCAGGCGGCACTTGGTGGCGATGCAGAGGCGCCCGATATTGCCGGTATTCGGCGGGATCTGGGGCTCAACCAATACGATCTGGAAGCCCACAATTTCCTAAGGACGCAGATAGTTCAGCATGCGCGGGAACGCGATGGTTTCGCGCACGTGTTCAAGGCCGCATACCCAGGAGACCGTGCGTTCGAGGCCCAGGCCGAATCCGCCGTGGGGTACCGAGCCGTAGCGGCGCAGATCGAGATACCACTGGTAGTCTTCGAGATTGAGCTTGTGGTGCTCAATCGCCTTCTTCAGCACATCGTAGCTTTCTTCGCGAATTCCACCGCCGATCATCTCTCCCCAGCCGTGCGGGGCGATGAGGTCGCAGCCCAGGGCGTAGCGGGGATCCTCTTTGTCGAGCTTGAAGTAGAAGCTTTTGATGTCTTTCGGAAAGTGGTGGATCCATACCGGCTTGTCGCCGAAGAGGTTGCCGATCTTGGTTTCCTCGGGCGCGCCGAAATCGTCGCCCCATTTGAAGGGATGGCCATTTTTGTTCAGCATGTCCACGCAGTCGTTGTAGTGCACGCGCGGGAAGTTGCCTTCGGCGATTTTTTCCAAAGAAGCGAGGTCTCTCCCCAGGGTCGTGAGCTCGCCTTTCTTCCTGTCCAGGGCTTCCCGCATGATCGTGGTCACGAGCTGCTCGCCTAACGTCATGTTCTCGTCGAGACTCCAGAAGGCGATTTCGGGCTCGACCATCCAGAATTCCGTCAAATGCTTGCGGGTTTTGGACTTCTCGGCGCGGAAGGTGGGGCCGAATACGTAGGTCTTGCCGAAGGCCATCGCGCCCACCTCTCCGTAGAGCTGGCCGCTCTGGGTGAGGTAGGCCGTTTCGTCGAAATAGTCCGTCGAGAAAAGCGTCGACGTGCCTTCACAAGCACTAGGGGTGAGGATGGGAGCGTCCATCAGCACGAAGTCGCGGGAGTCGAAGAAATCACGGATCGACTTCACGATATTCGCTCGCAGGCGGGCGATCGCGACCTGGCGGGGAGTGCGCAGCCAGAGGTGGCGGTTCTGCATCAGGTGTTCAGGCCCGTGCTCCTTATGCGAGATGGGGTAGTTGGCCTCGGCCTTCTGCACCACTTCGATTTTGTGCACGTCCATCTCGAATACGCCCGGCTTTTTGGGGTGTGCTTTCGCGAGTCCCGTCACGATCAGGGAACTTTCCTGGGTGAGCTCGGCGGAGACGTTGAACGAAGCATCGTCGGCTGTGCCTTGGGCCACCACGCACTGGAGGGTAGAGGGGGAGCCGTCGCGCAGCTCGAGGAAACGGATCTTGCCGGACGAGCGGTGGTTGTACAACCAGCCACGAATGGTCACCGTTTTGCCTACGTATTTGCCGATCTCGGAGATGCGTACGATCTCAGACATATTTTTCTCCTAAAGCGTTTTCGCGAACTGCACGAGCGTCCGCACGGTATGCCCTGATGCGCCGTGGGAAGGATCATACGCATGCTTGCCGCCCGCCCACGCGGTACCGGCGATGTCCACATGCAGCCATTTATTGCCTTTGCGGACGAACTCGCGCAGGAAGGCGCCGCCCTTCTGCGATCCGGCGCCCTTTTCTCCGCCGATGTTTTTGAGGTCGGCGATCTTGCTCTTCATGTCGTCGGCATATTCCTGGAAGATCGGCAGCTCCACGTAGCGCTCTTCGGTCTGCTTTGCGGCCGCTTTCCATTTCGCCACTACTTTGTCGTCGTTGCCCATGATGCCGGCGGCAACGTTCGAGAGCGCCATGATCACCGCGCCCGTAAGGGTAGCCACGTCCACGATCGCGTCTGGATTGTAGTCCTGAGCATAGTCGAGGGCGTCGGCCAGGATGAGACGCCCCTCGGCGTCGGTATTCTGCACCTCGATCGTTTTTCCGGAGCGGGTGTAAAGGATCGTCGAAGGCACAATGGCTTTGCCATCCGGCATGTTTTCGGCTGAAGCGATCACGCAAACGATGTGCGCCGGCACCTTCAGCTTGGCCGCGAGCAGGATCGCGGCGAGCACGTCGGCGCCGCCGCTCATATCGTGCTTCATCTCTTCCATGCCTTGGCCCGGCTTGAGCGAGATGCCACCGCTGTCGAAGGTCACGGCCTTGCCCACGAAGGCCACGGTTTTCTTGGCGCTCTTGGGCTTGTATTCGAGCACGATCAGGCAGGGAGGATTTTCCGAGCCCTGCCCCACGCCCACGATGCCGCCCATTTTTTCTTTCTTGCAGGTTTTATCATCGAGAATCTTGCAGCTGATGCCGTAGTCTTTGGCCATTTTCTGGGCGCGGCGGGCGAGCTCCATCGGATAGAGATGGGAGCCCGGCTCGTTGGAGAGGTCACGGGCGATGGTGATGGCATCGTTCACCGCCTCGGCTTCGGCAATGGCGGATTTCACCGCCGCTGTGCGTTTTTTATCACCGGCATAAAGAGCGAGCTCCGTGAGTGAGGGTTTGCTCTTCTCGCTTTTGTAAAGGTCGAAGCGGTACGACGCCAGGAGCGCACCTTCGGCGAAAGTTGCGGCAATGCCGCGGAAGTCGATGCCTTTGATTCCCTTGGCGCTGAAGGAGGCGAGGTCCACCGCGGCGGTCTTAATTTTTTCCGCTTCGAGTTTTTTGGACACATTGGCGCCGGCCACCCGGAAGATCTCGCCGGTGGCCGCTTCCGGCTTGCCGAGGCCTACAAAGAGCAGGTTCGGGGCGGCCTCGTCGAGAGCGCGCACGAAGTAGGCCTGGCCTTTACGGCCTTTGAAGGCATCGTCGCCTGCCAGCTTACCCAGGAAATCCTCGAACTCGCTCCGCAGGCAGCGCACCTTTCCCTTGTCGTCCGCCTGAAATACGCCGATGACATGGGTGCTTTGGGCGGCTTCGGCAAACGATACGGCGGCGGAGACTTTCATGGGGAGTCCTTTCATTGACGGGCGAGGCCGAAAAAAACTAAAATGCGGTAGTGTTAAAGCGGTATTACCAGGTGTTTGGCAGGGTGCTGATCGTCACCGATGCGCTCGGCCTCGTGGGCGCCTGGCTGCTCGCCTATTACCTGCGTTTTTATACACAACTTGTCCCTGTTACTAAAGGCATTCCCCCCTTTTCCCGCTATGTGGCGCTCACTGTGCCCGTGGTCTTGCTTTGGGTCGCGATTTTTTCCTATTTCCGCCTCTACCGCACCAGCAGGATTACGCGTCGCACAACGGAATTGGCGAGGGTTTTACAGGCCCACCTGATCGCTACCGGTGCTTTTGTGGTGCTCACCTGGGTGATCACGGAATACCGCTTCAGTCGGGTTGTGATCGGTACCTTCATGGTGCTTGCAGGAGTGCATCTCCTGGGGTCCCGCCTCTTCCTGCGGAACGGGCTGCGCCGGCTGGTAAAGCACGGAATCAAGAGCCGTCCGGTGGTGGTGGTGGGGTCAGGAGCCTCCGCGCTGGCCACAGTGGACAGAATGCGCCGGATGCCGGAGCTGGGGATACAGATCCAAGGTTTCTTTACCGCCGACGGGAAAACGCCCCCCGGCCTGCCTGCGCCGGTATTGGGCTCCTATAAAGAGATCGCTGCTGTCTGCGAAAAGCTCGGCGATCTCAGCGAGATCGTGATCGCCCTGCCCCGATCCGACGCCAGCGAGCAGGATGCGATCCTGAGGTCCCTGGGAGATACTGTTCACGACGTGTATCTGGTGCCCGACCTGTACGATTATATCGTCGTGGGCTGCACTGTGGAGGACTTCGACGAGCTGCCGGTGCTTGCGCTGAATGAGAGCCCGATCGACCCCTGGGGGGCGTTCTGGAAGCGCGTATTCGACCTTGCCGCCTCGGGCATCGCTCTCGTACTTCTCTCGCCCTTGCTGCTGCTGATCGCGTTTCTGGTGAAACTCACCAGCCGGGGCCCGGTGCTTTACGGGCAGGCAAGAATGGGACTGGACGGATCGACTTTTCAGATGTGGAAGTTCCGTTCGATGAAGGTGGACGCGGAGAAGGAAACCGGTGCGGTTTGGGCGAAGAAAGACGACGACCGCCGTACCCCGATCGGAGCGACGCTGCGATCGAGCAGCCTCGATGAGCTCCCGCAGCTTTGGAACGTGCTCGTGGGCCAGATGAGCCTCGTGGGCCCCCGCCCCGAGCGCCCCGAGTTCGTGCACCAGTTCCGCGGCAAAATCCCCGCCTATATGCTCCGGCACAAGGTGAAGGCGGGCATCACGGGCTGGGCGCAGGTGAACGGCTGGCGCGGGGACACCAGCCTCGAAAAGCGCATCGAGTGCGACCTTTACTACATCCGCAACTGGAGCTTCGCATTGGACCTCAGGATTCTCCTGCTCACGGCGGTGCGGGGGTTCGTGCACAAGAATGCTTATTAAGCTCCTGAAAAACTTCCGCGTCTTCCGCTTTCCCTGGGAGATTTACCGCTACATTCTCTCCGAGATCTCGCGCCCTTTCCTGGGGGCAACGGTATTTTTCGCTTTCGTGCTGATGATGTTCCAGGTGATCCGGCTGGCCGATTTCTTCGTCGTGCACAACGTTTCCGGCTACTCGATCCTGCTGCTGATGTACTACCTGCTGCTCACGTTCACGCCGGTGATCTTCCCGATTGCATTCCTGCTCGCCGTGCTCATGGGGTTCGGCCGCCTGTCCGCCGACAGCGAGGTGCTGGCCATGCGCGCCTCCGGCGTCTCGGTGAAATCGATGCTGGTTCCGGTGATGGGCTTGGGCGTGCTGCTCAGCCTGGTCACGCTCGTCTGCAATATGTATTTTGTGCCCTTCGGCACGAAAATGTTCCGCTACGATCTCTTCCGCATCACCAATACCAAGGCGATCGCCACCATTCACGAGGGCACCTTCACCGAAGGATTCTTCGACCTCGTGCTTTATGCTGACGTCGTGGACCCCAAGAAGAACGCTCTCGAGCGGGTGCTGATCTACGACGAGCGCAAAGAGGGCCAGCCGGTGACCATCGTGGCCCGGCATGGCCGCATCCTCAACAATCTTCAGGATGAGAGCGGCGTTCCAGGTCTGGTGCTCCGCCTGTACACCGGGAGCCTGCACCGCGGGGATCCCAGCCGCGACATCTACGAGAAGACGGACTTCGAGGTCTACGACATCTTTCTGCGCATCGAAACGGCAAAGGTGGTGGGCGTGGAGAACCCTAAGACCATGGAAATGGGCGCGCTCAAGGCGCGCGTGGACCAGGTGAAGGGTTATATGCATGACCTGAACTTGCCGTTCGAGAAACTCTCGCGCAACGAGCAGCTCGACTACATCAACTTCGGCGCCGAGTATTGGAAGCGGATCGCCCTGGCGGCGAGCTGCCTTGTGTTCGCGCTCATGGGCGTGGCCTTCGGTGTGGTCAGAACGCGCACGGTGCGGTCCAACTCATTCATCATCTGCCTGGGCGTGCTGCTGATTTACTGGGCGGTATATTCGTACGGGTTTAGCCTGGCCAGCGACGGCAAGGTGCCCGCCTTCGTGGGAACATTCGCGGCGAATGTGCTCATGCTGGCCGTGTCTCTCTACACTTTCCGTCGAGTAGCCAGGTAGTCGCCCGGAGAGGTCATATTTTTGACGCTTCTTCGGGCAACGGCCGCTACACGTAAAACAAGACCAAATTATAAACAAACAAAGTGCAATGAGAGTGCAATGAGTTTGTCGTCTGCCCGAAGGCCCTGAATTGGCGGGCCTCAACGGTTTCCTAACAATAGTTTTGTTTATTTTTCGTCGAGGCAAAGTTGTTTATGTCATTCCAACTAGATAAGGATTGTGGATAAGAGCGGATGCGCCATAAATAGACAAGGAATTTCAGGGGTTTGCGTATGTGGAAAACTTCTTACAAGATGTGGATAACGATCTTACTTAAAAGGCTGTCAAGCCCTTCTTAAGTTGTCAGAAGATGTTTGGGGCTAGGGACGGGCGCTCGAGGGGGACGAATTTTCGTTAGAATTCTGCGCAGCGTCAGGTTTGTTCACGGCCTGCTTGGGCTGAAATTGGGGGAAAAGAGGGAGCTTATAGTTGGGGGCCTCAGCTTCGGGAAGAACGGCGCTCTTAGCCCCCTTTGCGGTCGCAAGAGCGCTGATATCTTTCCCGTTCATGTTGCCCTTCAGGGCGTTCAGATTGCCCGAAAAAATCTTGATCACCTTGTCGGCCCGGAGCATCAGCGCCTTTCCGGAACGTAGGGTCAAGTCTTTCACCTCTTCCTCGTCCGTTTGGTAACGGAACCAAACATCCTCGCTGGCCCGCAGCAATAGATTAAATGCTTTCTTTTGGTCGCTCGGCGCCGAGGTCACCACCGGAGCTTTTGCTTCCGCCGGTTTGGGCTCCGGTGCTTTCTCCACTACGGGAGGAGGGGGGGGAGCGACCGGCTCCGCCGGCTTCTCCGCCTTCTTCTCAGGTGCGGGAGGAGTGGGCTCCGAAAGTTTCTCGGATTTTTTCTCCGCCGCGGGAGGCGTGGTGGCTTTAGTCGCGGCCACCGGCTCAGGCAAGGTGGGCGGCTTCTGCTCTTCGCTCTTCTGAATCTGCTCAGCTGTTTTCGCCAGCAGCTTGCGCTTCTCGCGCTGGGCCTTAAGGAAGAAATAGGCTCCGGCCACGGAAAGCATGATCGCAAACAGCACGATCACGAACACCAGTCGGCGTTTCTCCTGGTAGCGCTCCCGCACGTAGAGATAGTGCGAGCGGATGGCGCCGCGCTTGGAATCGGGAGCAGTAGCCAGATGGTGCTGGTAGCGGAGCAGGAGATCCTGGGTGTCGATGCGCACGTACTTGGCATAGGCCTGCAGGTAGCCGCGTACGAAAGTGGGGGCCGGGAGCGCGGTATGATCGTCTTCTTCCAGGGCCCGCAGCATCTTGAGGCTGATGCGCGTGGCGTAGGCCACCTGCTCCACCGAGACATTCTTGCTTTCTCGGGATCGCCTCAGGTAGTTGCCGAGGCTTTCGTTTGTTTCCTGCATCGGTTCCATCGGGCCTCAGCGAATCATGTTCAAGGTTTCCTCGGCGCGGGAAGCCCATTCGGAGGCGGGAAAGAGCTGGATGATCTCCAGGAGCTTCGTCTTGGCGAGATGCATTTCGTGAGCCTTGAGGTAGAGGGTCGCGATCTCGTAGTGTGCGTGTGGATTCTTGTAGCAGGTGCCGTTCACGGAGCCCTTGAGTGATTTGGCCGCTTCCGCATAGTCGCCCCGTTCCTTCTGGATCATCCCGAGGCGCAGCCAAGCCGGGCAGAGATCGGAATTTTCCTGCACGGCGATCTTGAGCTGCTGCTCAACGAGAAGGGGGCGGCCCTGGGCCTGGTAAATGTTCGCTAATTGAAGAGCCACCTGGTCGAGCTTGGAGTAGGCGGGGTCTCTGGTGGCTTCCTTCAGGAGGCGCTCCGCCTCCGGAAAATTTTTCTTCCTGACATTGAGAAGCGCGAGGTTGATCCGCGCGTCGCTATGCTTGGGATCGGCCTTGATGGCCTTCTTCCACATCTCCTCAGCTTTCGCGAAGTCGCTTTTGCCGGCATAGGCCACGCCGAGATCGGTCAGGATCAGCGCCGACTGCGGATTGTATTTCTGGGCATCGAGGAGATTACGAAGCGCAAGGCTGTATTCTTTTTTCTCCAGCGCTTCCACACCGGCCTGCAGGAGCACATCTGCTCGTTTCTCGTTGTCGGTGGGTTCTTTGAGCGTTTGCGAACTACAGCTGGTTGCGAGGATCAGAAGCGCCACTGAGAGGGTGCGGAGGGCTTTTGTCATATCCTGAATCGTAAAGGAATCCGACACTTGGATCAACTCTTTCTCTGGGAGATCAGGGCCTGCACCTTGCGCTCCATCGAGGCGGCTTTCTCCTCGTCACGGAGGTCTTTGTACTTCCGCGAAAGACTCCGGAGCTTCTTCACCGTATTGCGAAGATCGATGTGCACGCTCTTCTCGAGGCCTACGAAGCGCACGCCCACGCCTTTGGGGTGGGTAACGCCACTTTCGGTTCTCCACACCACCCGGCCGTTGCATTCGAACTTGTGGTCGAAAAGGGAGAACTTGATCTGGATGAGCTGATCCACTTTCAGGGGGTCTTTGGTTTTTATGAAGCAGCCGGAGGCGCTGATGTCCATGATGTCGCCCCGGTAGAAATGGTCGGAGCAGGTCATTTGCGAGGGAACGGAGATTTTGTAGCGCGGATCACTCTCCCACCAGGCGATCTTCGGGCTGAAATAGGGAACCCGTACCTCGATCTTGAGCACCCAGAGGGCGCCCAGGATCGCCATGGTGGTGAAGGCCAGCGGCGCCACCACGAAGTTGCTGTGGCTGTAGCGGAGCCCGACGTAGAACTGCTCCCAGAGCATGAGCATGGAGTGGAACACGTAGAGGTGCCAGGCGTAGGGACGCATGCGGTAGAGCGCGAAGCCGGTGAACACCGCGAAGGCGGAATGTCCAAGATTGTAAAAAGAGAAAAAGAGCGTAGCCATCTGCTCGAGATCGAGGTTGTAGAAGGTGCCCATCAGCAGAATGTAGGTGAATGGAAATGACCAAAGCACGTAGGCCAGGAGATTGATTACGCGGGGATTGCGGGCTTCGGAGGGCATACTTCCTTTTCGGAGGTCTGTTTGAACTCAATGAGTATAATCCCTTTGTTTCTCGCTGAGATGCGAGGCTTTCGGAATTCTCCTTTCACGGTCTTTGCTCACGGTTTGCTGTGGGGTGGGCGAGGTTCGGATGCGTTCGGTGAGCGAAGGCATAAGATATTATTATTGTTGGATATTTATTGAATCGATGCCGCCGGAAAATACTAGATTAAATTACTCTGTTTTATTATACTAACCCTTCGGCTTTTCTCATTGAGGAGGTAGCAGATGTTCATCGTACGCCATCACCGGAACTTCCTTCCAATTCGTCTTACCCTTGCTCCCCTGGCTCTGCGCCTGGGTGCTTCTCCGCATGATGTAGTTGGCGCTTAGTCCTCGCCCCGTTCCTGCGCGATTTTTTTGAGCGCCTCTTCCACGGGGGTGCTCAATTTTTTCCCCTGATTGCAGCTGTTGCAGGAGGGCACCACATTGCCTTTGGAGCTCGTGCCTCCTCGGGCCACGGGAACGATATGGTCCATGGTGAGCTGGGCGCTGGGGAATTTCTTCCCGCAGTAGTGGCAGAGGCCCTTGGCGAGAATATGCTTCCACCACTGGGAGCGCTTAAGCTCCTGGGCTTTTTTACGCTCGCGGGCGATATGAGTTTTGTCGTGGGAGAGATCGTACCAGTCGTTCGCCATTCGTTGCCTTTCGGGGATTATTCTATATAGTCCCGCCCCAAGGAACACAATGCGATCCTCCGACACCCATTTCCAGAACGGTTATGCGCCCTTTAAACCCACGTCGGGTAAGCCGGATGCTGTACGTCCGCTTTCTTCGCCGGAAGGCGTGGCCGATCGCCTGAGATTGGTGGCCTTCGCTGAACTTCAGGCACGGGACCTCTTTAGGTATGGTTGCGAACGCTTTACGGGCCTCGCCCCCCAAGAGTGGACCGAAAGCTGGAGCCGCTTCGCGATCGTGGAAGACCGCCACGCGCAGATGCTGCTCGACCGCATGGCCGAGCTCGGGGTGGATCCGGGGGGCCGTACCGTGAGCGACAAGCTCTCCCGCCTCTGCCGCCATACTAGCGATCCCGTGCTCTTCCTCTTCTTGCTTTCGAGCGCCGAAGAGCGGGGCATGGAGGCAGGTTTCGTGCTTGGGGACCAGATGAAAAAAGTCGACGAGGTATCCTCGGTTATTTTCAAGCGGATCGCCGACGAAGAGGTGGAGCACGTGGAAGCCGCGCGTGCCGCCCTCGGAGCCTATCTTCCCCAGGAGCTCCAGGAACGGGCGCGCATCTTGAGCCAACGCATCTGAGCGGATAAGATCCCTTCATGACCGGAAACCCAAGACTGAAGTGGTATGCGATGGCGGTGGCCCTGATCCTCACCTGCGGAGGCGGCCTGATGCTGGGCAAGCTTCACGAAAAAGATTATATGGGCGCGCTCTATGAGCGACGCGACTTCACGCTTCTTGACGATCAAGGCGAGTTCTTTCGCCTGAACTCGCTGCCCGAAAAAAAGCTGGCGCTCCTGGTTTTCACGCCCGACGGCATTCCGCTGGATGCGGTGAAGCCGTTCGCGGAATTTTCGCGCCACCTCGAAAATTTGCAGTCCCGCGGCATCGAGCCCTTTCTTGTTTCGCGCACCAATCGCGAGATCGTGCGCAACTTCAAGCGCGCCACGGGTTTCGGCGCCCGCTTTCTCGTGGACGCCGGCGGAGCCGTGGGCCGCATCACAGGGATCTGGTCGGGGGCGCAGCTCAGTTCGAACTGGGGCTATAGCCTTGTGGACCGCGACTTTCGCGTGCTGTGGAGTGCGACGAGCGATGAGCCGATGTCTTACGCGCGGCTGATGGAAGAGCTGAAGAAGGCGCGTTAAACCTTGCTACTGCTCTTGGAGTGCGTAACCTTCACTACGGTGTGGATATTGCCCCGTACGTTGAAGTCAGCCACGACCTCGATTTCCTGGGGATCGAGTAAGCCAATCAAATCATCGGCGATAATATTGGTCACGTCTTCGTGGTACACGCCTTGGTCGCGGAATTTATTGATGTAGAGTTTCAGGCTTTTGAGCTCCACACACCATTGGTCGGGCTGGTAGCGGATGAAGATCGTGGCGAAGTCAGGGAAGCCGGTCTTAGGACACAAACAAGTAAACTCGGGGCAGGTGAACTCGATCGAATAGCTGCGCTTCTTCGTGCGATTCGGGAAGCGCTCGAGCTGCGCCTCCTGGATCATTTTGGTGCCTCTCTTAGAACTGGCTGCTTTTTTCGTCATGGGGGCGTTCTAGCCCAGCTCCGCGCTCTATGCAAGCGGGCTAGATGCGGGTGCGAGCCCATCCTTGGGCACGCCAGCTTCCCGCGAAGCTTTGAATGTGGAGAGAAATCTTATTGCCATTCACCTATGGCGGTTTATCGGTCTTCTGCATCGATTCTCCTTTCGTGGAGGGGCGGGGGACCCCGGGGTTAGGCAGCGAGACACACCCTGTTTTTGCCGGCATGTTTGGCTTGATAGAGAGCTTGATCCGCCATTCCCACCATTTTGCGGACTTCCCAGTCTGCGATTCGCGCGGTGGCAACACCTACACTTACGGTCACGTTCACTTCTCGCTGAATTTGACGACGGATGGCCTCGGCCAGCACGCGGGTGCGCTCGGGAGAGGCACAAACCGCGATCACGAACTCCTCGCCACCGAAGCGGCCCACCTGGGCACCGGCGCGGGTGCAACGCGCGATCACTTTGCCCACGCGCTGGAGCACATGGTCGCCCACTACGTGGCCTTCGAGGTCGTTGATGCTTTTGAAATTGTCGATGTCGAGGATGACCACCGAAACGTCGCCCGAGCGGGGCTCCACCATTCCTTCGAGGCGGCGGAAGAATTCATTGCGGCGGAGGAGACCGGTGAGATCGTCCTTGGTCACGCGGCTACGGAGCTTCTGGAGCATCTCCATCATCTTGCTCACGTCTTCTTCTAGCTGTTCCAGCATCTGGCTGGGCAGGGTTTGCGACTGTACAGCTTTCCCAGAGGGGAAGGCGTCGCGATAGGCCCGGCGTTTCGGCTGCTGCTGGCTGTTGTTGAAGTTGCTCATGCAGGTGTAGTTGCGAGAGCGGGGCCAAGTGAGCATCAGGTCTGAAAGCGGATACTTAGCCGGGGGGTGTCTCCGCACGGAGACAGGGGACGGGGGTTAAATCCGAGTTGGAGAGAGACAGGGATATCGGAATGGACTGCGTTCTAGATCGCCGTCTTTACCTTGGTCTTTAAGAGATCCGGCGCGCGCTTGTTCAGCTGGCGATGGATCATGCGGAAGAGGCTCGGCTCGCCTTCATTTTCCCGCTCTTCGGGTGCAGCCTTCGCCGAAGGAGCCTCGCTCGGGACACCGAACATCTGCTCTGTATTGAGCGGGCGCACGTTCCCGAGGCCACGGGGATCCATGTTCGTTCCGGCAGGCTTGCGGGAGTTGGTCAGGATATCCTGCTCGCTTTTCTTGTTGCTGCCGGCTGCCTTCAGGCCGTCCTTGCTGGCGGAGAATTTTCCGTTAGGGCCTTCCATAAGCTGAGTGGAGATGAAGGCATCGTTGGTTCCAAAGTGTGTGGGAAGGGTGGGGCGGGCGGCGGCCTGGGTGACGGGAAATTCCGGCAGCTCGGCGTCGATTTCCTTGGCGCTCATCGATACGCCACGGGCGTTCGCCGCGAGGTTCACGATGTAATCGTGATTGCCTCTATTGATGGCGGCCATGAACTGGGTCGGCGTGATTCCGGTTTCGCTCTCGAGCTCATTCAGGGCCTGGTTTTCTTTTGCGTTGAAGTCTTCCGGGCCGAGTTTCATTTCATAAGGTTTGGTGAATTCGGCGGCGGAGCTGTCCACGCTGGCCATGCGGGCTTCGTGAACGCGGATGCCATTAGATTGATCGACTATTGATCGCCCGGCGTCGATATCTTGCATGCCGCTACCGAGTTCGGCGATTGCCAGATCGCGCGCGCGCATCACGGAGGGCGTGTCTCCCTCGGCCTTGCGGCGCTGCTCGGCTTGTGCCAGATCGGTGATGCCGATCGCCACCTTCACCGCACCGTCGTTGAATTTCTCGTCGCCTTGCTCGTCGAGGCGTACGATTTGGCCGCGTAGGTCGAGAATAGTGCCGGCTCCACCCAGCATCCCATCCGTTTCGGCAACTTCCTGCGCGGAAACTTCAGCAGCGGATTGGATGGATGGCCCTGGATTGGATGCGCCACCGTCGGTGGTAGTCTGGTTTTTGGGCTGGCTTGTGGGGTCGTTCTTCACGGACACCGATTGCGGTGGCGCGTCCCGTTCCTTCCCAGGACTGCCATTGGCGGGGCTGCTGGGTGTGCCTGCCTGCACAGGCGCAGGCGCGGGCGTTGTTGGGTGCTCTGAAGCATGGGGTGCAGGCGCCGTGGTCGTAGTGGCGGAATTATAGTCGCTCGAGGGAGCGGGTGCGGGCGCAGGTGCGGGCGCAAAGGAACCGCCCTTGGGACTGGAATTTGTCCAGGTGCCACCCATGCCGCCGCTCGAGCCAGCAGTTCCCCCGACTTTTCCTCCGCTGTTATACGGCGACGGAGTGGGACAGGGAGCGCTCGGCGTCGGGGTGCAAGTGGTGTTGGTCGAGCCGGTAGTAGTCCCACCTAACGCGGCATCCGAACCCGCAAAAATCCAGACAAGCAGGAAGGCGAAACTACACATCTATTACCCCACCGCAGCTTATCGTCGGCCCGGATTGGAATCTAAAGAGAACGCGCCACACGCATCCGTGTGGCGCGCGATCCAGAGGTGTGCGAGAATTCTTAGGAACGTCCCACTCAGGAGGTCCCCATGAAACGCCTAGGATTGGCTCTACTGCTTCTCGCGCCCTCGATCGGTCACGCCGGATACTTTCTCGATACTTCGATGGGAGTCCAGTCCAGCCTGGTGCTGGGGATCGGCAACACTCTGGACGAAGCGCGCCTCGACGCCCAAAGCGCGGTTCCTCCCCCCGCCAAGCACGCGCACTATAAATTCGATGCTCAAGAATCGGAGTATCAGTGCCTGAGCGGAGGCGAGTGGACACAGGAGAAAGAGTGCGACGGGGGCGAGGTCCAGTACGTTCTGCCGCTGACGAAGTCATTGCAGTAAAACACGCGCTTAAGTAACCGGAATAAAAACGCCCAGCTCTTTCGAGCCGGGCGTTTTGCTTTCCTAGGGGAAGCTAGGGCTAAGCCACTTTCACTTGCGGAGCAGAAGCCACGCCATTGGCAGCTCTGTATTCCTCGGCGTGCAGACCGTGCTTCTTCAGCAGGCGGCAGAGGTTCGGGCGGCTCACCTTCATGAAGCGGGCGAGAGCCGAAACGTTGCCGTGGAAGTGCACGAGCTGCTGCTGGAGATATTCCTTCTCCATGCTCTGCATATAGCTCTTCTTCCAGCTATGGTAGGGCATGCCCGCCGTAGTGGTTGAAGGAGCCGGAGCTGTCGCAACCGCAACCGCCACCGACGAAGCGGAGGTGCCGTTGCCATTGGTGCCCGTGCCCACGAGAGTGAGCGGAGCGCCCCGGCGCAAGGGAGTGGCATGCGCCACGCCCAAAGCATTAGCTACAGCTTCGGCGGTCACCACCGGACCTTGGCTCAGGAGAGCCGCCCGCTGGATCACGCTTTTGAGCTCGCGCAGGTTGCCCGGCCAGTCGTGGTTCGAAAGGAGCGGGAAGCAGTCCGAGAGGAATTCTCTCGGAGCCTTGCTCACGCCCTTTGTCACCTGGCCCAGCAGCGCTTTGCAGTAGAACTGCAGGTCGTCCATGCGGTCACGCAAGGCCGGAACCTGGATCTGCACTGTGTTCAAGCGGTAGAAGAGATCCTCGCGGAAGCTCTTGTTAGCCGCTGCTGTGCGGAGATCTTTGTTGGTGGCGGCCACAACCCGTACATCCACCTTTACCTCTTCCGATCCGCCTACGCGGCGGAAGGATTTCTCCTGGAGCGCGCGGAGAAGCTTGCTCTGCATATTGAGCGGGAGCTCGCCGATCTCGTCGAGGAAAAGAGTGCCGCCGTCAGCGAGCTCGAACACGCCGAGCTTGCGTCCATTGGCTCCGGTGAAGGCGCCCTTCTCATGGCCGAAGAGCTCGCTTTCAATGAGAGACTCAGGGAGAGCGCCGCAGTTTACCGGCACCCAAGGACCCTTCGATCTGCCACTCAGTTCGTGAATGAGCCGCGCGGCGACTTCCTTCCCTGATCCAGAGGGGCCGGTAATCAGCACGCCCACGTCGTTGCCGAGAGGGCTTTTCAGGAGCTGCGAGATAGTGTCGCGCACCGGCTTCACGCCAGGGGAGGTGCCGAGCATTTCCAGCTTCCACTCCGTCTTGGTCTCATCGTGCTGGATCCTGTGCACCAGTTCGGTGCGGGCTTCCAGGCGGCCGGACAACTTTTCGTTGGCGGTGGCGAGATCCGCAGACAGCTTGCGGTTTTCCTCCTGCATGGTGCAGCTTTTTACGGCGGCTTCCAGGCGGTGGGTGAAATCGTTCATGTCGAACGGCTTTTCAAGATAGTCGAAGGCACCCATGCGTAGCGATTCGATCGCCGCGCTCTTTTCACCGTGGCCGGTGATGAAGATGATGGGCGGCAGGTCTTTATGCTTCGCTTTGAGCTGCTCCCACATCTGGAAGCCGGTCATTCTGGGCATCTTGATGTCGCTGATGATCACCTTCGGTTGGAATACCGGGTAAACATCGCAGGCGCGGTAGCCATCTTCCACACAAACCACTTCGTGGCCTTGGCGCTGGATGGCCGAGGTGAGTAATTTGCGGATAGTTTCTTCGTCGTCAACGATCAGTACTTTTGCCATGGTCGTATCCTTCCTTCCCCTAGGTATGCAAAGTTCGGTAATCTACGGGCAAAGTTAAGAGAAAAGAGGCGCCTTTGCCCGGAGCGCTCTCGATCATCATGCTGCCGTGTATTTTCGATAGAATTCCGTACGAAACTGATAGGCCGAGTCCGGTTCCTTTTCCCACCTCTTTAGTGGTGTAGAAGGGCTCGAAGGCCTTGCTCTTGGTCTCGGAGTTCATGCCCGCGCCGTCGTCACGGAAGCCCACTTCCAGAAAACGCTTCGGGTCGCCGGACTTGCGGCGTACGTCTATTTCTATTTTGCCCGAACCTCTTCCCGTGGCTTCGATCGCGTCGCGGGCGTTGGTGGCCAGGTTAATGAACACCTGCTCGAGCTGGAAAGGGTTGCAGTAGATTTTGGGCAGATCGCTTTCCGAATTGATCTTCACCTCAATGCCGCGGCTCTTGAACTGTTGTTCGAGCAGGTGAAGCGATTCGGCAATCACGGTCTGAATTTCCACATTTTCGAAATCTTCCACGCTCTTGCGCGTGAACTCACGCAGCTGCTGGATGATCTTCTTCATCCGAAGGGCGTTCTTGGTAACTTCGTGCACGAAGTCCACCGCCGTCGGATCCGGAAATTTATCTTTTAGGATGCGCTCGAGCTCCTGCCCGAAGCCCATAAGACCCGTGAGCGGCTGGTTCAGCTCGTGTGCCACGCCGGCAGCAAGCTCGCCGAGGGCCGCTAGCTTGCCCGCCTGTACCAGGGCTTCCTGCGCGCTTTTCAATTCGATATGCGCCCGCTCCATCTCCTCATAGGCGCTCTTGAGTTCCATATGCTTCGCGAGAAGGTCGCGCTCCATGCTTTTCTTCATCCCCATGTCGTGGAGGATGCAGAAAGCCACGTTCTGTCCGCCGGTTTTGTCGGCGGACAGAGTTTTCACGGAAAGTGTGGCAAAAGCGAGGTAACCGTCTTTCTTAAGGATGGCGATGTCTTCGTAGAAGCCGCTATGGCTGAGCATCTCCCGGGAAAAAAGGGCGGAACGCGTTTTCTTGATCTTTTCCGCTTCCGGAAATAGCTTGGCCACCCCTTTTTCCAGCTCGGAGGAGTGGAAGCCGGTGAGCTCCTGCACGCGACGGTTTGCTGACAAAGCTTTTCCCGAGTCACGGTCCACGAGCAAAATGCCATCGTTGGCCTCTTCGAATAGCAGCTCGAAAAATTCGCCGCGCCCAGGCACGGACTTTCCGCCCTGGATCACTTGCAGATTCACAGGATTTAGTTTCTTCGCTGCGGTCATGCGGCCCTCAGGAAGGCGGAAGCGTTGTCGAAGTCTTTTTGGATTTTTTCGACGATCAATTTTACGTCGTTGTCACCCAGGTTCAGGGGCGTAAGCACGGCGGCATTTACAAGGCCGCCCGAGGCGTCTCCGGAGTAGCCGATGTTCTCTTTCACCACGATCTGGTTGGCGAGCGATACGATCTGTACCACCCGCTTCATCGATTCCAGCAGTGTCTCCATTCCGCTTACATCAGTATGGTGGTAGCGTACGCTCATCCGGATCACCATGGGCAGCCGCCATTTATCGGCGATGTATTCTCCCAGGTAGCCGTGAGTAGGCACCTCGAGCTTGCGCTCGGCTTCTGCATAGGAGATCTTCTCGCGCTCAGAAAGCTCCACCACGCGTTGGAATTCTTCGGGAGCAATTTTTAAGAGCACGATCTTCCCGATGTCGTGGAGCAGGCCGCAGGTGAAGCATTCCTCGGGCTTGGGATAAGCCACTCTCTTGGCAATGATCTCGCTGGCTACGGCCGTGCCGAGCGCATGCTTCCAGAAGCCCTGGAGCGAGAAGCGGGAGTTTTTATTCTCCGAGAATACGGAAATAACGGAAATGCCGAGCACCAACTGGGCGAGAGTATTGAAGCCCAGGTAGGCGAGGGCGCGTTTTACGTCTGTGACCTCGCCCGGGATCCCATAATAAGGAGAGTTGATCAGTTTGAGCACCTTGGCGGTGAGCACCTGATCCTTCTTGAGCACGTCGGCGATATCGCCAGAGCTTGAATTGGGATCATTGATGAGTTCGGTAACCCGAGTGGCCACCACGGGAAGGGTGGGAATGTCGTTCAACTTCTCCAGAATCGGCTTCCAGCGTTCGATCCGGGCGGTTGTTTCGGGAGTGTCGCTCATGGCATAGCTGTATCGGCTGGGATACGGGAGAAGTTTAATGGAAAAGGGAGGGGCTTTTCCCGACGGATCGTGGCGCAAGCGTCTGAATGAAAAGGATAATTTTCAACGAAAATTCCGGCCAGCTGGCCGAATACAGCCCCGCTGCGGGATTTTAGAATCGCCTCTATTTATAAAATAAAATTATTTATATCGGAGCGCTGTCCAATTGGCTGACACCCTTACACGGTACCTGATTCAAGACGGCTACACCCTTGTCCGATATAATGGGGGTGCAAGAGCCCATGATCCTTTTTGTCTTCTTTTTTGCCGTGCCCGCATGGGCCGGTGAAACCGTCGTCGCTAAGACACCGGCTCCTCCGAGCAAGATCGAGTGCGATGTTCTTAAACGCGACTCGCTTCGCCAGCCAACCTCGCGCCTTTGCGGGAGCAAAAAATGGGAGGAGTCTGTAGAGGCCTATGTTCGCAGGCTCTTGCCTCTGCATTTCCAACTGGCCCAGTCCAACAAAGATCCCCAGTTTGCCGCTTATGTGCGGGACGAAAGCCTGGCCGGCCTGAAAAAATACGTGGAGAAGTACCGCGCTCTCAAAAAGGAAGCCTGCGAGAAAAAGAAGTCCACGGTCGACTCTTTCCAGGCTCCCACGGTCAGCCAAGGAACTTTTTCGGAGCTTGCCGCCACCATGGGTGGCTATAGTGGCGTGGTGCGTGGGCATGCCACCTGGCTCAAGGAGAGCACCCTCAAGCTGAATAGTGAGCTCGGCAAGGACGAAAGAAGGGTGGCGGCCAAGTACCCCGGCTCCGCCGTCTACTCGACCGAAGAGCAGAAGAAGTTTCGTAACGAATTTTACGGCAACTGGGTTCCGTATATGGGACTGATCGCGCCCCTTTCCGCCGAGCTGCAGAATGAAGCCGGCAGCTACGAGAATTACGCAAAGTCGCTCGATCGCCTCAAGCTCAACGCTGCGGCCTGCGACAAATCCATCAATTCGATCCGCTAAGTGGGCCCGATCTCGAGCTTCTGGAGCGCGCGGTTCGCGAGCTCTTCTCCCGCTTCCTGCTCTTCCCAGACCACCTCATCGGCGCCTAAGGAAACGAGATCATCGCGGTCCTTCATGTAGCGAACGCGCATCACGAGCGGCAAGTCGGAGCGGATGTTCTTCACCTTGCGCACGAGTGCGCGCATGGCCTGTGGATCGGGAATCGTTACCACAAGCAAGGCCGCATTGCCGAGCCCGGCTCCTTCCAGCACGATGGTGGAGGCCGAGTCGCCGTATACGGCATGCTGTTTGGAGGCTTTCAGAGCCTGAATCTGCTTGTAGTTGAGATCCACGATCACCACGGGAACGCCCACGCTCTGCAGTTTTTTCGCAACGATCGCTCCCGTGGGCCCGTAGCCGCATAGGATCACGTGCTTCTCCATCTCGTTGGCCGCTCCCGCCTGCAGCTCGGTCACGGGCTTGGTCAGCTCCAGCTCGCGCACCACCCACTTGCTCTTGTTCATGAAGGCGAACGCCTTCTTGATCCGCGGATTCGCTTTCAGCAGGTAGGGAGTGGCGATGATCGAAAGAATCGAGATCCCGAGCAGCCGCTGGTAAGAGTCGTCGGAAACGATATGAATTTTCTTCGCCGCCACCAGCACGAGGAAGCCGAACTCGCTGATTTGCGCCAAGGCCAGAGCGGTGAAGACGGAAATCTTGTTTGGATAGCGGAAAGCGAAGCAAGTTGCGAGCACGATGAAGAACTTCGCCCCCATGATGAGCGCCACCCAGAGAGTGAAGGTGGGCCACTTTTCGAGGAAGGTATTGAAGTTCAGGAGCATGCCCACGGAGACGAAGAACACCGCGCTGAAGGAATCTTTCAGTGGGAGAACTTCTGTAGCCGCCTGGTGCCCGAAGTCACTTTCGCTCACGATTAGGCCGGCGAGGAAGGCGCCGAGCGCCAGGCTCAGGCCCGCTTTGCCGGTGATCGCGGCGATCGCGAGGGTGATGGACAAAACGGAAAGCGAGAAGAGTTCCTTATTGTGAGTATGCGCCACGAAACGAAGCAGGGGGGGAACCAGGAACTTCCCGACCATATAAACTGCCGCCAGGAAAGCGCCTAGGCGGGCGAGAGTGAGCAGCACTTCGCGTATCTGGTCGCTGGCCGCCCCTTCCATCGAGAGCAGAGGAAGCAGGACGAGAATCGGAATGGAAAGTAAATCCTGAAACAGAAGGATTCCCGTTGCTACGTTTCCGTGGGTCGAACCTACTTCGCCCCGGTCGGCAAGGAGCTTAAGCACCACGACAGTCGAGGAAAGCCCGATCACCAGGCCCCAGACCGTGGCTTCCGGCAGTGGCCAGCCGAAGGCGGGCGCGAGCAGCAGGCAGAGGAGGGTTGTGGCCACGATGATGAGTGCGCCACCGAACATCGCCACGTTGCGCACGCGCATCAGCTGGGCGAGCGAAAGTTCCACTCCGATCGTGAACATCAGAAGGCCTATGCCGATCTCGGCGAGCAGTTCCACGTTTTCGTAGGGAACCAGTTTCAGGCCGAAAGGACCGATCAGCATGCCACCGATCAGATAGCCGATGATGTTCGGCTGGCGGATGCGCGCAAGCACGCTGGCGCTCACAAGTGCTGCGGCGAACACATAAAGAATGGAAAGCAGGGGGGAGCCCTGGTGCATCCCGCTATCTTACAAGAAAATAGCCTATCGCTTGAGGAGTTTTTTCGCTTCCGCGTCGGTGCTGCGGCTGATTTTTGTTTTCATCGTGGGCAGGCTGAGCTCGCAAAGTCTGCCGGCGGCATTCGCCCATAGATCGCCCGGAAAGCCGCCGATGTCCACCACCGAGCGGCTGCAGCGCTCACCGTGGATGTCCTTGCTTTCGTCCAAGCGCTGCAGGCGCAGCTTTTTCGTGCTGAACTCGGGGCTATCGATGTCTTCCATGATCCCTGTGGCCAGATACGTTCCGGTTTTCAGGCGGCTGAGGTAGAGCGGGAGGGCGGTGTAGAAAACTCCGTCGGGCGGATTGTCGAAAAATTTCTCGGTCTTTTTCTTTTTGGGTTTAATCTGCTCGAATTCGAGCTTGAATTGCGGCTTTCCCAGGTCCGATACAGCTGAAGCGGTAAATCTGAATTCCTTTTTCCCGTCTTTTTTCTTGAAGCGCACTTTCATCCAGGAAGGGCTGAGGGTGGCATCGCCCACTGAGAGGGATTCGAGCTTGATTCTGCCCCGTGCCGGGGCGATGAGTTCCCACTTCTGGCGGATCGAAACACTTTTTTCCGCGACATCCTTGGTTACTGACTCTGAGAAGACGGCCGATGTCTTCCCGTTTTTGCGCACTACGTACCAAACCTCTTCCGAGCCGAAGGCGGGAAGCCCGAGCGATAGCGCGATCCAGAGCCACAAGAGGTGCATGCATCCATTCTATGCCAAGTGGAGCGCTTTTTCCTCCTGCCCTACCGTGTAGGAGGCCGGGCGGGGTTCTGTTATCATGGAGCAATGTCGAAATCAGCTTTCCTATTTACCCTTCTCCTTTCCCTTAATGCCCGCGCCGATTCCGGAACGGTGGCCGTTTTCGAAGGCAAGCCGATCACCTCTACGGATCTGGATCGGGAGAGTCCGGCGATTTACCGGGCGAGGCTCGCTCTTTACAAAGCCCAGAAGGCCGCGCTCGATGAATCCTTACGCCGCCGGGTTCTGGAGTCGCAGGCGAAAAAGCAAAATATTACGGTCGATGCGCTGCTCGCAAAAGAGATACAGGCAGCCAAGAGCTCCGTTTCCGATGCTGAGGTGGAAAAGTATCTCGCGAAGAAGAATTCCGACAGCAGCAGGGTTTCCGCGGAAACGCGCGATAAGGTGCGTGCGCTGGTTCATTTGCAGAAGCTGGTGGCCAAGGCCGACGTGAAAGTGACTCTGGCCCGGCCCAAGGCCCCCGTGCTGGAGCTGAAGACGGAGGGCGAGCCGAGCTGGGGCGGCAAGGCCGCGCCGATCACCATCGTGGAATTCGCCGACTTCCAGTGCAGCTACTGCGTGGCAGCCAAGAAGCGGATGGGAGAGCTGAAGGAAAAATACGGAGATAAAATAAAATTTGTTTTCAAAAACTTCCCACTTCCCGTTCATGCTCAGGCCCGGGACGCGGCGGAGGCGGGGATGTGCGTGCATGCCCAGGGCAACGAGAAATTCTGGAAGTTCCACGAGCAGATTTTTGAAAACCAGAAGACCTGGACGAAGGAAGACTTCAAAAGTTTCGCCCAAAATGCCGGCGTCGACATGAAGGCCTTCGAGAGCTGCTATGATGGTAAGAAGTTCGCCGCCAAGGTGGATGCTTCGATCGCCGAGGGCTCCCGCCTCGGAATCGATGCCACTCCCTCCTTCCTGGTGAACGGCCTCCTTTTCAAAGGCACTCCCACCATCGCGGAACTCTCAGAAATCCTGGAAGAATAGGGTTCCAGGCCCGAAACACGGGCCCGTGTAGCCTTGCCGAGACCCTCCCCTTATTTCGTCAATAAAACCGCTACCTTAGGCCGTTTTTTCCCTAAAGAAAATGCGGGAAAGATCCGAAACGGCAAGGGTAATGGTGGGTGGAATCTCCAAACTGACCGGCAGCTCGTTTCTGCTGGCCCTTGCTTTCTTTCTGCCGGTGGCGGCCCAGGCCGCGGCCTATGAACCCAGCAACTGCCGGAGGCATTCAGGCAACCCCGCGGAGAAAGCGCGCGACATTTACGCGCGTTCGAAGCCGGTGTGCTCAGCCCACGCGCAAACCTTCCAGACTCTAGAAAAGATTTTCTACGGCCCTTATTCGCTGACCCGCCGGATCGCCACGACCGAGCAGCAAAGCAATTCCATCGTGGAAGACTTCCAGAAGAACCAGGCCAACAAAGTGGACTCGCAGTACGGCGCTAACAGCGCGGGAACCATAGTCAACGATTTCCTCACCAAGATGCGGGTCAAACGCGCTGAGCTCGAAAAGCTCGATGCGGACCTGGACAAAGTGAAGAAGGAGATCGAAGCAAGCTTTTACAAGTCCTTCAATCTCATCGAGCCGTTCACCTCGCGGGCCGAGCTCGTGAGGAAGGCGATTCACGATAGAGAGCGGGAGATCGCGGATGCCAAGTCTGGTATCACGGCGGATGAAGGAGAGGTGAACCGCCTCACCCAGATTTACAATGCAGAAGAGTCGCCGATCGTGAAGGCGAAACGCGGGTCCGAGCGGGAAACTGTACTGAGACGGCTCAATGCACGAAAGGAAAAAATTCCGACGATTCAGCAGGACCTGCAAAAGCTCAACCAGGCCAAGACGGATCTTGAAAGCGGCCTCTGGGACACCAAACAGGACGCGGCCGCGTTCAAAAAAGCAGCCACCGACTACGAAAAGCAGAAGTACAAAATCCGGCTGGCCAAGGCGCGCATCACCCTCAGCGATCCCGCGAGCCCGAAGAAAGATCAGGAAGCGGCGAAGGTGGATCTCGCCAGATCAGGAACAGGCAGCGACATCACCGGAACGGGGAAGGGCGGAGTGGGTGGAGGCCAGGCAAACGAGCTCGCCACTACCGAGGATAAAAAGGCGCTCGACGCATCGATGGCGAAGAGTCAGCTGGCCGGTGGACTCTACAAGAGCGCTAACGAGGATATCGAAAAGAAAATCCTGAATGGAGAGATCGATCCCAAAACCTTCGGCAGCGGCGATGTGGTCGAGCAGATGCTCAAGGCTCAGAAAGATGGCACAGCTGATGCCGTGGTGAGAGACTCGAAATATTTCACCAGTGATGAGCAGCGCGATCAGGTGACGAAGGAACTCGAGCAGTTCAAAGAGAACGGCCTGAAGCCCGCGATGAAGGGTCTCGTCGGCATGGATACCAAGGTGACAGAGGACAATTGGTTCTTCGACAAGTGGGGACCCAAAGATCCAGATAAGGCGAAAGAGTACTACGACACCTACAATAACGAGTTTGAGAAGATGTCGCCCCTCGCGCAGAAGTACGCGATGGAGGAGTGGCATGTCCCCCGCGAGATCAACAACGACGAGATGTACTATACGACCCTGGCCAAGCACGACTACTTCGGCCAGAGCGAGGGCGGCGCCTGGGACGATAGCGTGGATGCCGTGAGTTCCACGCTTGGCGAGAAAGGGATCTATCATACCGGCAAGATCGAGGATCCAGGCTGGGCCACTTTCGCCGACCGCAATATGCCGGGCACGAAGTCGGAATTCCAGGACAGCGTGGACGCCTTCGCCGCCTCCCGCATCCGCGAAAACACCTATATGGTGAACGGCAGCACCGAGAACATGAACACCTGGGAGAAGCTCTCGAGCTACAATACGGAAAATTTCGACCAGGCACTCGCCAAATATGACGAGTCCAAGCTCAAAGTCGACTACGCCCAGAAGATGTACGACGAGGGCACGGTTACCCAGGTCTATGGAGGCAAGGGCGGAGCGATCAAGGTAGATCCAGCTGTGACGCTGGCGAACGCGCGGGAAAATTGGCGAGATTCCGGCGCCCACTATATGAGCCTGGCTCCGGGCGCCTTAGGCGAGGTGGTGGCGCACAATCCTTCGGCGGCCACCGAGGCGATGGACTTCGTGAAGGTGGACCCCTCGGTGAATACGACGAGCGGTTTAGTTCCTGATGCATTTAAAAGCGACAACCGCATCGCGCAGCAGGAAAGCAAGGCATTTTGGCAAGAACAGGGGCTCACGATCTTCACCGGCCCGGTCGGCGGCCAGATTGTCACCGACCGCTACTATGAGCAGGACAAATGGTTCTCTGCGGGAGCGGATACCTACGGGACGAAGGAGTTCGACAAGGCCGAGCAAGAGGCCCAGAAGATGGCGGATCTCAACCAAGGCATGACCGTGGGCGCTGCCGCTTTTACCGTGACGGGGCAAACCGTGATTGCGGGAACCGTGATCAAGGGAGCGAAGGCGGCTTATATGGGAGGCACCGCAGCCCGGCTCGAGGCCAGGGCCGGGGAAACCATCGCGCGGAATGTGGGCAATGCCGGACAAGCGATCGAGGAGATTACGCCCTCTCCCGAACTTTCGGTTTCCAGTACCCACTATGGTCCGTCGCGCCCGGCGGAGGTTCCCTCGAAGCAGTTGGACCTGTTCGACGACGCTCCCACTGTAGCGCGCCAAGCACCGGTGGAGACTGTTGCGAGAAAGGCAGCACCTTCTCAGCAGTTGGATCTTTTCGACGAAGCCCCCAAAGTAGTGAAGCAAGCGCCTGTTGAAGCCGTTGCACGGAAAGTGCCGGCCCCATCCACGGTGCTGCGAGACATTCCGCCAGAAACGATCAAAGCGGTGGATGAAGCTCCCCAGGTGATCAAACAGGCACCTGTCGAAGCTGTAGCGCGAAAGCCCTCTGCGCCTCAGCAGCTGGACCTCTTTGACGAGGCTCCGGAGACGCTTAGACCGGCTGCGGCCTATACTCCTACCAATCAGGCGAGCCATGGCGCTCCTGCCTATGTAAAGCCAGGAGCTCCTCCCTCCGCAGTGGCAAGGAGAGTTTCCGCTCCGGCCGTTGAGGCAGCCGACAGTGCGCCGAGAGCGGTAAGATCAGGCGCTCCCGTTTCCGCTGTAGCAAGACATGTGGATGATGCCCCGAAGGCAGCGGCTGAAGTGGTAGAGGAAGCGGCTCCCGTAGTGGCACGCCAGGCTCCTCCAGATGTGATCCGCCGGCAGGTTCCTGAAGTGGTCGACGATCTTCCCGCGGCGCCTCCTGTGGTTTACGGACCGCCCCTTGCCGTCACCAGGGATGCACCCTCTCCGCTCACGCTGGCGCAGATGGGGGCTCGTGAGGCTCCTTCCGCTCCGCCCGCTGGATTCATTCCGAGGGCAGCCGAGCAGACGCCTCCTCCTTCGAGTTATGAGATAGCCCAAGCCGGCGCGAGACCGCGGGCTCCAGCACGCGCACCTGCCGAATTTATTCCTCGGGCGGCCGATGATGGTCCTGTGCGTCCGTTCCGGGCGTCGATTCCGGATCGATCCAATCCTTCTTCCGCTTCCCGGGCTACTTCGTCAGTAAGTGGCGAGGCAGACACAGCTACCCGGCAGGCTGCAAACCAGACAGCCAACAATGCGCTGAAAAATATGGGCGCGCGAGTGGCGCAGCAGGCGGACAATGCCGCCGAGCAGACATCCGCTGCATCGCGAGTGATCCGTGCCGCGGAAGAGGCCGCAGAGGTAGAGACCAAAGCCGGCACCTTCGCCGAAGATGTCGTAAAATGGGCCGAGCCCGAAAGCCGAGTGAGCAAGCAGCTCACTCATATCGCCAAGCTCAGCGAAGTGAAGGGCGTGCGCCAGACGGATCCGGCTCTCTACGAGCAGATGGCCAAGGATTTCGGCATGACGCCGGAGAAGTACACCAAGTACATCGATCGGCGCATCAAGTACTTCTCGAAGAAGCTCGATCACAAATACACCATTACACCCACCCGCACGGAGAAATTTGCGAGAGCGGTGGAAAATGGCGCCATCAAGCCCGAGGAGTACGGCGACTACGTCAAAAAAATCGCGCGTGACGGCGTGGTGAACTCCCATACGGCCCGTCCCCTCATCGCTACTGCGGAAAAGAGATTGAATAAGGCCCTGGAGAAAGCCGCGAAGAGCGGGGATGTCAGCGGACTGAAGACCGCGCTGAAAGATGCCAAGGTTCCGGAAAAACTCGCAGACGAAGTGAGCGATGCCGTGAAGGCCGCGCACGCCTCGGGGGAAGCTGCCGAGGATAGCTTCAAGGAAACCATGCCCTTCCTGTCCCGTTCGCTTGCCGAAAACTCCGTGCTCGCCAATGAAATTGCACCCACACTCGGGAGGGACGGCTTCGAGAACTTCGCCCTGCTATTCACGCACCCAGGCAAGCTGATGTCTGGAGCGGCCCAGCGCTATATTGAAAGCCCTTTCCGGCGCCTCGGCCAATGGCTCGACGACAAAGCACGCTGGAGCGTGGGCGCCAAGCGGAACATCGCCGCCAAATCTTTCGCCACCATGGAACTCGAAGGAAGGCTGGCCGAAGGCGCGGCCCGCAAGGGCGGTGCGGCGGCCCGCTTGGCTGGGGAGATCAGCAAGATCGAGGAAAATCCGAGCCTCGCCACTATGTTGGCGGCTAAATCCGATATGCCGGAGAAAGCTCCGGAGGGAAGCCTGCTGAAGGAGGCGGAGGACTACGCTCCCAAGATCGAGGATCGAGTGGCCGCGGTTTTGAAAGCTGGGGCAGAGAAAGATCCGGCCCGGCGCCAGTTCGAGATTGAAAAAGCTCTGCGGGCCCTAAAGGCGCAGCACCAGCTTCCGGAGGACGGCATCCAGCATCTCCGCGAATTTGCGGAGGCCGGCGGAGGCCTCACTCTCCGTGCCGATGAGATCGCTGCCCAGACGAGGGAATTGGCGCGGGCGAAAATTCTCTCGGGCACCAACGTGGCTCCGCGGGTGGCGAAGATGGAGCGTGAACTCGCTTCGGCCGTGAAGGGCGCCGGCAAGAGTGAGAAGGCGCAGGCGCGCACTCTCAAAAAGCTCGAGGCTTTGGGCGTGGACGAAGAGCTGTCCCATATGCTCATCGCCGCCGAGAAATTGAATCCCGGCGAACTGGCTCACGGAGGCGGGTTCCGGAACGTGGCCGAGTCGATGATCCTGAAGTCCGATGCCAGCACGATGCTCAAAAAAGATTTCGCGTTGAACACCGCGGAGCGTTTCCGCCGCTGGGCGACAGGCTCGAAAACCCTCGCCATCCTCGGAGCCAAGGCGATTTACCATGCGCCTGGGCTGATTTCCGGTTTCCTCGACCCCTCCAAAGACAACAGCTTCTGGGCGAGGCGCGCGCGAGCAGCGGAGTTCCTGGCTTCCGAATCGCCGGCGGTGCGGGCGATTCCCCAGGGTGTAAGTTCCGTGTCGGAACTCAACCAGGCCCGCCGGATGGAGTCGCTGCAGGACATGGCTCTCGCCGGTATGGTGCGGGCGGCTGCTTTCGGAAAGGATAAGGAGCTCACCAAAGCGAGCCAGGAGATGTTCCAGCTCGCGGAGAAGGCACTGCTGGATTCCGGGCAAAGCGCTGAATCCGTGCAGGCCGCACGCCGCCTGATCGAGGGCGATACGGGCCTCATGAGCCAGATGCTCGAGCGTACCCCTCGCGACAACGCGAACTTCATATCCGACGTATTGAGCTCCGAGGGCCGGATGAATGACTATCGCTCCCTGCTCAAAGCCGGTGGCTATAAGGGCAGAGAGGCGGAGAGCACTGCCGTTCAGCAGCTGCTCACGAGATTCGAGAAGATCGAGGAGCTCAATCATGGCACCCGTAAGTCGGGCCAGGAGATGGCGGAGGCTTTGGCCCGCAAGGGGAATGGTGACCTGAAGCTAGCCATGGGAGGAATTGATCCTGCCAGCGGCGCCGAGGGCCAGATCCTCAAGAACGCCGAAGGGCAGATGGTGCTGAGAACATACGAAGGGGCGGGAGATGCGGGACGCATCGGTGGCGAGGCGCTGATCGCTCACGAAGGTACGCACGTGGAGACCACCCGTCTCATTAGCTCCCTCAACCAGCTCGAAGCCGCTGGCGACGAACAGGGCGTGCTGCGGATTGCATCCCGCTCCGCCGAGTTCAGTTCCGAAGGCGATACAGTCGTGAACAAGCTGAACGGCTATCAGAATTTCTATGCCGCAGACGAAGTGAACGCGCACGTCGAACAGGCGCGCAAGGAAATCGCCATGAGCCGCCTCTTTCAGAATCAATCAGGCGGACGTGAATCCAAACTGCGCAGCACCGCCAGCCAGGTATTGGCGGGCAACGCCTTGGGTTCCGCTCAGAGGATGGTGGCCGCCAACCAGGAAAACCTGGGAAGGGTGAAGGCTGCCCTATCTGACGGAAGCGCGCAGCTCTATTACGACAAAGCCTCCGGCGCGGCGGTCGCCCGGGTGCCCAAGGGCAACGGTGCGTTCACTTATAAAGCCTATATGCCCAAAGGCCTGAAGGACAGTGAGGCCAAATCCCGTCTTGCAGAGGTCGTGGACTACTCCTTGGGCGAAGCCCAGTCCGATGCGCAGAAGTCGATGAATTATCTCGCCAAGGAGCTGGGACGCCAGGAAACTCGGCTTGCGAATGGCAAGAGCGCGGCTCCCGGGACTATCCGTCCTGTAATGGCCCGGGGTGTGCCGATGTATACGGAAGCTTCTCTCAGAAATGCTTCTCCTGCGCTGAAGCAGGCCGCGGAGTTCCGCGTGGCGCGCGACGCGCAGAAATCAGATGCACGCCGGATTGCGCTTTCCACAGCCACTGCCCGCGCCGATCGTGCTGAGTTGCTGCGCCTGGAAGAAAACTATCTGGCACGGATGGCTGCCGTGGATACCCTTTATGAAAAAGAATATGCCGGCGTGGCGGCCCGGCTAGCGGGCGATCGTTATGCCCGGGCCCAGGAAGCGCTCCGAGCCAAGGGCTCTCCGACGGCTAGGAAAGAAGCCCGTCGCCGCAGTCTCGGAGGAATGCTGAAGAACCAGCTTGCTCCCTATGCCGCCGAGCACTTTCCGGAACAGAGTTTGTCGTCGGTGCTAAAAGATTCCCATAAGGTGGACTTCCTGAGCGCGCTTTATGCCCATGATACAGCGCTTGCTTCAAGATACGCTCGCGAGTCGCAGCAGGCATTGGCCCGTACGATCGGCAAATTCGTGCCCGACGCGAAGAACTCGGAGAAAATGGCGAAAGATCTCGTGGAAGCTCAGGCTGCGGCCGCCAATGCGGAGACGATCGCCGCCCGCGAGAAAATGGTCGCGAACGCACTCGCGGATAAGGGATGGAAGCCGGAGCAGGTGCGGAACTGCCTCACGCAGGAAATCTGTTCTCCCAAGCTCGCCGCCCGTTCGGGTAGCACGAAAGAAGCAGATGCTTCTCCCCTCGCGCACGAAGTGTTGATGGAGAGTGAACTGGCGCGCGCCAGCCGCCAGGAGGCCGACGAAGCTTTGGCCGCCGCCGACGTTCCGGAGCAGAAACCTGCCAAGACCTTCAGTGCCGAGCGCGAAGAGCTGGAAACGCAGAAGCAGGCTCTAGCCCGGGAGGCCAGATCAAAGGAGAAGATGCTCCAGGCCGACCCGAATGACAAAGGGCTGAGCTCCGCCTTGAACGAGGTGAAACAGGCGCAGCAGGAGGTCGACGATCAACTCGCCTTCCTGGCGAAGAACGAAAATACCTTGGGATCGGCCAAGCCGCTCACTACAGCAGACGAAGAGTTGAACGACCGTGCCGTAGCCGCTGTTATGAACTTTCTCTCGAGCGACGACAGCAAGAAGCTGGGCGAGATCGACTCGAGCCTCGCCAAAGTTTCGCAGGCAGGGGTGAAAGAGGGATCGAAGCGGCTCGAAGGTTATCAGAAATTCAAGAAGGCGGTGAGTGAGCTGCCCCGTGAGAAGCAGTCCAGTATTTACCGTACTGTCGAAAGCCACGCGGAGAAATCCGGCCGCAGCTTCGCGAAGGATCTGAAAGGTGCTGAGAAGCTCAATGACCAAGCCTTCGTGAAGGCGGTGGAGAAGAGCAAGGAAGTGAGCACGGCTACCGACAATTCCGCGCTTGTGCACGCGGCCGCCAAGGCGGAAGCCGGCAGTGGAGAGCGCCTTGCCCTGGCTGAAGCGATCGGCGCAGTAAAAGGCGAGAAGAGCCAGCTGGAAGAGGCGGCTGAGCTCGGAGCGAAATCCAAAGCGCTGGAACAGGAAACTAAAGCCGCGGTGAAGGCCGAAGGCCGCGCTCTCGCCTCCAATTCCAAGCCGGAGACTGAACTGGCGAAGATCGCTTTCCTCGACGATGCCGCGCGCGCGGAGCTCGCGAAGAGCATCGCCACTCTGGAGAAAAATGCGGACGACGCCCGCAACGCAGCCCGGAGCCTGGCGTCCATGGCCACCGATCCCGATAACTTCGAGACCTATCGAATGGCCTATGTGAGCGCCGCGGAGGCCCTCAGAGGCGGAGCTGACCGCAAACAGGCCTGGGAAAAAGGCGTGCGCAAAATGCTCGAAGACAGTGGCTATTCCAGGGAAGAAATCGAAGGCACGGCCGCGAACCCGGGCTTGTTCCAGAAGTCACTGGCTTGCCTGAAGATGTTGTAGGCGTCACTGTTCACACGGTCAAAACAATCAGCTCCCGATCTAAGTGTTCCGATCCGCTTTTCCAAACCCTTGGAATTCCACGCACGTCACGGAGGCGTGTGAGCGGGGGATTCCATCAATAAAAACTGCACCTTGCCCGATAAGTCTCTAGGGATCTCACGGAAGGTCTTCACGATTTTTGTTGGTACGCACGGATGATTCGTAAACAACAATTATTTTTACTCACCTTTTTGCTGCTGGCGCTGCTCGCGCCTGTCCATGCATTCGCTGGAGCCGTGGATGGCACTTGCGATCTCCAAGCCCTAAGCGGTATCGCCGCTCACCGGAAAGCCGCTGCCGCTCAAAAAGCGGGAACGGCCGCTCCCGCCGAAGCGCCCGCCGTCACGCTGAGGTCTCTTGAAACTGCGGAAAGGGAATTCCGAAGTACTCCCGAAGCAGCAACGGCAGAAGCCGACCGCCTGGTCGAAGCGGGAGACGAAGTAAGTCCCGAGCTGTCCGATTCGCTCTCCCGCCTGGAATCACTGCAAGTCGAAGCAGCAGCCCGCGCGCCTAAAAAACGAGCGCCGGTGGCGAAGGTGGAATCCCTTCCGCAGGAAGTGAAGAAGGCGGTTGTTCCCGAACCCGAACCTTCCGTCGCTCCGATTGCTGCCGCGAGGAAAGCGGAAATTTTCTCCCCCTCTGAGACGATCCAGGCACGCGGCCCTCCGGCGCGGGTTCCGAATGCGCTCAAAGGAAAAGAAGGAAAATACGACGCCAAGCCGGTCAGCTTCCAGGACATTCCCGAAGGATCGGTGATGGAAGGATCCGTCGGGTACGGCGGAATCCAACCTGACTATATCGTCAACTTTCACGCTCCGGAATTCGACGAACTGCGAACGTTCGCGCAGGACGTGGGTCAGATGCGGATCCATGTCACGGAAAAAATCGACAGGATCAACAAACGAATCCGCACCAATGTGCTGCCCGGGAAGAGCTATACCAACTCCAGATACCGGGGCGTAGTTAACACATATCGCAACGCGAACCAGGACATCCCCCTCAGTGAATACGCGAACTGCAAGGCCGGCGTCTGCCGGGAAAACGCGCTCATCACCCACATGGCCCTCAAAGAGGCCGGGATTCCCAACCGCTACGTCTATGCCAAGGCAAAGCTGAAATTTTATAGCCCGGACTCCGGGAAGATCATCAACGAGGTAGCCGAGGATCATGCCTTTGTTGTTACCGAGATCAACGGCAAGAACTGGATCGTCGATAGCTACAATAAAGCCTTCAATGGATTTTCATTCGATCAGCTCCGTAATCCGAAGCTGAGAAAAAACACGAGGCTGGATGCGCTGCCCTTTGCCGAGGAGCAGAACGACCTCGTCGCCGGAATCACGGAGATCAACGGCTACCCTTACGTCTGGGTTCCCAAGACGGCGGCTGCGAGAGCCGAAGCAAAGATTTCCCAGCGTGCCGGGGTTTCCACCGTGCGCAATGCGATGGTCGAGCCCCGCCCCGCACTGCCGAGAGCATTCTGGACACGCGCGCAGGCAAGCCGTGCCGCTGAAATCATGGTGGATGGATCGGACGATGTGAGCCGCACGATCGCGGACGGCCGCCGTTTCATGGCCAGCGAGGCCCTCAGCTCAGAGAAAATTTCCGAA
>DATBTF010000192.1:0-5309 GCA_036559405.1 Bdellovibrionota bacterium
TGCCGAAGTAGTAGTAGATCAGCGAGCGGGTGACCTTGCTTATGCGGGAGAGCTCGCTCATGGTCCAGCGGAGGTGGCCCCGCTTGAAATCCAGCTCAATGGCGCTGTTTAAAACGCTCCAGAAAGTCTCATCTTTGCTTAAATGGCTCACCCTTAGATCCTAAGACCTCCTCGCTCGCCTTTCATCTTAAGGATTCGGAAATACTGGATTTAATTGTTAAATTTCTTAACAATTCTAATGGACGCACCGCATAATTTCCGATAAAATCTAACTATCGGCTTAAGGAGGGGAACCTTTGTCTCCCACCGTGACCATTCAGCTTGCCCGCACCCGCTCGGAATTCGAGAGCGCCTTTCGCTTGCTCCAGCGTTCCCGCGAAACAATGGGGCTCGAGCGACACGAGGGCGACAAGCTCTGGCTCCTCAAACAGCACGCCCTCCCCTCTACGAATACCGTGGTGGCCCTTCAGGCAGGCAAGGTGGTAGGCGCCGTTTGCCTCTTTGGCGAAAGCCCGCTCCGGCTCCCCATAGAAACGCGCTTCGATCTTGCTTCGTTCCGCAAAAATCTCGAGGGGCGCATAGCCGAGGTCTCGCTTCCGGCCATCGATCCTGACTTTGCCGCCAGCCAAGATCTACTGCTGGCGCTCTACCATTTCGCCGTTTGTTTCGGTACCTCGTACTGCCACTACGATGGCCTGGTCACGGAAGCCACCACGGCCTGGTCCGACGAATTCGCCGGCGTCCTTGGTTTCGAGAAAATCTTCGAACCGAATGATGGCCGGCAGCCGCTCTTCCTTCAAGCGCGAGAGGCCGACGATTTCCGCGAGCGCATCTCCCAGAAGAACATTTGTGAATACCACTTCCCTGAGAAAAAGTTCTTCCTCGTGGCCCACCAAAGCATGTCGCCCGACGTTTTGAATTACTTCTTCAACGTACGAACCAAGCTTTTCTCCACGCTGGAAAGACTTGATCTGCGCGTGCTGAAAAACGTTTACGACTACGGCGAATACGCCAAGGCCCTGCCTCAGGGAGAAGTGGTCGTTGCGGGCAAGAAATCTCCCCGCCACCCCCGTTTCCCGATGAACTGCGAGGGCTTTCTCGTGAACGAGAAGGGCCAGCAGGTGCACGTGCAGGTGATCGACGTCGGCCGCGGAGGCCTCAAGATCCGCACGGTGGAGCCGCTCGACAAGCATACCAACTACGTACTCACCCTCTTCGTGGGGGTGAACAAAAAGACCGAGCTGATCGCCTCGGCAGTCTGGTGCGATGATGCATCAGAAATGGCTGGCCTCGAGCTACGCTCCAGTGACGAGAACTGGGCCCAGCTGATCGAGTATCTCGAACGGGACTTTCTTCGAGTAGCCTAGGCGGGCTCTTGAATTTCCAGCTTCTTGAACTTCCAGCCGTACTTTTCTTCGACCCCATCCACCAGCCCGTTCCAGCCCTGGCGCAGCGTCCACAGGCTGTCGTCAATTTCGGTCTTCACGGTACCGGGTAAATTGTCGGTATAGGTCAGGGAAATGCGCAGCTCGTAGAGGAAGTTGAAGCAGAAAAACATGCTGGCCGCCAGGCGGGGGTCGAACTTGGCCACCAGGGCCTCTTCCGAGTCAAAGTACCGGAAAGTGAGGGTTTCCGTGAACTGGGAGTGCTTGCGGTATTTGGAGTAGACCTCCACCAGCCGCTCTTTGTTCCGCTCGGTGAGATCGAGCACACGGTAAAGTTCGCAGCAACGCAGGAAAAACGCATGGTCCACCTCATCGCGGAAGCGGATATCCCCTTCGTTGGCCAGGGGGCTGCGGAAGGTGGGCAAGGTGAATTTTTTATAGCTGTAGGCCCAGCCTGATTTCGCGGACTTGGCGGGTTTCTTTTTTTCAGCCATGGCCAACATTCTAGCAAGAGCTCGCCATTGTCTTCCAAAGATTTTCCTCTGTATAATTTAGAGAGCGGGCGCATTGCGTCCCCGCCCTATTCCATGGACGGAGTTTGGTATGAAACGAATTTTTCTTCTCGCCTCTTTCACTCTGCTTACCTTCAGTGGCTGCGCTAAGTTTTTGGACAAGTTTGAGCGCATCCCCGGCGGTTTCACGAAAGTTACGGTCGGCCAAGACCGCAGCTTTCCGGTGAACGATCTCCTGCAAAGCGCAAAGCCGGAACTCTCCATCACAAGTGTGCTGGGCGGCGGCCTTATCGTTTATGCCGTGAACTCCAGCACCGGGCAGGTGTATTCGCAATCCGGTGCTTCGGAAACGGACTCGATTTCCCTAGTGATCCCGAACGGCATCTATAATTTTTACGGCGTGGGCTGGCCGTCCTCGGGACTGGCCGCCACTCCTAGCTCTACCGTGCGCGTGATCTGCGGAGGCGCCAACGGATCCACCCAGCTCACCGGTGCCGCCACCACCGTGGTGGTGCATCTTTTCGACGTGGACAACTGCTATAACGACTCGGGCACCGCGCCCTCTTCAGCCAAGACCACTAGCCCCTTTCCCACCCTGAAAAGCCTCAATTTTGTTTTTTGCGGTAAAGATACGAACATCAATTCCAAGCTCTACAACAGCACCTGCCTGGATCAGGAAGCGAGCAGCAACTTTTTCCAGGGCACGGCTAACAAAGCAAAGATGGAGCGCGGGGTGTTCCTCTCGAGCGAGAACAAATTCTTTTTCACCGCTACCCACGATTATACGGGCGAATCTTATCCCACCGCTCCGGCCCAGCCGTATGAGGCATATATAAAAGACACCAGCACCGGCAAGCAGACCAAGTTGCCGATCGCCGTGTCGGGTGGCTTCGGCGTGACGAATCCGGCGCAGGTGCCCACGAAGAAAAAAATTGTTTTCACCGTGGATTATCCCAGCTCGCCCGACGAGCTCTGGATTTATAACCCCACCACCACCAATTTAAGCAGGATCAGCCAGAGCTCCGGCGTGCCGGGCGGCGCGGCGGGTGCGCAGGATTTCCGCCTCTCAAAAGACGGGAACTACGTGGTGTTCGTGGGTGATATGCAAACGAGCGGGCTCTTCGAGCTCTATTCTGTGGCGATCGGCTCCGACTCCAACGACTCATATAGCGCGCCTGTGAAAATAAGCAACGCCAGCACGGTGAGCCCTGGGGTAGGCGCCTGTACCTCCTGCGGAATGGAAAACCGTTACCGCTTCGCGATCAGCCCCACCACCTCCAACTACTATGTGGTGTATTCCGCCACAATGGGTGTGGCCGGCCGGGATGATTTGCATTTCGCCACCATCGACGGCTCAAGCATCGTGAACGCCACGATCGGAGGCACTGGCCTGGGCACTGTAGCCAGCGGAGCCAAGATCAGCGGCGGCGAAATCACTGTGGCCAACGACTATATCGACAATATGAAATTCTCCTACGATGGCACCCACATCATCTACCACGCGCATGTGAACTCCGGCCCCGTGGAAAAAGCGATGCTGCTTGACGTTACCTATACTCCCGGCACCGCGCTCACAGTTCCGGCTCCCACCGTAATCGCCGCATCCGGCCAAAACGGCAGCTTCGTCACTGCCAAAGCCAACCAGAAGGCGATCTACTTCCTTACTTCCGGCGCTACAGCCACGGCGAAAGTGGTGGATATGTCGAGCCCCGGGTCGACGAACTACATTCTTTTCGACGTGACCTTCGGCACGGGCGGCTACCTGGACAACGCCATACTCACCAGTAATGATGCCACTTTGATCGTCTCGGCATACGACACAAGCGCGAACAAAGCAGTGCAGATTCGCTCGGCCAACATCAACGTAAGTTCCAACTACAACGGAGCAGGAGCTCCGAACGGCAGCAGCGTGAGCTATACCGGAGGTTCCCTTCTTGCGGGCGGCAAACAGATCCCTTCCGTGGAAAGCAATACCAGTACGTTCGGCACCCGCTTTATCCTGATGAACGACCAATCCCACATCCTGTTTAAATCCGACGCCAATACGCTCAATATGTTCGAATTGAACTACGCCACCCTTGGCACCGCAGGATCCACCGTGATCAATGGAAGCGGAGTGACCACAGCCGCCACATCCGTGACCGCCTTGACCTCTGACTCTGCGGACAACATCTACTTCGCCGCGGCGATTGACGTGGCCGGCAAACCCGAGCTTTACCGGGCGAGCGTTTCCCCACCCTATACATCCACGCGCCTGAACGCGCTGAACTCCGTGGACCATGTGATTTCCCTCGGGGGCGGACATGACGATACATTTGCTACCACCAATCTCTTCCTGGAGGCGGAGCCGCCCGGAGGCCAGGGAGCCAAGGAAGTGTGGGACTATAATATCTCCACCGGAGTTTATCGCCGGGGCTCGATCGTGGCGGGCGATGCCAATGGCGCGGGCCGTTTCCGCGTGAAAATGATGAAATCAATGGCCGGTGCGGGCCGCACCGTGGCAGTGGACAGCGGCTGTCTTTCGATGGCCGCCACCATCAAGGACGGCAACACCATCACCACGAACGTGCGCATTCCGCTCGGCCCGGGTGCCAGCCAAGCCTCGCGTTATGATACCGAGGTGGACGTTTTTCCTCTGGCAACGTCCTGCTCGGGCACGCCCGTAACCTATTCCTATCCCAATGGAATCGGCTATTACGACGGTGCCACGGGGCAAAGCACGCGAATGGATAGCGGCTCTTCTGTGTCTACGGTTATCATCAAAGACCAATAAGGTGATATAGTCCCCTTCCATGAAGCATTTACCCTTGCTGCTGGTGCTATTTTCGTTTTTATTTCCTTATGGAGCCGCCATGAGCAAAGAATTCGATCCCAAAAAATTCCACAAACCTTCGGCGGCCGAGCTCAAAAAAAAGCTCACACCCCTGCAATACGAAGTCACGCAGGAAGAAGGCACCGAACGCGCCTTCAGCAACCAGTACTGGGACAATCATGCCGAAGGGATTTATGTGGACGTGGTTTCCGGCGAGCCGCTCTTCAGCTCGCTCGACAAATACGATTCCGGCACCGGCTGGCCGAGCTTCGTGAAGCCGCTGGAAAAAGAGAATATCGTAACCAAAACCGACAAAAGCATGTTCGAAACACGCGTCGAAGTTCGCTCGAAAACTGGCGGCTCACACCTCGGGCACGTTTTCCCCGATGGCCCGCAAGACCGGGGCGGGCAGCGCTATTGCATGAATTCGGCCTCGCTACGCTTCATTTCCAAGGAAAAGCTCGAGGCGGAGGGTTATGGAAAGTACCTTTCCCTCTTCGGCGCGAAGGAGAAGAAAATGGCTAAGGCAAAAACCGAGATCGCCACCCTGGCCGGCGGCTGCTTCTGGGGAGTGGAAGAGCTGATCCGTCAGCAGCCCGG
>DATBTF010000193.1:0-41778 GCA_036559405.1 Bdellovibrionota bacterium
TCTGTTCATCGAAAAACAAAAACAGAGCGGCGACATCCAGCTCCCGCGCCCGCGCGTGCTGATCCTGGATGACGAATCCGACCTCACCAAGATGTTGCAGCACTTCTTCCAGTCACGCAGCATCGAGTCCTATATATTCAACGATCCGATGCAGGCCCTTGACGCCATCAAGAAGCTCAAGATCGATGTGGTGGTTTCGGACATCCGCATGCCCAAGCTGAACGGCTTGGCCTTCCTGAAAGAGATCCGCAAGCTCCATATGTATGAGCCGGGCGTGATCTTCATTTCCGGTTATCCGGACGAGTACGGCATCGAGACCCTGCTCGACATGGGTGCCTTTGCCTTCCTCGAAAAGCCCGTGGACCTCGAACGCCTCTACCGCCTGATCTGGGAATACGTATACGGAGCCCGGCCGAAGGAGAACCGCCCCGAGGCGCCCGTGACGGTTTGTCTCGGAAACATTCCCATTGAGGCGCAGCAACTCGGCTTCGGTGGCCTCTACCTCAATCACGACCAGCTGCTGCGGCATCCGGGCGTGAAGCTCGAGCCGGGCGGAGTGGTGGAGATCCAATTCAATCTGCCCTCAAGCGAGACCACGCATAAAGCGGTCTGCGAAGTCGTGTGGAAGCGCTCGGAAAGCGGCGACCAGTCCCAAGGCTACGGCTTGAAGTTTATCGATATCGCGGCGACCTCGAAGCGCGAGGTGCTCGATCTGGTGCGCACCAACAATATCCTGAGTTTCATTCCCAAGGGCTCGGACTGATCAGGCTGCGGCCTGCTGATCCCGCTTCCACCCATATACCGACTTGAAGAGCTCCAGCAGCTCGGCATCGCCGCTGCGCTGGAAAAGCGTGCGCAGCCGCTCATCCACCGACTCGCTTGCGAGCTTATGGGCCGCAATCAGCGCCTGGCGCCGGATCATCGGATTGGGATGGGCGGCCCACATCGGAACGTTCTCGAACAACCGCAAGAAAGCGATTTTGGTGCCGAGAAAGAGTGGATCGTGCCGGCGGTAGTAGAGCGCGATTTCGCCCATCGCATGCAGAGCGCTCGCCACGTGGGCCACGCTGCCGCCCATCACCCGCTCCTCGATCCGCGCGATCACCTTCTCATCAAAGCGCTCGCAGGCCGCTTTAATGAGAGCGTTGGCCGAAACGCGGTTGTCCTCGTCGCGCACCAGGGAACGGAGTTCGGGAATCTCACGCTCGGGAAAGAAACGGGTGAAAAGCTCCACGGCATTGGCGCGCACCCGTCTGTCCTTGAGTGTGACGGCCTGGAGGAAAAGCCTTTCGAGATTTCTGTCGACGGTGGAGCGGCTCAGCAGTTGAGGAGCTAGAGCCAGCACCGAGGACAAACGATAGCTGTCTTTTTTCTCGAGTTCGCAAGACAGCAGCTGCCGATAGGCGTCGGCCACCTCCGGGCCGCAGCGCCGGCACTGCACCCTCCGTAGCTCATTCACCACTTCCACGTAGGTCTCGCGCTGCCACTGCTCGGCAGCCAGCGAGCGCAGCACCTCACCGAGGGCGCTGTCGCCCCGATGGAAGCTCAGTTCGGAAAATTCGCCTTTTTTACAGCCCTCGATGGCGGCGCGCACATCGCCCAGCTTCGCCAGAACCATGGCCTGGGCCCGGCGGCCTTTGCGGCCCTCTCCCAAAAATTTCGCGTGCGACCCCGCGAGGCGTGCCACTTCGGGGCTCACCCAGACGGCGCTTTCTTTTTGCCCGGCCATCACCTCGAGAAAGTCTCCCGCCTCTTCCACCGGTTCGCCGAACAGCGCGAAGCCTTGCTGAAGCTGGCTTCCATAGAGCTGGCCGTAAGCGAGCGCCACGGCCAGTCCGAAGCCGCGGCTTTCGGCGAGCGCAACCAGATCACGCGCGGCCGAGAGTCCGAGACGCCCCTGCGCCTCGCCTCCCTCCGGAAAAAAGAACAGCAGCTCGTGCCCGTGCACGGCGTGCATGCGGCCGTGATAGCGGCTTACGACAGCCGCGCATTGTGTGTAGAACTCCTCAAGGTTGGTGAAAAACTTCTCCTGGCCAAGTGTGCGTAACAGGTCGGCATGGCGCAGAAGCGTGGCCCGCCCGCACACTCCCGTGGTTTCGCTGAAGGTAGACGCGGCTTTCTTGCGCGCGCTTTCGGGCTTTTCCTTCTTGCGGGCTTCCCGCCTCACGCGGTTCTCCGTGGACCGTTCAGCCATGAGCGAGGATGTGTGTGGGCGATAGGAAAAAAAGAATGCGAAGACCAGAAACAGAAAGACAAGGTCTCCCGGAAGGCGACGCCACTGCTCTTCCTTCGCGAAGGCCAGCCGGGCACTCCATCCGTGAGACGACGCGAGACGAACGCTTGTATCGCTGTTTTCCGCCTTGCCCCAGATGGAACCCTCACCTTCGGTCATGGTTTCTGAAAGCAGCGGCCTGTCCGCAGGCGACTTCCCGAAGGTTTCGATCCTGCCCTGGTGCTCGATCTCAAAATAATCCACAAGCCCGGTAGTCACGGCGTCGTGAAGATAATGGGAAAGCTCGCGGCTCCTGCCTTCCTTCACGAGCGGACGGCTCATCCGCAACGCGTGCTGAAGAAAGAAGGCCCGGCTCTCGTGTGAGCCGACGTCAGGGCGGAAGATGCGATAGGCCCACTGCCCTCCCGTCACGGCGCCATAGGCCAGGAGCACCCAGAGAATCCGATTTCGACCTAGCTTCGAAAACTTGGACATGGAAACTTTTCGGCATGCTGCGAGGCAAACCTTCGGAAAAGCTGGTCCGCCTCCCCCTGCCAGCAGGTATTTCCGGGGAAATTCGACTATGCTGCAATTGGCCAGAGTTCGGTATGGCCAATTTATTTGGTCAATTTTTCTCTCTGAGCCAGTGTTCTCCTCTACCCAGGCGCGAAAAGTTGCCGCCACCGCCGCTTCGGCTTAACTAGAGTAAACGCTCTATATTGAAAGTGGGCGCTGATTCCTTAATGAATTTCCTCCGCTTCCACATTGACCCTCGCCTGGCATTTTCTTCCGTGTTTCGCTCTTTTAGAGAATGGAAATTTTTCCATGAGATTTCAGCTTGCTAGTTCGTGGTGGCATCCTTATACATAACTGTCGATTTAAGACTCTAGTTCCGCAACAACCTTTAGGAGAGCTCCTATGAAACACCTAATCGCCCTCGCCCTGCTCACGCTGACCCTCGGCACCTCCGCCTTCGCAGGTCAAACCGTGACGGGAGAACAGAGAAACGCCGCTGGCAGCCGCTCGTACAAACTGTTTCTGCCCTCCAAGCTCTCGGGCGGACTGGTCGTGATGCTTCATGGCTGCTTTCTCACCGGCGATCAGATGGCCACTGGCACCGACATCAACACCTACGCTGAAGCCAAAGGCTTCGCGGTGCTCTATCCCGAGCAAGGCTACGGAGACAACAGCTGGAAGTGCTGGAACTGGTTCAAGAAGGAAAACCAGGCTCGCGGCACGGGCGAAGCCTCGATCATCGTGGACATGGTGAAAGCCGTAAGCCAGAAGTACAAACTGAAATCCGGCAATGCCTACGTGGCAGGCCTGAGCGCCGGCTCCGCCATGGCGGCCAACCTGCTCGGCTGCTACTCCGACATCTTCGCGGGCGCTGCCCTCGGCTCCGGCCTTGAGTTCGCAGCCGCTGAATCGGAATCGGAAGCGCACCAGGTAACCCGTTCCGGCCCGAGCAAGGATCTCGATAAGTCGGCCGAACAGGCCCTTGCCTGCTCCCCCAAGCGTACCAAGCCGATGAGAGTGATCGTGGTTCACGGCGATAAAGATGCCTATGTGAACATCGTCAACGGCCAGCGCACGGCCGAGCTGTTCGCGCGCATCAACACCGCCATCTGGACGAGAAACGGCGGCAGCGATAGCGAGGTCACGCAAGCCAACAGCCGCATCGAACAGGGCGGATACAACTACTCGGCTGCTGTGAGCACTCTCTCCTACGGCGGCGAGCCGATGGTGACGAAGATCATCGTGGAGGGCATGGCCCACGGCTGGAGCGGCGGCAAACCAACTGCTCCCTATATGGAGCCGCGTGGTGTGAACGCTACAGAGATCGCTGTAAAAGCTTTCTTCCCTTAACCTTAAGCTGACCGAGGGGCATGCATGCGTAAGGCGTTCAATCTCACCGTGCTCGTAGCCGCCCTCGGCTACTTCGTAGACATGTTCGACCTCACCATCTTCGGGGTGGTGAGGGTGGCTTCTCTGAAAGCCTTGGGCATCACCGACGCCGCGGAGCTCACCTCGCACGGTGTTTGGCTGCTGAACCTGCAGGCGGGCGGCATGCTGCTGGGTGGCCTGCTGTGGGGCATCCTCGGCGATAAACGCGGGCGCCTCTCGGTTCTCTTCGGTTCCATCCTCCTCTACTCCCTGGCCAATATCGCCAACGCCTTCGCCACCAGCATCGAAGCGTACGGCATGCTTCGCTTTCTGGCGGGCGTGGGCCTCGCGGGCGAGCTTGGCGCCGCCGTGACCCTTGTTTCGGAAGTTCTCTCCAAGGAAGACCGCGGCTACGGCACCACCATCATCGCCGCTCTGGGACTGCTGGGTGCGGTGGCCGCCTCGTTCATTGGCCAGATGCTCGACTGGAAAACCGCGTATCTCGTAGGCGGCGGCATGGGTCTGTTGCTTCTCCTGGCCAGATTTCAGATGGCGGATTCCGCGATGTTCAAGAAGACCGCGCACAATGCTCCCCGGGGCGATCTGCGCGTGCTCTTCACGGGAGCACGCGGCTCTCGCTTCCTGTTTTGCGTGCTCCTCGGCGTTCCGATTTATTTCACCACCGGCATTCTCTTCACGTTCTCGCCCGAGCTCACCAAAGAGCTGGGCATCTCGGGTGTTACGGCCGGCAATGCCTTGCTGTTCGGCTCGGTGGGCCTCACCCTGGGCGATCTGGCCAGCGGCCTCCTTAGCCAGAAGCTTAAAAGCCGCCGCAAAGCTGTGATTGCCTTTCTGGCGCTCGCGCTCACAGGCTGCCTCGCCTACTTCACGGCTCGTGGCGCCTCTCCTGCCTACTTCTACGGCATCTGTTCGGTGCTGGGATTCGCCTGCGGATTCTGGGCGGTGCTGGTGACCATGGCGGCCGAGCAATTCGGCACCAATATCCGCGCCACCGTGGCCACCTCGGTGCCCAACTTCGTGCGCTCGGCGGTGATCCTGCTGACCACGGCCTTCGTTTCGCTGAAGCACCTTGGCGCGCTGAACAGCGCGATGGTCGTGGGCTCGGCGGTTTTCGCGCTCGCGCTGCTGGCCTGGAAGCTGCTTCCGGAAACCTACGGGCGCGATCTTGATTTCAACGAGACGCTCGCGCCTGTTTTCGAAGAAGAGACGTCCGAAGAGCCCGTCGCCGCTACCTGAGCTGAGAACTAACCTGCGGAATTCTTAAATATTACTTTTGGTGCGGGCCGCGGATGTCGGTGTCGTAGAAGCGAGAGCCCGATCCGGTCACGACCAGACGGTAGCCTTTCGCGCCCATGATTACGCTTCCTTGGAGCTTCACGTCCACGCGAAGCTTGGCGCCCTTGGCAACCTGAGCGGAGATCCAATTGATATAGGGATGGGATTCCGATTTGATGATCCCACGGCTGCCGTCTTTCAGGGCAAGGTGCATGGTCTGTCCCTGCTCAGGAACCACGACAATGGTCACCCACTGGCGTGAGGCAGAGGAAAACTCGTAGCTGTCCACCTGATCGAAGTCGACCTCTGCGTTGACCACCATGAAGGAAGTGTCGTTGTCGCGCATCTTCTTGGCGTAGCTTTCCGGATAGGCTTCCACCAGCTCAAAGGTTTTTCCGGCTGCCTTCACGGTACGCCGCTCTTCCCCACCCTCGCGGTAGACGCCATTGTCATCCGCTTCGTAGCCATGCCCCCCCACGGGACCCAAAGGGCCAAGGGGACCGAGGGGGCCCAAAGGGCCGAGGGGACCGAGCGCGCTCCAAACGCCTCCGGCCTGCAGTTGCTTGGCGAAGTCATTGATGGCGGGAAGGTCCTGGTAATAGGCTTTGTCGCCGAGGGGGCCTTTATCGCCAAGGGGACCTTTTTCGCTGAGCGGGCCGCCTTTGAGGGTCAGATATTTGGAATACTTCGACCAATCGCCAACCATAAGCTTCATTACTTCGGAAACGTTCCAGGCATTGCTGCCGATTGGGCCGAACATTCCGAGCGGGCCGAGGGAACCCAATGGGCCTTTGTCGCCCAGGCAGTAAAAGGAGTTCAGCATCAGCTCCACGCCCGTAGGGGTTTCCACCGGAGGCTGGATGCCTTCCAGACGGTAGTTCAGGCCCTCCACACTGGAAGCGGTAACCACGATCGCATGAGCGGTCGGGAGTGTGAAAAACACGGCTAGGACAAAAATGAGCTTTTTCATGGGGCTCCTTTTCCTACAAAGGGATCGGATTCTCACGGAAAATCCTGAACATATCCTCAGGTAAGCCGTCACCCCCCTCCTTGAACTCCCCCCTGCCCCGCGATAGAACCTTAACCTATGCAAACCACGCAAAATTCGAACTTTTCTCCGGAAAAAGCCCTCGGCTATGCCAAAACCAAGGCCGACTGGGCCGGCCTCCGTTACTCGAGTGAGACCACCACCTACCGCGTGGTTCGTAACGACAAGCCCGAGAAAAACTCGAGCTCGCTCGAAGAAGGCGTGATGGCCGAGGTTCTGGTGGATGGCCACTTCGGCTATGCCGCCACCGCCGATCTGAGCGAAGCGGGACTGCAGCGGGCTTTCGACCAGGCCGTCGCTACCACCAAAGGATTGAGCCGGCACAAAGCCTTCGCCTTCAGCGCCGAACAGCGTCCCCTCGCCAAGGGAGAGTACCGCAGCCCCCGCCAGAAGAATCTCGACTCCACTTCACTCGCTGAGATCACCGACTGCCTGCTCGCCGCCTCCAAATCCATGAAAGTTTCCGGCCTGGTGGTGAACCGTGCGGCATCCGCGGTGCTGGTGCAGACCGACATCCAGCTTTTCTCCAGCTCAGGATCCGCCGTGCGCCAGAGCTTCGACCTCGTGCACGTGAGCTGCGCCGCCACCGCTGCCGAGGGCGCCGAATCCCAGACCCGCACCTGGGCGCCTACCGGCCAATGGGGCGGAGAGATATTCAACCGCGTTACTTTCGCCACGGAAAGCGAGCGGACAGCGAAAGAAGCGCTGGAGCTGCTGAAAGCCGAGAACTGTCCCACGGGAACGATGGATCTTATTTTGATGCCCGACCAGATGATGCTGCAGATCCACGAGTCGATCGGGCATCCGCTCGAGATCGACCGCATCCTGGGCGACGAGCGCAATTACGCCGGCTGGAGCTTCGTGAAGGCCGATGACTTCGGAAAACTCCAGTACGGATCGAAGCTCATGAACGTGACCTTCGACCCTTCTTTCAGCGGTGAATTCGCCAGCTACAGCTTCGACGACGGCGGCTACAAAGCGACGAAGGAGTTCCTCATCGAGCACGGAAGGCTCCAGCGGGGCTTAGGCGCCCTGGAATCGCAGAAGCGGTCCGGGCTGAAGGGCGTGGCGAATTTCCGTTCCTCCTCGTGGAACCGCGCGCCCATCGACCGCATGGCGAACATCAACCTCGAACCCGGCACCGACTCCCTGGAAGAAATGATCTCGCAGGTGAAAAAGGGCGTGCTGATGACGACGAACCGCTCGTGGAGCATCGACGACTATAGAAACAAATTCCAATTCGGCTGCGAACACGGCCGCCTCATCGAAAACGGAAAGCTCGGCAAAACGGTGCGCAACCCGAACTACCGCGGGGTGACCGTGCCGTTCTGGAACGCGCTCGCAGCCGTAGGCAAACGCGAAACAGTGGGCACGTTCGGAACGCCCTATTGCGGAAAGGGCGAGCCCAATCAGATCATCCGCGTGGGCCACTCCTCCCCGCCCTGCCTCTTCAGGGGCGTGGAAGTGTTCGGAGGGGGAGCATGAACAAGTTCGTAGGCCAGGCCAAACAGGAATTCCAATCGCTCTGCGACGCCCTTTTTCAGAGCCTAAAAAGCGAAGAAGACCTCACGGTGAACCTGGGGGCGGAGAACAGCCTCTTCGTGCGCTTCAACGGCAACCGCGTGCGCCAGAACACAAATGTGGAACAGCTGAATCTTTCCCTGAAGTTCCAGAGCGCGGGCCGAACCGTCGAGAAAAGCCGCACCCTGAGCGGAAACCTCGAGACAGACAGAAACTCCCTCGTGCAGCTACTGGAAGCCTGCCGGGCCGAGGCCAAAACTTTGCCAGAAGACCCCAACCAGGTGCCCATGCAGAACAACGGGCAGAGCAACGAGGAGTTCCAGGGTGATCTGCTGGGCGCGGAAGCGGCCGCGGAAGCCGTGGTGCGAACGGCGGAGGGCTCCGATCTCGCCGGCCTATATGCCAGCGGTCCGGTGATCGCCGCCAACCGCAACTCCAAGAACCAGAGCCACTGGTTCGCCACGGAAAGTTTTTTCCTGGACTACTCCCTCTACAACGGGCCCAAGGCCGCCAAAGGCGTGTACGCGGGCGCGCGCTGGAATCCGGGAGACTGGAAAGCGAATCTCGAGCGCACCAAACAGCAGCTGCAGCTGCTCGGTAAGCCCGCGCAGAACGTGAAGCCGGGAAAGTATAAAACCTACCTCGCCCCGAAGGCCTTCGCCGACCTCATCGGCATGATGAGCTGGGGCGCCCTTTCGGGCGCCACGTGGAAGCAGGGCCGTTCCCCATTCAAGAAACTGGCGGATGGGGAGGCGAAGCTTTCGCCCCTCTTTTCCGTGCGGGAAAATTTCGGCTTGGGGCTTACTCCCCGCTTCAATTCCTTGGGCGAGGTTGCGCCGTCCACGATTTCACTCATCGACCGCGGTGAGCTGCGCGAGTTGCTGGTGAGTTCACGCACGGCGAAGGAGTTCGGCCTGAAGGCGAATGCCGCGGGCGAAGGTGAGGGCGCGCGTTCCCTCGAGGTGTTGCCCGGCACCCTCGACGAGAAAGACGTGCTCAAGGAGCTGGGCACCGGTCTCTACCTGTCCAACCTCCACTACCTTAACTGGAGCGATCCCGTCACGGCCCGGATCACGGGCATGACCCGCTACGCCTGCTTCTGGGTGGAGGGGGGCGAGATCGCCGGCCCGATCAAGGATCTGCGCTGGGACGAGTCGCTCTATGATGCGCTCGGGAGCAAGCTGATGGCGCTCACCTCGCAGGCAGAGATCGACCCGGCCGTGGGCACCTACTTCGCCCGCGACCTCGGAGGCGGAAAAGTGCCCGGTGCGCTGATCGATCAGTTCACGTTCACATTGTAATCCGCGGCTTTGAAACCGGCCCTCAAGCCAGTAAACTGGAAGGGCTTGGCGAATCAGAAAAAAAACCTGGCCCTGCTTGCATTGCCGCTGGCGTATCTCGCTCTGGCGCTCTATCTCCGCCCTACTGGCGCCTCTCTGCCCAAAGTTTCCTACATCAGCCTCCCCTACCTGCTGAATGGGTTACTGGCGGGTGCGGGAGAAAAGATCCGCTTCACCGATCACCCCGGCACGCCGATGATTCTTCTGCTCGGGGCCCTGATCCGCGTAAAATATTTCTTCGTCGGGCAGGGACGGCCCGTCACGCTGCCGAACCTGATCGAGTTCAGGGAGCGCTTTCTCGACCTCTTCAGCCTCTTCATCCCCCTGGCCAATGCGCTCTGCTTTTTCCTGTTCGGGCTGCTGGCCCGGAAAAAATTCGCGCTTCCCCACGTGCTGGTGGCACAGGCGCTTTGTCTCCTGAGCCCGGCGGTGGTGATCCTATCCACCCATGTGAGGCCGGAATCATTCCATGTGGCGATAGCCAGCCTGAACTCGCTCTTTCTCCTTGAACTCCTTCCCAAATTCCTCCTCCCCCTCTTCCTGGGCACTCTCATCTCTTTGAAACTTTTCTACCTCCCTTTCCTGCCGGCGCTGCTGCTGATCCGGAAGCCAAAGGTTGCAGCTTTGGCGCTGCTCGCTACTTTGGGACTGGCAGCGCTCTACTTTCAGTTCCTGCATGACCCATGCATCACCTGCCTGGGGGAAAGATATTCCCAAATGCTCTGGGACACCTTGTTCCGCCATCCGCCCCGGCCGGAGTATGCGGTTCTCCCCAAAAATGCCGAAACCCGGATCACGGCGGGCGAACTCTTCGCAAACTCCCTGGCGATTTATACAACGCTCGCACTCGTGCTCACAGGCATCATCTTTTCCTGGAAAAAGAATCCGAAAGAGCCATGGCTTTCCCCTCTGCGCCTGGCGCTCCTGATCTTCGCGGCCAGCACCGGCGCCGCCCTTCTCCACCCCATCAACTTTTACTACTTTTTTCCTGCGCTGGAACTGATGCAGGCGATCTACCTGCTCCTGGCCGAACGCTTCCAGCAGAGAGCCGTCCTCGCATGGTGCGTGAGCGGATTGCTCCTCCTGAATTCCCTTTTCCTTTACGCCAGCTTCACCAAGGCCAAAGCGGAGAATCTCCAGGCAGCCCGGGAGCAGGCCCAACAGGATTCGGTGCGCAGCCGGTATCCGCACTGCCTGTTTTTTTATTCGGGCCAGCCGCGCTGGGAGCCCGCCCACCTGAATCGCGCCTTTCAGTCGGCCGGGCATAGCGAGCTGAGGAAAAGCTTCCAGGCTGTCTATCCGCGGGACTTTGTCTACTTGAAGGAAGAGGGCGAATTCTTCGATCTGGAGGACCGGCCCGGGGGCCAGGCCGCCATGAAACGGGCGCTGGCCGCGGGCGAATGCGTGGCCGTGATCGTTTCCTTCGAAGACGCGCAGGACGGCTTTAAGAACCCCTTGGAGGGCCGCCCCCACCTGATCCAGGAGACGGGCGTGGCCTACCAACTATTTATCTCTCCCGCGCACCAAAAATAACTGAATAAAACCTCATATTTTTTCTAAATTTTTTCATATGCTTATTTTTATCTAATTATTTTAAGTATTTAATGGACAAATTTACTTCCCCAATGCGACTATTAAACATGAATGATTATTCATATAATGGATTTCATGAAAAACGAAATCCAAATCCTACAGGCACCTAACCCCAAAACCATGCAGCTCTCGCTGCTCAACCGCCTGCGCATGATCAAAGCCTTCATCGGCCTGGTCCGCGATGTCGAGCGCACGGACGAGGTGTTCGCCTTCAGCGAACGCATCCCCGAAGATGTGCTGAAGCCCGAACTCGACCGGCTCGCGACGCATCCCCAGGTGGCCAAAGTCATGAAGGAGCGCCCGCTCCTCCCCCACTTCAATCTGCAGGATCTGCGTGAGCTCCCCGCAGGAACTCTCGGCCGCGAATATTCCGAGTTCATGATCCGGCGTAATCTGAGTCCCGACTTCTACCCCAAGAAGGTGATCCTAGATTCGCCGGGGAAGTATTTTCGCTTCCATTTTTACCAAACCCACGACCTCTGGCACGTGCTCACAGGCTTCAAAGCCGACCCTGGAGGCGAGCTTGGCCTCCAAGCCTTCTACTTTGCCCAGCACCAGCTGCCACTGCCGATCATGCTGATCGCAGCCGGACTTCTGAATAGCATGATCCGCGATCCCGGAGATGCCGCGAACCGGTTGTCACAAATTGCGCGCGGCTGGAAAATGGGCCAGGAAGCCGACCTGGTTTTCGGATTTGATTGGGCCGCGCACTGGCATCTCCCTCTGCGGGAAGTCCGAAAAATCCTGAAGGTCGAGGCCCGCGGCAGCGCGGTTCCCGATCTTGCCACCCCTTCATTTCAGGAGGCCTATGCCTAAGAAAGCCAAGCTCGCCGAGCTCCGTCGCCTGCCCAGCCAATCCCGCGCCCTCGATACCGTGGAGACCCTGCTCACGGCCGCCAAGGCCGTGCTCGTGGAACGTGGCTACGCCAAGACCACCACTCTTCATATCGCCGACAAGGCCGGGATCAGCGTGGGCTCGCTTTACCAGTACTTCGGAAACAAGGAAGGCGTGGTGCAAGCGCTGCTCAAGCGCCACGTAGAGAAGAGCCAGCAACTCCTGCTCAGCGGGCTCGACCAAGCGGCGCACCAGCCCTTCGAAACCGTGGTCCGTACGACGGTGCGCTCGATGGTGGCTTTCCATTGCGAAAACTACGGCATCTGCGACGTGCTTTATAACGAGCTTCCGCGCGACGGTGACTTCCGCATTCTCGCCGAGCATTTCGCGCAGCTCACCCGCACCATCGAGATCTTCCTTCAGGCGCACAAGGAAAAAGTGCGGCCGCAAAACCTCAAGCTCGCGGCGAATATGATCGTGCACGGAATCACGGGAATCTACTTTGGCGTGGACCCGGCTTTCAAAGAGAGCTCACATGAGGAGCTCACTCGCGAGATCGAGGAGATGGTGCTGCTGTATCTGCTGAGCGGAAAACGCGTCCAGAGCGGCGGATCGCCCTGGAGTTCGTTTTAGCTAACCTTCCGCCATCGCCTTCTGGATCTTCTTCCGCCAGCCGTCCGCTTTGGCGTAGATCTTCTTCTCATTCAGCGTGGTGAACTTGCCCTGGTGAAAAAGAATTTTGCCTTCGCAGATCGTGGTCACGACTTCGCTTCCGTTCGCGCTGTAAACGAGCTGGCTCGGCAGATCGTGCAGCGGCTGCATATGGGGCAGGCGCAGGTCGAGCAGCACCAGGTCCGCCCGCTTTCCAATCTCGATGCTGCCGGTAACTTCCCCTAAACCCAAGGCCCTTGCCCCGCCCCAGGTGCCACAGCTCAAGGCATCGGAGGCGGGAAAGTCGCGGATGTCGCCCGAGACGAGCTTCTGGAGCTTTGCTCCCACATTCACCGCGCTAAGCATGCTCAGGCTGTTGTTGCTGGCCGAGCCGTCAGTGCCAAGGCATACGGGAATGGCGCGCTTCAGATAGTCGGTCACCGGTGCCACGCCCACGCCGAGCTTGGAGTTGGAGTCGGGATTGTAGGTGGCGGAGGCCCCGCTCTTCTGCAACAGGTTGCGGTCTTTTTCGTCAAGGTGCACACAGTGAGCGCAGATCGTGCCCTTTTTGAGTAATCCGAGACGGTGGATTCTTTCCACCGGGCTCATCCCGTGCTTCTCGCGGCTGTCCTCCACCTCTTGCGCCGTTTCGCTCAGGTGGATGTGCACGTGGGCGCGGTTTTCAGAGGAAACCTGGGCCACGCGGGCGAGCAAGTCGTCGTTGCAGCTGTAGGGCGCATGCGGGCCGTAGCCCACACGGAGGCGCGGATGCCGCGAGTACTTCGCATGGAGCTTTTCAACGATCGGGAACTTGTCCGGGCCCAGCACCTTATCTTCGGGCATGGGGAAGCTCGCCATCGTCTGCGCGATCAGGGCACGCAGACCCGCCTTGTCGAGCACGGCCGCCTCCTCGGCGGCATAAAAATACATCTCGTTCACCGTGGTCACGCCGAAACGGATGCACTCGAGGGCGGCAAGCTCGAGCCCGTCCCGCACGAACTCTTTCGTGACTAACTTGGCCTCGAGCGGGAGAATCCGTTTGAACAGCCAGTCGTGAAAGCTCAGGTCCTCCGAAACTCCTCGGAAAAGCGCCATCGGCAGATGTGTATGGCCGTTCACCAGACCTGGAATACAGGCCTGTCCCTTGGCGTCGATAAACTTCTTGCTGGCCTTTTTGTGGGCGGGTTTGAACTTCTCCACGGCGGCGATGCTACCGTCTTTCAGGCCGATGAACTGCCCGGTTTCGGTTTCAGCCTTTCCTCCCGCCATCGAAAGCAGGAAGTCCGCGCGGATGCCGAGGTCAAACTTCATCCCAGCTCTTCCTCTAGGCAGGCTCTTAGCCCGTTCACGATCTTCGCGGCCGAGCCGCGGCAGGTCTCGAGCACCTTGAGGTGGTCGATCGGGCCTTCGCCCAAACCCGCGCCCATATTGCTCACCAGGGTGATCCCGCAGACGCGGGCCCCGGAATGGCCGAGAGCGATCGCCTCCCACACGGTGCTCATGCCCACGGCATGCAAGCCCCAGGAGGAGAAAAGCTGCACCTCAGCCGGTGTCTCGAAGCTCGGGCCCAGCAGCCCGAGGTAGACGCCTTCATGTACGCCGAGGTCCTCGTTCTGGAAATGAGTTCCCAGGCGGGCGCGCCATTCGCGGTCGTAGAGGCGGGCGAGGTCGGGGAAGCGGGGGCCGAGCTCCTTGCCGTCGAGGCCCTTGGGATTTCCGCCGACGAGCGGGTTCATGCCGGTGAGGTTCACGTGGTCGCGGATCAGCATCACGTCTCCCGGGCGCATCGCGAGGCTGAGACCGCCGGCGGCGTTGGTCAGCACGAAGTTCTTCACGCCCGCGAGCCGCGGCACCATCACCGTCTGGGTTACGAGCGCGGGCGCATGGCCTTCGTAGCCGTGCAGCCGGCCCATCTGGAAACAGAGCACGTGTTTGCCTTTTTTATAGAAACGGTAACAGCCGGCATGGTCGGGAACGGTGGAGGCGTGGAAGCCGGGCAGGTCGGCGAAGGAAAGATCCCCTACTTTTTCCCAGGGAAACTTTTCGAGAGCGGTGCCGTAGCCCGAGCCCAGCACCACATGATAGTCGGGCACGGCTAGCGAGTGCTTCTCAAGAAATCGTCGGTAAACAGGCAATGCGTTCATTCAGGTAAGTCGATTAAAATAAATTTTATTTACATTAGCGAATCCGTTGACAGGCCCGCTGCCGAAGGACTGTGCAGTGTCCAAAAAATATACACTGTCAGGCGAAAACCTACTCGTAAAAACAAGGCCTTATGCCCACGGCCTTGTTTTTGCAGCGTTTTTCCCGGATATGCGGGAACCAGGGCGTAAAAATTCTGGCAGGGACGAACGAGCCAAAGCTCTCTGGCTGGCGTTCTGGCTGGTGGTGATGATCGCCGCTTCCGTCTCCGCTCACGCCGCCCGAAAGATCACCGGCAGCAGCACCGCCCCTGCCCCCAATGCCCCGCTCAACCAGGCCGACACCCAGATTCTCAGCCGCCAGATCAACGACAAAGGCTCCGACGAAAGTCTCCGCGCCTCCACCACCTATGCCATGCAGGCCCTGATGGACCTGGCCGGCGGCCACCTGCCCGGAGCCGTGAAGAACGGCTACAGCGCCTACGGCAAATACCGGAACTCGGAAAACCTCGACAACCTCAAAGACGAGAACGCCTATCTGGCAGCCTCGATGGCCTCGGTGGGCAGCGGGCCCACGAAGGAGCTCGTCGACACCGACACCACCTTCCGCCGCTTGGATCCCGCCTTCCTGCGCCAAGGCGAGGCCGCAAAAGTAGCCGCCGAATTCGAACGCCAGACCGGAATGAAGCGGGAAGATTTTCTCACTCAAATGGCCGAAGTTTCGGAGAAGAAAATCAAGCGCAGCGACCCGATGATGATCGACAAGGCGCTCGCCCGCTTCGAAGGCTTCCTGGCGAAAATCCCCAACCAGGAGTTCCGCAAGAACGCTCAGAAAAGCATCAATATGGTGCCCGACACCATCCGCCGCGGGATGGTGGGCAAGGCCGTGCAGAAGCTCGCCGGATTCTTCGCCGACGCCGGCTCCGCCGCAAGCTCCATGAACCTGGCGCTCGACTCCAATTTGAATAATGCGAGTGGAGCGGAAAGCAGCCGCCTGCCGGCCTCCGCTCCCGCCGCCGTTTCCGCAGTGGCTGGAGGAACGGAACCCCAGTCTGGTTCCGATGCCAAGCCGGAAGGCGAGATCCCCTCCACAGCCACCGCCCAGCCGATGACCGCCGCCGATTCCGTTCAGAAGAGCGCCTTTGACGGAGTGGTCGTGGCTGCGCTGGCCACCACCCGGGAAAGGCCGGCGGCGCCTGCTGTGCAGGCCGAGCCCAATGCCCTCGAGTCGGGCGATCTTACGATTTTCCAGCAAGTGACCAAGCGCTACCGCATCCTCACCCCGCTCATCTCCCAGCTCCCGCGCTAGCTTTTTTAAGTCTCTCCGCTGCGCTAAGTACTCGACACTAGACAGCTAAAGCAATTCAAGGAAAAATAAAGACTGGTCGTTAGAGAAGTAGAAGGCTGAAAGTCCCCCGACCGGAAGCTCTTCCTACTTCACCCCGGAGGAAGAAATGAAAAAACTGCCATTCATCACCCTACTCACTTTTGCCACGATCCTCATCGTAGGCTGCGGAGACGACGATAAAAAAGGCGGCGACCTCACTGCCGACCAGAAGCGCTGGATCCGCCAAAAATATTACGAAGAGAAATATGGTGGAAACTCGACCACCACTACCACCACCACTCAGGTGCAGTACGTAACGATTACGAATGTGAACACCGTGCAGGCCACGGCCCAGTAGACTTGGGATTATCGGGGTGTATGGCGAGCGGAGCCCTAGGATGGGCTCCGCTTTTAATTTTATATCCCGATAAATATACTCCAGTTATATTCTCCCTTTAGTTGCCAAATCCGCTTTAGATTTAGAGCGCCATAGGTTAATACGCCCTGCGTTATGAGGACGTTTTTTCTCCTATTTCTGGCGCTGCCGGCCCATGCGGCCGACTTCGACCTGGGTGTGGGCTATGCCCAGAGCCGGGACTTCTGGGAAACCGTGCACGATGTGCAGGACCGTACGGGCAATATCTCCGAGATTCAGGAGGTCATGCAGGACCGTTACGGCCGGCCCGACGTCGCCTACTCCTACCTCGACGCCGCTTACGCCTACCCCCACGACTGGTTTGATTCCGAAACCTTCAGCCACGCCTGGATCGGTACCCGGGCCGAAGCCCTGGCCGGGGGCGAAGTCAGCAACCCGATCTTTCCGGAAATCCAGGCCTACGCCAACAGCACGGGTATTGCCTCCTACGGGGTTCGCTCCCGAGCCGACGCTCTGGCACATGGCCGCTCCTTCTGGTCTTTTCGCCTGCTCGGCGGACTCGGGCCGGAAAAGCGCCTGTATGCGAAAGGCCCGGAGCTGATCGAGGCCATCCCAGTCCGCTCCGGCACGCTCTGGCTGGCCGGGGGAGAGGTGAGCTTTCTCGACCAGTCGGAATTCGGCGACGACTTCTGGGTGACAAGCAACGCCCTCGTCCGCCCCGTCTACTTCCACTCGTCCGTGGAGCCCGCGCCGTCCTTTCCCGACGAGGAAAGGTCGTTCTGGGTATGGCGCTGGAAAATGCAGAACGAGTGGCTCAAGCAGACGGAGACGCCGCTCAGCTCGCGCACCCGCTTCGGCATCCTCAGCGTGGTCGGGCAGACGCCCGTGCCCTTCACCTCCATTCCCGTAACCTGGGATTATCAGCAGAAGACCCAGCTCTTCCCCGGCCTGGGCGCCACGGGCGGTTTGGGCGGAATCCTGCGCCTGCTCTCCGACCGTGCGCTCCCCAACTTTGCCCTCTATGCCGGCCTGTTCGGCGGCGGGATCGGTGGCGGCTTCGACCTGCAGCTCGGCCCCGTGATCCTGAACGGCTCCACCTACTCCCTGGAAAACTCCCTTACCGCTTCCCACGACCGCACCCGTCTTTGGCAGGCCACCCTGGGGGTGAGCTTATGAAGTTCAAATACGGGGCAATGGTATTCCTCCTGCTTTTTGTGGGCTGCGCGCCCAAGAGCATCGACAGCTACCACACCGCCGAGAACGAGGAAGAGACGGTGCGCCTGCTCAACGATCGCGAATACGCCAAGGCGATCTGGCTGCTCGAGAGCCGGCACGGAAAGATACCCACGGACCGCAATGTGGCGTTCCTACTCGGCCAGGCCTACCTGGGCAAGGCGGGCTTCGAGCCCCTGCTCGTGGCTGCCGAAGTGAGCCGTGCCCAGGATTTCTCCTCACCCGACGGCCGCGACCTCCTGCCGGACTGTCCCACCGCCGCAGTGAACTCCTTCAAAGGAACGGAGCCACTCTGCCTGCTCAAGCGGGTCTACCTGCACATCCCCGACCCCGACTCCGTGGAGTTCAGCCGGGCCCGCCAGCTGTTCCGCGCCGCTTACCCCAGGGCCGAGGACAGCCCCGAATGGGTAAACGTGTTGATTGGAGCCGTGGAAACCGCCAGCTGCGTGCGCCGTGCCGGGTCCATCTATCTGCTGGCCAAGCGCAGCGTTGGCGCCAGCCGTAACCCTTCGGACGCAGAGCTGGGTGCGTTGGTGCAAAATGCCGTGAAGGCCGTGGACGAGGCAAGCCAGGCCCTCCAGCGCGCCAAGCACGGAGGCAAAGGAATCTCACAACTCCTTACGGGAAACCGCGAAACCGTGTGGTTCGAGCAGGTGAAAAACGGGGTGGAATGGGCCGACCGCCTGGGACTGGGCAATTTCTTTGATCTCCTCCGCGCCAATCTCCTGAATCCCGCTGACGAGACCCGCTACGGCGAGACACTCGACAAAATCCGCAAGCTGCTCGACGAGCAGGAAAAGCTCGTCGCCGGCCACTGAGCCCGCTAAACTGGAGCTGAACCTCCCTGGAAAGGAGTCCTCCCATGCTCCGGGTTTTCTCCCTGTTTGTTTTCCTCTTCGCAGCCCCCGTTTGGGCAGGCGGTCTCACGAACGGGCTCGAAGGCTACGTCAGCGCCTTCTATCTGGCCGAAGGCAAGCTGGCCGACTTCGATAACGAACTCAGCCGGGCCGCGCAACGGGGCCTCCTCTCGCGCTCCCGCCACTACCGCGAGCTCGCTGCCCTCAGGATCATCCTCGAGGCGAAGGGCCGCGCCCTCAAGCTTCAAAAAGAAAAATTCCGCGAGGAAGAACGCAGCGACTTCCTGGCCCGCCTGCGGGCGCTCGGCCCCGTCGAACGCATCGCGCTCCAGGACCTCGTTTCCGGATGGCACAGCTCCGACCGCGAAGTTCCCCTCTTCTACTCTTCCCTTTCCGAGGAGCTCGCCGCGCGCGAAGCCGCCCGCGCCCTGATCCAGGCCCGCGTGGCCGAAGCCCGCCGCGATGCCGGGCTGAACTCCGAGATGCGCGCCATCGCGCTCACCCTCGACTTCAGCAAAACCGCCGACGAAATCAACCCCCTGCGGATCCAGCCGAGCCCCGGGCCCGACGGAACCATCAGCGGAGCCGGCTTCCCCGATAACACCTGGGCCCTCACCTACGACGACGGCCCCCACGACAAATACAGCCCGCAGGTGTTTGCAAACCTCAGCGCGCTCGGTAAGAAAGCCTCTTTTCTCTGGCTGGTGGAGTGTCTCGAGCAGTCGCCGGGCATGGTAGCCCAGGCCAAGGCGCTCGGCTTGCCCACCAACAACCACTCCTGGACTCATGAGAATCTGGATAAGGCCGCGCCCGAGGTGCTGCAGAAGGAGATCGTAAGCTCCACGGAGAAAGATTCGCAGTTCTATGGGGAGCGTCCCCGCTTCTTCCGTCTGCCCTATGGGGCCGGGCTCACGAACAAGGCCGTGAGACAGCTGATCGCCGACAACGGAATGATCCATGTGTTCTGGAACGTGGACTCGCTCGACTGGAAGGACAAAAACCCCGAAACCATCCTCGCCCGGGTCAAGAAGGAGATGGCTCTGGAAAAGCACGGGATCATCCTGTTCCATGACATCCATCCCCAATCCGTGGACGCTTCGCTTCTGTTACTGAAATACTCCGACACCCTTAACGGCACTCCCCGTGCCCTGCGCTGGGTGACCATCCCCGAAATCGTCGACGAGCTCAACCGCGCACGTTACTCCAGGCGCTGATGTCCCTCGAGCAGTGGGGCTTCCATCCTGACCTTCTCCGCGAGCCCCTCGCCTCCGGTGAAATTTGCGCCAGGGTGGTCGAAGAGCAGAAAACCCAGTATCGCCTTGCTACCGAACGGGGGCTGCTGCCCGCGCTTCTGGCCGGCCGGCTGCTGCGCCCATCCATAGACAGACTCGATCGCCCCGTCGTCGGCGACTGGGTGATCGCCCGCGCCTACTGGGATGAGGGCAAGGCCGTGATCCAGACTGTGCTGCCGCGGCAAAGCCTGCTCCGCCGCAAGGCCGCCGGCGAGACCGAAGCCATCCAGCCGCTCGCCGCGAACGTGGATCTGACCGTGATCGTCAGCTCGCTCAATAAGGAGTTCAATGAGAAGCGCCTGCATCGCTACCTGACCGTCGCGCAAAGCAGCGGTTCCGCCGCCGCCCTGCTGCTGACCAAGGTCGACCTCGCCCCGGAAAGCCGCGAACGCGCCGCCGAGCTTTCGCAAAAGTATTCGATTCCCTGTTTCGCGATCTGCGCTTTGAGCGGCGAAGGGCTGGAGCAGGCGAAGCAGCTTCTGCAGCCGGGCAAAACGGCGGTCTTCGTCGGCAGCTCCGGCGTGGGCAAGAGTACCCTGGTGAACGCGCTGCTCGGCCGAAGTGAGCAGGAGACCTCGACGATCCGCGAGGACGACGACCGCGGACGCCACACCACCACCTCGCGCCGGCTCATCCAGCTCGAAAGCGGGGCGCTGGTGATCGACACGCCCGGATTGCGAGAGATCCAGCTCGAGGCAGGGCAGGACGAAGGTCTCGCCGGCAGCTTCGCTCCCATCGAAGATCTCGCCACGGAATGCAAGTTCTCCAACTGCAGCCACGAAACGGAACCAGGCTGCCGGGTGAAGGCCGCACTCGCCAGCGGCGAACTGGCCGAGGCCGACTACCAAAGCTATCTCAAGCTGCGTGCGGAGCTGGCCTTTCAGCTTCGCAAAACGGATAAGGCGGCCGCGGCGGCGGAGAAGCAGAAATGGAAGTCGATCAACAAGGCCCAGCGGGCCGGCTATAAAGAGCGGGATAAAGGACGTAAATAGCGAATTTAGCTCGCCTATTTTTGTAAAAGCCGATAGCCGACTATTATGCTAATACACCCCCATTCAATCTGAAGATTCTTTCGGTAGGGGTGGTTTATGCGTCTTTTCCTCATCCTCATGCTTCTTTCCTTTTCCGCGTTTGCGAAGGATGAAACCTCCAAGATCAGCCCCCGTATCGGCCGGGTTCCCTTCCAGCCGTCCACGCCGCAGCAGATTCTGAAAGACACTCAAGGCCCCTGGAAAGGCGCCGCCCTGCTCGAGCTCCAGAAGGAGCTCGACCCGCGCAGAAACTATGTCTTCTGGCTGATGCTCCCGCCGAAAGATCCGATGGACCTGCGTTCGGCCGAAAAGTTCCGGCAGTTCCTCACTGCCCACGTGATGTCCTGGGACGGCGGCATCGGCCACCATATGATGGCCTGGAACTGCCGCACCACCGACGGCACCCTCCAGAGCGGAGCCACCGGCATGGGAGGCGAGTATTACGGGCAGTCCCGCGAGATGATCATGAAGGGCTACGGGATCTCGACCCTTTTCTCCGTGTTTAACGACGGCATCATGAACACGATCGACGAAGTGGACGCGGAAATCCGCAAGCGCTCCCCGACGGATGGTTTCGCAGCCGTCGGCTTCGAGGTGAGCCCCGAGCAGTGCGAGAGCATGGTGGGCTGGCTGCACTCCTTCATCAACCATCCGTCGCGCCCCTATCTCAAATACGCCCTTCATCTCGATCCGGAAAAAATGGAAGGTGGCGGCTGCACTTCGGTGGCCGTGACCATGCTGAAGAAGGCCGGTCTCTTCACCGACGTGATCCCGCTTTTCATGCGCCACATGGAAGCTCCGCGCTCCCTGCTGGGCGGCAACCTCAGCAGCTCCGCCTATCTCACCACGCCTCCGCAGCTGCCCTGGCTGCGCGGCGAATCCCACAAGGTGCCGATGATGACGTTCCTCACCACGCCTTGGCTGGCCAGAGGCGAGAAAACTGCCAGTATGGATCTGCTCGATCCGGAGCTGATGCTGTATTCATTGAAATCGATCAAGCGGGTCTATATCGAAGGCTTGCCTCGGGAAAAGCGCGATGCCGAAGACCGCAAGTTCTTTAAAACGGGCCTCGGTTACCGTGTGGTGGTTTCCGACGACGACAACGAAGGCCGCCTCGAGCAGCCGGTCCGCCGGCACTACCCGATCGTCGGCGCCTTCGACCCTCGCATCGGCCAGATCGATGCCGCCACGCGCGCCTGGATCCACAGCCTCACGGCCGCGGGCCAGACCATCCGCCTCGGGATGATCCTTGGCCATCCGATTCTGATTCTGGAAAAACGCTAAGGTTTCTTTTCGCTCTTAGCCGGGTTCTCGCTGGGATTCACCAGCAGCTCCACTTCCGAGATGCGCAGCTTCTCGTCGGGGGTGAGCTCATGGGAGCGCAGCGGCTTGATGCGGTAGCCTTCGCGTTCGAGGGCAAAGGGAATTCGCTCCTCGGCAGTTTTGTAGTGGTAAGGAACCCGCTCGATCATCAAAATGCGGTTGTAGAGCGCCACATTCAGGTTCATCAGATAGGCCTTCGTATTCTCCTTGAAGCGGTTCCAGGAGATCGCGCTATATCCCAGCGCCGCGAGCTGCCCCGGGCGGTCGTAGATCCAAAGATCTCCGGGCCGGGTATCCACTTCCATGAAGTCGCGGATGTGGCGCACCTCACGTGTCATCGTCAGCTGTGAGGTGAGCGGATCGTGCAGGGCATATTCCCGGTGGTGAAAGCAGAGCACGCCGAAGACCATCAGCAGGTAGCGCGCATCCACCACCGGCTCGAGATCCTTGAGCCAATAAAGTGCCAGCAAGCCAAGGCCGAACGAGATCGGCAGGAACAATCTCACCTGGGTCGGGTGATCGGCCCGCCCGAAATGGTGGGAAAGCAGCAGCAGCAGCAGGAATCCGCAGAAAACCAACGGGATCATCCCCACGCCCTTCATCCGCTTCAGCGCCACAACCAGGCCGCCCAGGCCCAGCCAGTGGAGCAGCACAGGATACGGGCCGGCTCCATTGACGAAGAACCACTCCAGGAAAACAGGCAGATACTTCAGCACGTGCCTGGGCGAGAAAGGCGGCATGTCTGGCGGGTTTTCGAAGCTGCCCCAGGTGAGCCAACGCTGCACGAAGAGCGGAAGAATCATGAAGACCGCAGCCAGAAGGGCATAAGAAGAGATTTTCTTGAACACCGAGCGGCCTTCCAAAAGGTAGAGCCCGGCCGCGGTGAACGGGATGGCCACGATGGTCTCGTAGCGCACGCTCGCGAAACAGACGAGGCCGAACAGGAGGCTTTCGAGCACAGCGGCCTCCCGGTGCTTTTCATATTCGAATAGAAGAAGTAGGCAGACGAAGCCCACAGTAAGCGAAACGAGGTCATAGCCGGCGGAGGTGGCCACGATCGAGAGCACTGGACTCATCAACAAGGAAAGCAGCGCGGCCGACTTCGGCAGCATGCGGGAGGGAACCTCTTTGTCCACCCAGCGGATCACGAGCGCGAAAAGCACGAAGAGGGAGATGAAGTTCACCACGAACGGGCTCCACCACTTCAGGCCGACCACCATGTGCACGAGCGCCACCATCAAGGGGAAGAGGATCGGGCGCGAGGGCACCGACACATCCAGCGCGTGGTAGGTATGGTAGTAGAACTCCCACATTTCCGTATTCGAGGCCTTGCCGAAGACCGCGAGCATATTGGCCACCGAGAGCAGGTTTGTCTCGTCGCTCAGCACCTTGAAGTTGATCTTCGTCGACAAAAAGACCACCACCGTGCCCAGCAGGGCGGCGCCGCAGACGCGCCAGTTCGGCTTCACCAGCAGATGGAAGGGCCCGACGATCTTCCAGAGGGAATGAAGCCAGAAGAAGAACGCAAAGAGCGTGATGGGGCCCGCGAAGTTGAGAAAACCGCCGATCAGCAAGGACTGAATCCCGCTCATTTATGCCTCGCTCTCAATCCAGCCACCATCTTCCCGCATTCCTCCGGCAGCTCCGGAAAATCCCGCTCCGAGAAGGCCGCCGCCTTCTTCTTGCCTTCCTCGATCGCCTCGGCGGAAAACCACCAGTCGAGGTCGGCTCCGCACTGGGTCACCTTGGGGTCGAGGGCATCCTGGGACTTGCAGTGGCCGCTGCCCTCCGGGCAGTTCAGGCGCACATGAAAGTGTTCGTGGTGTCCCCACCAGGCACGGAACTTATAGAGCCAGGGGGCGTCCTTGAACTTTTCGCAGAGGTCGCGCTTGATCGAGGGGTGCACGAAGATGCGGTTCACGTAAGGGGAAGCGGCGGCCAGGGTCACGAGCTTGCGGTATTCGTCGGTCCAGGCCGGCCGCAGCACTGGCGGCATGTCGTCATGCAATTCCACGAAATCTTCGGCGCTGAGGCTTTCGCGCTCTTTGCGCGTCGGCTTCTTCTTGAGCATCGTGTACCAGAGGTCCACATCCAATCCGATTTGGTGGCTGTTGTGGCCGGTCTTCATCGGGCCGCCCCGCGGACGTCCCATATCCCCTACCAGCAGGAGCGGCAGGCCTTCCTTCTTTACCTCGGAACCAAGCGAGCGGATGAAGGCCAGCAGATCAGGATGTCCGTAGTTCCGGTGGCGGGAGGGGCGCATCACGGCATAGCCTTCTCCGTCGAGCGGCAGGGTGCGGGCGCCGCCCAGGCAGCCCGCCGCATAGCTGCCGATCGGCTCGGATGGTCCTTTGAGGGGCTTGGCGATCTTGTTCCAAAGGTCGAAGAGCGCCTTGTTGTCCTTGGTGGCCGGCACGCTGGCCGTGGCGGACAAACCCAGGAACAGCAAAAAGAGGAATGGAAGATTTCCCCGGCTCATGGCTTATAATACTAGCGAAGGTCAGGGGTCGTTTCTATGAATATTCGCAAGCCGATACCCACCGGCCAGGTAAAATTCCCTGATCCGTGGCTACTCCCCGAAGAGTCGGACGGGCTGATTTATATCGGCGGCAACCTGAGCGTGGAGACTCTCCAGCAGGCCTACTCGATGGGCATCTTCCCCTGGCCGCTCGAGGAGATCTACCCCCTCTTCTGGTTCTGCCCCGAGCCCCGCGGAGTGCTCGATTTCAACGACCTGCACGTCCCCAAAAGCCTGGCCCGCCTCCGCCGCAAGAGCATCTATACCTGCACCTTCAACAAGGCCTTCCGGCAGGTCATGGAAGAATGCGCCAAGCAGCCCAGGCCCGGGCAGGAGGGCACCTGGATCGTTCCGACGCTCATCCCCGCCTATGAAGAGTTTCACAGGCAAGGCTACGCCCACAGCATCGAGGTATGGAAGGGCGATACCCTCGTAGGCGGCCTGTACGGAGTTTACGTGAAGGGGGTGTTCTCGGGTGAAAGCATGTTCCATCTGGAACCGAACACGTCGAAAATCGCGTTGGTGGAGATCGCCCTGAAACTAAAAGCACTGGGGCTGCAGTGGATGGACATCCAGATGCTAACCCCAGTGACGGAACTGATCGGCGGGCACTATATAAGCCGGCGGGATTTTCTCCTGCGGATCCGGGAGGAACACCGCAAGAGCCCGCCGGCCAAGCTCACCCTCAAGTAGGCGTGCTTACTTCTTCGACTTCAGGTAGTCGTTGGCGATCTCGTCCGACTCCAGGTAATCAAAGAGCTCCTGGTAGCCGTTCGCCTTGGCGATATCGGAGGCCGACTTGCCGGTCTTCTTGTTCTCCACGGCATAGTTGGCGCCCGAAGGATCCACCAGCAGCTTGGCGTAGATGATCGGCAGCTTCTCCTGGGCCACGTACATCAAAGGAGTGTTCCCTTTGTTGTCGGGCTTGTTCACATCCACCTTGCCCGTGCCGATCAGCTTCTCATAGACAGCCATCTTATCTGCAGTCATGGCCATCTCGATCATGGTCACGCCGGTCTTGGGCTCGATGGCGTTCACGTCAGCGCCGCCCTTGAGGGCTTTGCCCATATCGTCCACGTCCTCATCCAGGATCGCTTTGACGAGCATCACCTGGTAGTCCACTTTGGCGGGCTTTTCTTCCTTCTTCTTCTCTTTCGGAGCCGCCGCCACCACAGGGGTCGGCATCTTAAAGGGATTCGAACTAGTGGCTTGAGGCACGAACGGCTGAGGCGCCGCGCGGGCATACGTCTTCACGTTGTTCACCCGTCCGGCCAGAGGGCCGAACATGCCGTTTCGCGCACCGAGACCCTCGAGATAGGACTTCAGGTCGAACTTCTCAAGCTTACCTGGCTTGCCGCCGGCCGTGATCGAGCTGCCAAAGCCCTTGGTCACGTTCACGAACATGGCGTCGTTGCCGAAGTCTGTTTCGGCAGGGCCGAACATCACGGAACCGTCGATGCCGCGGATCTGCGTATTGCCGGCGGTACGAAGCACCACGAATTCCGTGCCACGCACCCCGATGGTGCCTTCCGGCGTATACATGCGGAACTTGATGTTGGCTTCTTTCTTACCGTCCCTATCCGTAGGCTTCACCAGCACCCGCACCACACCCGAGAGCAGACGGTGCACAAGGGCTTTGGCCCCGGACTCTTCCTGGATCTTATAAGTGGAGTTCACGCCCACTCGGATGAGGGTCTCATCCTCGAGACGTATGTCCACGGCCGTGCTGGCATCGGTGGTCAGCTCGTCCCCGCTCTCCAGGGCATCGCCTTCTTTCAACTTGATGGCGCTCCCGGACCGGGAAACCTTCACACCCTCGCCCATCCCTACTTTTTCAATTTTCCCCGCGGAAGCGAGGGCAAGAGCTGGGCTCAAGATCAGTGAAATAGTGAATAATTTCAACAACATACGTACTGCATTCATAACGTGTATCCCCCCGTGTGATGCTTTATCGGCCAAAGCCTGAATTCCCTTCAACAACCCAAAAGCAGGCGCACCTGCCCCGTATCCGCAAAGACATGGGCTTCGAGCCCCGCGCTCAGCGCCCCCTGCACATTGGCATGGAGGTCATCAAAAAACAGCAGCTCCCCCGGCTTCACCCCCAGCGCCTCCGCCACTCCCGTATAAATGCCGGGAAAAGGCTTCCGCTGGCGCAGCTCGTGTGAGGCAAAGACTTTCGTGAAGCTGTCCATCAGGCGCGGATAAGCACGGTTCAGGTGATTTAAATGAATTTCATTTGTATTGGAAAGCGCGTACAGCTCGCGTTTTTCCGCCACTTCCACAAGAAGGTCTTCCATTCCCTCCACCAGACCGGGGAAAATCCCGCAAAAACGACTCTCGAGCTCTTTCTGATCCATTTCCACCCGAAACAAAGCGGACATCCGCCTCGCGAACTCCTCGCGGCCGATCGCCCCGAACTCCAGATCCAGAAAAAGCGAGCTGTGAAGAAAAGCCTCCGCTTTGGCGGGGTCACCGGAAACCTTCGACAGCCAGGAAACAAAGGGCGCGAAGTCCACCTTCACCACCACGTTCCCTAGATCAAAGACCGGGATCCTGCTCATGCGGTTCCTTACAGCTTCAACCGGAACTCGTGCACGCGGCTGTGGGTGGAGAGAACGTAGAACTTCCCGTTCTCGGCATCGGTGGCGATGTTCCCGTAGGAGCCCGACCCCCGGCCCAGGGAAACCTGGCCGATCGCCTGCCCGTTCGCGGCATCGAGCACCACCACTTTTTCTTCGGAGGCGGCCAACAACAAAAGCTTACGCCCTTTGAACGTCACGAGACTCAAACCCGTGGGCACGCCCCGGCGGAGCGGATAGCTCCAGATCGGCTTTCCGCTATTTCCGGAGAGCGCGTATACGGTCCCGTCGGAGGAGGGATAGTAGATCCGGTCGCCATCTCCCAGCACCGGCATCCGGGCACTGCCTGAACTGAATTCCCAGATGACAGAGCCATCTTTGCGCAGGTAGCGCAGGCGGCCGTCGTAGGTGGAGACCAGCAGCCCTTCCCGCCAGCCGACCACGCGGGAGTCGATATCGGCAAATTTGAGGTTGTCCCGGAACTGCTTCTCGCTCTCCACTGCCCCAGTTTCAGGATTGAGCGCCAGGAGGCTGCCGTCGGTGAAGCCGACCCAGATCTTGCCGTTCACGGCCGCAGGGCTGCCACCACCGCGCACACTGGTGCCCCCTGAGGCGGGACGCCGATAGGTCCAGATCAGCTTGCCCGTGCCGGGATCGAGGCAGTGCACAGCATCGTCGGCGGTGCCCACGTAGAGGCGCTGGTAGGAGAGCAGAAAAGATCCCTGCACAGGGCCGGTGAGGGTGGCGCGCCAGCGCACCTGGCCCGTCGCAAGATCCACAGAATAGACCACACCCGTTTCGGTACCGGCGTAAACCGTGGACTCGTTCACCAGCGGGACGGAGGTCACGCCCCCTTCCATGTTCCGGCGCCACAGCTGCTGGCCGTTATTCTTGTTCAGGCTTACGAGCCCGAATCGCTCCGAGCCGAAAATCAGGCGTTCTCCCGCCAGCACGGGAGACGAATAGGAAACCGGATCCGTGCCCGCTTCCATATGGAGGAACTCGGTCTCGGGCTCCACGAAGTTCCAGCCACGCTGAATCACCGGCTCCGGCTTACGGGCCGGGCCAGGCCGGGGCAGGCTGGAGCACGCGGCTAGAACAAGGATGAAACCCGCCAGGCAAAAGCGAGAAGTCACTGCGCACCCGCGCTCAGCTGTTTCTCGTAAGCGGAGGCGGCGCCGCTATAGTAGGCGCGGCTGGAGTACTTCTCCTGCACCGTTTTGTAAATTTCGATCGCCCGTTTCACGTCCTTGAGCGCCTCGTAGCAGCGGGCCTGGGCCATGAGGATCTCGGGGCGGATGAAATCGGAGCCCTGCGCGTCGAGTGCGGCTGAATAGGACGCGATGGCCTCGCTGTACTTGCCTTCGCTTTCCTTGGCCACGCCCAGGCTGTAGTTGGCAAGCAGGCGCGAAAAGGAATCGGAAGTCATGCTGGAGGCGCTTTGGTAGTGGCCGTTGGCTTTTTCGAAATTCCCGGCGTCCATCCATAGGTCGCCCATCTGAAGTTCCGCCTCGTACGCGGCACGGGTGCCCTTGAACTTTTCGAGCAATGGCTGGTAGGCGCGCTCGGCCTCTTCGAATTTTTTCTCGCTGACGGCCTTACGCGCGGCGGTCTGCGCTTCGAAAAGCAAATTCGTGGCTTCTCGCTCGCGTTTCGCCCCCAGCTCATTCCACAGCCCCACTCCACCCACGGCCAGTAGAACGACACCCAAAATGGCCGCTACGACCTTCCATTGTTCCGCTACTTTTTCGACAATTGGTTTATTTTCCATATGCAGGTTTATACCTAAAGATTTGCTGATCCGTAAAGAATTGCCTATACTTGCATTCATGAAAGCGAACATGTCCTATCGCGCCGCGTTCTTGGTCATGATCCTCTTCGGCTGCCTCTCCGCTCACTCGGCCGAAGCCTTGGTTTCCACGGAGCAGAAAAACTTAGGGGGCCGCATCGGTCTCGGTTTTACGAACCAGATGGTGGTCACGGAAAACCGCACTATCCCTGCCCTGAGCGCCAAATACTACGCCGGACGCGCCACCGCCTTTGGCCTCGGCGTGGGCTTTGACACCAAGTCGGGCGACAACTCCCTCGCGCTGGGCCTCAAAGGTTTCAAGAACGTCTTCATGGAATCGAATACGATTTTTTATCTCGGGATGGGGCTGGCCTACGTGAACCATGTAGGCAGCAAGTTCCAGGGCAGCGCATTTCTTGGCGCCGAGTTCTTTTTCGAGCGCATGCCGAGCCTCGGCTTCAGCTTCGAAGCGGGCGTAAGAGGCGACAGCACCTCCGGCTCCTTCGCTATCCGCACCATCGGCGACACCTTTCTCAACGCCGGCCTGCATTTCTACTTGTAAGCGGCAGCAGGTACGCCCTAAAATAGAAGCGTAGTGTAAACCAGGCGTGGCAGGACGCGGGCGCCAGGAATCCATTGAGGGGTATCAAGGATGACCTTTCCCGCGCGTCTCTTCATCAGCCTGTTTTTGGTGCTGCGGCTTCTTTCCCCTTCTTTCGCTGGCGCCGCCGAAGAGCAGCTTCAGCCGGGCTCCCAGGAGCTGTCCAACCCCTTCTCCGACTTTGTTCCCTTTGAAGACGAATACGACGTAGACGAGGACGAGCGCTTCATGTATTTCGGCCGCTTCTTCGCCGTCTCGCTCGGAACGGGCCTGCACGTGTTCGGCGGCAACCTCGGCAAACTCTACAACACAGCCATCCCCGTGATGGACTTCCGCCTCATCTACTTTTTCGACTTCCGCCTGGCCGGACAGGTGGGCCTGAGCTCGGCTTCGCACGCATTCAACGCCCAGCCGAACGGGGGCGTGGAGGTAAGCCTGCTCAGGCTGAACGCCGACCTGAAGTATTATTTCGACACCAAGAACGTGGGTGCCACGATCACGGCCGCCAACCCGTATGTGGTGGCCGGCGTGAGCCAGACCTTCCGCACCCAGGTGTTCCAGGAGCGCAACGAAGTGGAGAAAGACAACGCGATCGCCGTATCCGGCGGCGTCGGGATGGAGTTCGCCCTCAAGCCCCGGAAAACGAGCATCGGCCTGGAAGCCCGCTACCACCAGATCTTTTTCGAGGACCGCAACAGCCAGGAATACTTCGACAGCGGGCTCGATAACCTCGACGGGCCGATGTATTCGATCATTACGAGTTTAATTTTCTTCTTTTAACTCTCTTCTATACCTTTGCCCCGGAGCAGCTGTTGGCCATTGGCCGAGAATACCTTTGCCCCGACTGTTTCCGCGTCTCCGCGGTTGAAATTTAGTCCCAATGGTTCAGGAAATACCTTTGCCCCGGAGAAAACCGGGCCTTCATCCCCTAAAATACCTTTGCCCCGAGAAAAAAGCCGGACCCACTTTTGCAATCCAGTCTGCCATGCAAAAAAATCTCTTCCCACCGACGCACCTCGAGCATGGCGGGTCCATCCGCAAAGGACTGCGCAAACTCGCCCGGCCCTTCGATCGCCGGCGCCCGATGCATATCGTGATGCGCTCGAACCGCGCTTACGGCACGTGGAGCTTTCTCCATCGCCGCAACAAAGGCACTGTATTCCTCCTGGTGCTCGATACGGCCGCGCGCTACCAGATCCGTATCTACAGCTGGGAAAACGTAGGCAATCATCTCCATTTCGCCGCCAAAGCCCCAAGCCGCAGGGCTCTCCGGGCGTTCCTGCGCGTTCTCCCTCAGCGGATCATGTTCGCTGTCACGGGCGCCCGCAAAGGCCGGCCGCGCGGCCGCTTCTTTCATGAGATCGCCTATTCACGCATTGTGAACTGGGGGCGGGAATGGAAAGTGCTGCTCCGTTATATCTGGAAGAACACTCTCGAAGCCCTGGGGTTCAGCGCAGAAGAAATCCGCCGTATGCGGAAGGCAGCCCGGCAGGTGCCGATTTGACTACTTCTCTTCCGAGAAGTCGCCATTGGCGAAGGTGAACACGCGCCTGACGCCGTCCACCTGTGTCTCGAGATGCACGGGGCGGCCCCAGATCGCCGATACATTGGCCAGCGTGGCGCGGGCGTAGTTCAGATCGAGGTCCTGGGCATGGTGCTCGTGCTTCATCAGCAGCTCCGCGCGGTTTTTATAGTTCGCGTCGGTCACGCGGATGAGCGGCTGCCCGCCGTTGGTGAGCATGGCCAGCATCTTCTCTTTGACCTCACGCCAGTCGCGCGTTTTGATCTCGTAGCGCTTGGTGCGCGGGTTCATGGCGTAGGTATACAGCTTCTGCTCCTCGCAGAACTCCTCAGTAAAAAATTCGTCGATAAACGTAATGTCATTGTGGGATCGGCGCACGTCGAAGATCTTCTGGCGGCCAAGGCCGAGTTTCTTGTCCCAGTGCTTTTTTCGCACCATATCGTCGCACTCGTCATAGTCCTTGCCGAACTTGCCCTTGTTCCAGCGGTCTTCGATATGGCGGAAAAGCTCGATCCCGAGCTTGTAAGGATTCATCCCGCCCGGCTGAGTGACCATCACTCCGGCATGGCGGTCGGCGAAGTCTAAAAATTCACTCGGATCGAGCAGCTTTTCTGTGAGCAGCTTCGAATGCCAGAAGGAGGCCCAGCCCTCGTTCATGATCTTGGTCATCCGCTGGGGCACGAAGTAGTAGCTCTCCTCGCGGATCATCGAAAGAATATCGGCCTGCCAGTCCTCGAGGGGGGCATTCTCGATCAGGAACTTCAGAATGTCGCGCTCCGGCTCGGCGGGGAAATGGCCCTTGGCTTCCTTCGCCTTGGTCTCCGCTTCCTTCTTCTGCTTCTCCATCACCTCTTTGGGGTTCATGAAGGTATCGAGATAGGAACGAGGCGCCTGGAATTTGGCGATATTCAGTTCGGCTTTCGGTTTATTGAATTCCTCCGCCGGCTTCTGCTTCTGGTCCTGAAAGGGCAAATAAGGATCGATCAGATCCTCGATCGAAAGGCAGCGGTCGATAAAGCTCTCAACGACGTCTTCGCCCTGGTCGTCCATGTAACGGCGCACGCGAGAGGCGTGGTTGGCCATCTGGTCGAGCATTTTGCGGTTGGTTTTGGAGAACCAGTAGTTGTTCTTGAAAAAGTCGCAGTGGCCGTAGACGTGGGCCATCACTAATTTCTGATCGATATAGGGGTTGGAGTTAAGAAGATAGGCATAGCAGGGCTCGGTATTGATCACCATTTCGTAGATCTTCTGCATCCCCCACTCGTATCCCTTGGAAAGCTGGTCGTAGCTCATGCCGAAGCGCCAGTGCGGGTAGCGCTTGGGGAATCCTCCGCCGGCGGCCACCTGGTTGACCTGGTCGTAGTCGAGCATCTCGAAGATCACGTCGAAGCAATCGAGGCCGTAGGCCTTCACGGCGGCCTTCACCTTCTCTTGCAGCTCTCTCAGCTCGGGAGGAAGAACGAGCGGCTGCATCTATTTCCCCTTCCCCAGGAAGTCTTTGATCGACTTCATGATGCCTTCTTTGTTCTCGATCTTCGACAAGGACAATTTATCGTGCCCTTCTTTGAACTGCTCCTGCAAATCCTTCAGAAACTGGCCCGAGCCGTAGCGGCTCTCCACCTGCCCGTAGCAGAACATATTGATCTTGGGAAAAAGCTGGCTGTTGAGAATGTCGAAACACAATTTCGTATCCTCACCGCTCCAGTTGTCGCCGTCGGAGAAATGGAAAGGATAGATATTCCACTGCTCGGGCGGATACTCCGTCTCAATCATTTTCATGCAAAGTTTATAGGCAGAAGAAATCAAGGTGCCGCCGCTCTCGCGGGTGGAATAGAAGGTTTTTTCGTCCACTTCGCGGGCCACGGTATCGTGGATAATATAGCGCGTCTCGAGCCCTTTGTACTGCGAGCGCAGCCAGGTATCGATCCAGAAGCTCTCGGTGCGCACGATCTCTTTCTGTTCGTCGCCCATCGATCCGGAGACGTCCATCATATAGATGATCACGGCATTGGCGTCGAACTCCTGGGTGGTTTTCCAGGAGCGATAGCGCATATCGCGGCGGATCGGCACGATGAGCGGGTTCTCAGGATCGTAATTCCCGGAGGCGATTTGCCTCTTTAATGCTTCCTGAAACGATCTTTTGAAATTGCGCAGGGAGTTCGGACCTTGGTGGGCGATGCCCGTATAGCGGTCTTTGTCTTTCTCCAGGATCTCTTTGCCCTTCGCCTCGATGCGCGGAAGCTCGAGCTCGTCGGCGAGAATCTCCGCCAGCTCCTGCAAGGTCAAGTCGACTTCTAAACTATGTTCTCCCGCCTGATCGCCGGCCTGACCGCCGCCCTTGCCTTGCTGGGCCTGGCCGTTCTGGTCCACCTCGTCGCCGGGATTGCCTTCGCCCTGGCCCACGCCACCTTCATTGCTACCAAATTTAAAGCGCGGGATATCGATCTGCGGCATGGGGATGGAAACGGTGTCCTTCCCCTTGCGCACGATCATGTCGCCGTTGCTGATGTACTTTTTCAGATCCTGCTTGATCTTGCCCTTGATGATGTTCTTGAAGCGGGCGTGGTCGCGCTGGATGTTAAAGAGAGACATGCGGTCCCCCGCTCGCGCCACTGGCGCTCGTTCTCCACCCACGCATCTTCCCGTGGGTCGTCTGGAATATAGTGGCCTCTTCCATCTCCTCGCTTCTCACCGCCTGGTAGCGCCCGTCGTACTCATCGTAGAAAACGAACTCGCAGCCCACTGGCAGCGGTGTCCATTTGGTCGAGGCGAACCAGTCGTCGCAGTCGGAAGAGCCGCGCACGTCTTGCAGAGACATGAGATTGCCTTTCGAATTCCGCAGGAATCCGGAATGCCCCTTACCCACCTCGGTGAACTGCACTTCACCCACGGGCGAGCTGTAGAGCTTTTCGATATAGGCGGGATACTCTTCGCCCTTTGGAATATGGCGTTCGGGCTCGGCGAGGGCGAGTAACGGCAGGAACGCGAGAGCGGTGATGCTGATTCTGATACCCCTCATGCCGTCCCCTTCCTAAGGAAGCTTAGGTTCTCTCCTTGGTGTCTCCCCGGGCGAAAATCGAAGCCACGTAGTTCAGGATGTCGGTGGCGGAGATTTCGTCGTAGCCGAAGTCGCGGATGAGGCGCGTCTTCACCACATCGATCTTCTCCTGCATATTCTTGTCGACCACGTTGCTCACCAGGCTCGAGAGCTTGATCGAGTCCTTCTGGTCCTCGAAGAGTTTCAGTTCCAGCGCGCGGTGCAGACGCTCGTTCGTCTTGTAGTCGAACTGCTTTTGTTCCACGGCGAGTGCACCGATGTAGTTCATGATCTCGCGGCGGAAGTCGTCTTTCCGGGATTCCGGAATGTCGATCTTCTCCTCAATCGAGCGCATCATGCGTTCATCCGGCTGCTCGAGCTGGCCGGTATAGCGATTCCGCACCTTCTCGCGCTGGGTATGCGCCTTGATGTTATCGATGTAGTTAGCGCAGAGGTTGGAGATCGCGCCCTCATCGGCCGAGATCGCCCGCTGCACCTCGTTTTTGATGATGTCTTCGTACTCCTGCTTCACGGCGGCGAGCAGCTCTTTGTACTCGCGACGCTTCTCCTCGGAGGAGATCAGCGTATGGTGGCGCAGGCCCGAATCCATCTCGTTGAAGAGCATGAACGGGTTCACGCAGCCGATATGGCCGTATTTCACAAGCGTATTGGAGATCTTGTCCTGGATGTAACGGGGCGAGATCCCGTCGAGACCTTCGCGCACGGCCTCCTTGCGGAGCTCCTTCACGTTGTCTTCGGTATAACCGGAAAGCGTCTTGCCGTTATAGAGCTTGAGCTTCTGCATCAAGGAGAGATCGCTCTTCTTGGGCGGCTCAAGCCTCGTGAGGATCGCCCACATCGCGGCCATCTCCACCGTATGCGGCGCCACGAACACTCCCTGCACCTTGCCCTTGCCGAAGTCCTTCTCGTAAATGCGGATCTCTTCATGCAGCTTGGTGATGTAAGGAATATCAATCTTTACAGTGCGGTCTCTCAAGGCTTCCATGAACTCGTTGTTCTGGAGCTTGCGGAACTCGGGCTCGTTCGTGTGGCCGATGATCACTTCGTCGATGAAGGTCTGGGCAAACTTCTTGGGCTTCACTACGTGCTCCTGGGAAGCTCCCAAGAGATCGTAGAGGAAGGCTACGTCCAACTTCAGCACTTCCACAAACTCGATCACGCCTCTGTTGGCCACCTGGAACTCGCCATCGAAGTTAAAGGCGCGCGGGTCGGAGTCGGAACCGAACTCGGCGATCTTGCGGTAGTTGATGTCGCCAGTGAGCTCGGTGGAGTCCTGGTTCTTCTCGTCTTTGGGCTGGAAGGTACCGATGCCGATCCGGTCTTTTTCCGAGAGGGTGAAACGCATCACCTTCACGTGATCCATCACCTTGGTCCAGTCGCCCTTGTAACGGTTCATCAGCTCGCGGAAGATCATCCGCATGGGGGGCGAGAGCTCGCCCTTGATCTGGATCTTGTAGTTGCCTTTGCCTTTGCCGATCTCTTCCTCGAACGCCTTGCGGGCGGCCTCGGGAATAAGCAGCAGCGGCTCTTCGTTCATGGGCGAGCGCATCTCGCCCGTATGCCCTACAAGGCCATGCTTGGGATCATCGATGAATTTGAAGGTATAGAGCGCGCCATCGGGAGTATACGAGTAGCGCTCGATGCCTTTTTTCAGCAAACGCGCGATCGTGGACTTCGCCGAACCCACAGGACCGTGCAAGAGGAGAACGCGTTTCTCTGTTCCGTAGCCGAGAGCCGCGGAGCGGAGAAAGTTCACCAGCTTCATCAGGTGCACGTCGAGACCGAATACGGCGTCTTTGCCGTTGTCGAAAGGGTCCTCGAAAAATTTGTAGTGCGTGACTTCTTTTTTGTACTCCATGAACTGCGTGGTGCCGAAGCCCACGATCATGTCGTACATTCTCTGGAACGCGTTGCGCGCTACGTCCGGCTTCTCGCGCACTACCTCGAGGTAGTCGGAGAATTTTCCTTCCCAGTGGAGGTCCTGGAAATTTTTCGGGCTCTGAAGCCCTGCAACAAATCCTAGTAAATCTTTATTGGATGCTCCCACGAAATGCCCCCTCTTCCCTGGGTTGGCCGGGTTTGCCCCTGCTACTTCTATTATCTCGCTCTTAGATGAGGGAAGTCAAAGGCTTGTGTGGACATCGGGACCACCAGGTAAGCCATTGAATCACAAGGATGGATTGCCAGCTTTTCTCCCTGGCCTAATAGCGACTTTATCCGCTACCGGCGAAAGCCCTGCGTCTGGGCAAAAAAATAGCGGCTGGTAGCCAGCCGCTATTTTTCCTAGCTGAAGTTCAGCTCAGGTTCCGCAGCCGAGGCCGCGGCACTTGTTGCAGCCCGGGATCTGGAAGTGGGCGTGGTCAAAGTGGTCTTTGGACCGGTAAATCGCGCCCATCCGCGACCTCATGCAGCTCACGTATTGGTCGAAGCGGGGAGAAAGGACCTTATAGGTTCTGCCGCCGCAGGTGATGGCGTGGATGTCGATCGCCTGGCCCGAGTTATGGCAGGACCGGCGGGCCTGGTGGGCTTTGTCGCCCCAGATGCCCCAACTCACATAGGAGCAGCCAGGTGCGCAGCTCCGGTGGGTGGGGAGAAAGAGGCCGAGAACTTTCGGGCTGCCACGGCTCGAGCGGGCTTCGATCACCATTCTCTCGAACTCACTTTCGGATGGCTCCACGAACTCATTCCCGTCGGGAAGATACCAGCGGCCGTCTACTTCGATCGGCTCGCCTTCGTGGTAGGTGGCGCGCACGGTCTGGCGGGCTACGGCATCGACCACAGCGTCTTCTGCCGAGAATGCATCTTTGCTGTCGCAGATTCTGGCGTAGGACTCTTTCAGGTTGTCGTTGAGGTATTCATACTGGCTCGATTCCATGTTGGGTGCACGCAGCTGTACCGACAGCAGCATTTTCTCGAGCTTGGAGCAGGTTTCCGCCTGGTTGCCTGCGGCTTCGGCCGGGCTGGCGGTAAGGATCAGAGTGGCGAGGGCACAGAGGGCGGACAATCGAAGAGTCAACATAAGAGACCTCCATAGTTGTTAGTGAACAGCACCGGGGGAAAAATTCTCATGTCGTTCTAATTTGGTCCAGTATGTATTTTTACCCTACCCCCTCCGTTAAGGGATTGAATTTTAGGAGGTTATTCTTTACCCACAGCCTGAAGGAGTTTGCCCATATTCTCCCCGGTGTCCTGGTCGACCACCTTCCAGGAGCCGCCCTCTTCCTTGGAAAGCACCACCCAGGTGGGCATGCTCACCACCTTGAGCTGGGTGGCGATGTCTTTCCCGCTCTCGCGCACGATATCCACGGAGTACTTTTCGCGCTCCAGAAGGTGCTTGGCGCGGGAAAGGTCCGCGTCCGTATTCACGGCAAGAAAGGCCGCCTTGGTTCGGTCAATTTCCGGGAAACCCTTGCCCAGCTTTTGCCGGCAGCTCGGGCACCAGGAGGCCCAGAAGTAGAGAACGGCCTTGCGCTTCTCAAGGGCGAAGGAGCTGCCGTCCATCTTCACGAGCTTTTGAAGGCTCTCGGCTGGAATCGAAAGGGCGAAGGCGGAACGCGCCGTGAGCAAAAGAGCCATCACCAGAAACAGAAATGTCCTCAATACAGCCATGGTCCCGTCTCCTTTTCCAAATCTTCAATCGCCACATGGCCCGTGCGCTGGATGAGCGTGGGTGCACGGCTTAAATTATGGGTCAGCACACAAGGAGTGAGGTGATCGGGGCAATAGGTATTGAAAAGCGAATTGTCGTCGTTCACGCCCACCGGCCAGGTTACGCAAGGAGTGCTCTCGTCCTCGCAAACTTTGTTTTTCCATTTCTCCGCGGAGCTGAAGCCACTGCCCGCAAGCACGGTCACGATCTTCGCATTCGCCGGCAGTCCGCCTTTACTTCGGAAGAACTCCACCATTTTAAAGGCCTCTTCCTTACACGAGATGCAGGTATAGGTGGCGAACATCAGCACCACCGGATCGGTCTGCTGCCCCAGATTCATTTGGCTGCCGTCGGCGAAATCGATCACGCCCGCGAGCGAGCTGGCGCGCGCTCTTTCCTTCTCTTCCCCATAGGAGGTGGCAAGGCCCGAGCCACAGGCGCTGAAAACAAACGGGAACAAAATCAAGGCAACAAATCTCAGATTTCCCATACGAAACCTCCCTGAATGCCGCGGGAGCGATACGAGGTATTCGAGCGGCTGATTTTTCCGGAAAGGTTCACGGTCCAGGAGCGCCCGCGGTAGCTGGCCTTCAGCCCATAGGTATCCGTGCCCACCTGGTTTTGGGCGCCGCTCCAGGGAACTTCTTCGCGTTCCACCGTGGTGCCGGCCGAGGCTGTGAGCAGGAGATCGTAGATCACCTCATAGGTCGCCTGAAGTTCGCCCCAGTAGGTCGTAAAATATCCCTTTTCGTCTTTCAGCGCCTCGCCCCGGCGCTCGCGCAGAAGTCCGGTGTCGAGCCGGGCGGACAAACGGTCCGTCAGCGCATAAGCGTTGCGCAGCTCACCCCCGAGGTGCAGCGGACGGTCCTCGATCCGCTGCCCGGCAATTCCCTTCACCTGCATTTTCCAGCGCTCCGTGAGCACCTGCTCCAGCCAAAGCTCGGCGCGCTCACTCCGCAAAGCCAAAGGCTTGGCGCGAATACGCAAATCCCGCGCATCCGTATGAAAACTCAGCGGCTGCTCCTGCCGGGCCCAGCTCAGATTAGTGCCGAGCACAGTGGCATTCGAGAAAAAGCCGACATTATAACCGGCGGAAACCGCGCGGTAGGGATAAGGGCTCGCCTGGGTGAGCATCTGCCCGTACGAGAGGGAGGCCGTATGCGCGCCGCCCTTCCACTCCAGGCCGAATTCCGCGGAAGTTTCCGCCCCATGGAAGCGGTCGGAAAGCGGAGTCGACTGCCCCTCCTCATTGGTGAGGCTTGTGGTGGAGTAATCGTTTTTGGCCGTGGTCAAGGAAACGCTGGCGATCAGGGAGTCGTTCCACAGTCCCGGGCTGCGGCCGCTGATCGTGCTGCTGTAGTTGCTCACCTGGGGGCTCGTGCCGCGAAAATCCACGGCGGCCGCACCGGAGGTGGAGGTGGCGGAGATCTGGCTCTCCACCTGGGCGGGAAGCGCCCAGGCGGAAGAGGAAAGCAGCAAAGAGGCCAGAGCTATTTGGCGCATACGCTGCAGCTCTCCCCTCCTCCCGCTTTTTTCATATTTCTAAGTCCGGAGGCCGGCGAGGGCGCGCCGAGGATGTTCCCATCCCGCAGCTCCATCGCCGGCTGGTTCACGTAGGAACGGTCCACGCTCTCCAGGGAAGCACAGCCCGCAAGCAGCAAACCGAGCCCTATCCAAAGAACGTGTTTGGCCATTACTGACTCACGATGGCGGCCCGGATCGCAGCCAACTCTTCCGGCGTCTCAATCGTTCCGAGGTGGAAGAGCTTAATCTTCTTGTCGGGGCCGATCACGATGATCGTGGGAGTGCCACGCACGTGGAAGCCGTCCATTGCATCACCTTTGCCATCGAAGGCCACGGCGAAGTTGGTGAAGTCATTTTTCTTGAAAAAGTCGCGGAGCACTTGCTCTTTCTCGTCCTCGCCGATCAGGCGGAACTCAGCCTTGCCTTTGAATTCATCCGCCAGGGCGCGGAACTTCGGCAGATCGGAAACGCAGTAATGGCACCAGGTGGCAAAGAAGTCGAACACCATATTCTGCCCGGCCCGGGAAGGCTCGCAGGTGCTTTTCACGGCTTCGCTGCCATCGGCATGCATCTGCTTCAGGTTGATACACGGAGCCACCGTGGGGGGAGGCTGGGGAGCCAGGGCACTGGGGTAATGGTTGGCGTTTGCGGAGGCCGGCTGGCCCCAAGCCACAAGGAACAGCAAGGACAGCAAAGAGAGTGAAAATTTCATATTCTTCTCCTTAGGGGTGGGTACTCTTTGCTCAATTCTTCCTATTCCCCCACGTTTCCGCAAATAATCTTTGCAAACACTTCTTATAACGCTCTGAAATAAATTTTTTTTATTTATGCAAAGCCCCAGCCTTCAGGTCAGGAAACACGCCAGCGGGTAGGCCTTCCTCCCTTTTCTTTGACTTCCCTACTCGCTTTGTTAGCCTATTGATATCCATGAAGATTGTCTCGGCCGGGGTTACCAATATCGGACGCAAGCGGAAGGTCAACCAGGATTCCTTCCTGATGGAGACGGGCAGTCGGCTTTTCGTCGTGGCCGACGGCATGGGCGGCCACGCCGGGGGAGAAACCGCCTCCAAGCTCACTGTGGAAACGGTGGTCCAGAGCATTCTCACAGACAAAGCTTCGCACCTGAGCGCGGAACCAGGCGACCTACTGATGGGCGCCATCCACCGGGCCAATACCGCCGTGCATAGCACCGCGGAAAAAAATAAAAACCTCGCGGGCATGGGCACCACGGTGGTCACGATGTACTTCCACACCGGCAGGATGTTCGTCGGACACGTGGGCGACAGCCGGGTGTATATGGCCCGCAAGCAGCAGCTTTGGCAGATCACCAAAGACCACAGCCTGGTGAACGAGAAGCTGAAGGCCGGCATCATCACGCGCGAGCAGATGAAGCGCGACCGTTCCCGCAACGTGATCACCCGCTCGGTGGGTTTCGAAAGCTCGGTGCTGGTGGATATTTACGAGAAAGAAGTGGGACCGGGAGAGCTCTATCTGGCCTGTTCCGACGGCCTATCCGGCATGGTGGACGATGGCGAAATCATCCGGCTCATTGATGAGAAGGGCTGGGACACCGAAGACCTTACTCCACTCGTAGAATCCCTGATCGAAGCGGCCAACGCCAATGGCGGAGACGACAACGTGACCGTAGTCGTGGCGCGCGTAGACAAAGCCTAGCAGCAGCATAAACAATTTTTACTGAACTCTTCACTTAGGAGGCTCCCCCGGGAGCCCGCTGTCGAACTTCCTAACACCCGCACAGAAAATCGCCAGCCTTTTTCCCCCTGTCTCCGCCCCGATACGGAAATTGCCGCGGGAATCCAGACAGTTGAGTGCCCCCACTTGGCACCGTTCCTGCGATCTTAGGGGTGAGGCCAGGATGGCCCCCTTGAGAAAGGATATCGCATGCAAGCGATGAATTCGGTTCTACCTTATCTGTATACGATCAGCGGCCCCCCCGCGGATCGTCCTGTGGGAGCCCGCCAGGCCCCCCTATCAGCCTTAGCGCTACTGGCGGGTGTCCTTCTCCTTCTCAGCCATTCCCCTGAAGCCGGCCTCGTTCCCCAGAGCGAGATCATTCCCCTGGAAGATACCCAAGGCGACCTCACCCTGGCGGAGATCGTGGAACGAATCGAGCAGCATCTGCCTGCCGGCCACAAGCCCCAGGCCTACCGCCTCGGCAAACTGGTGTTTGAGCTTGGTGAGCGCCACCAGCTCTCCCCTGCCCTCATTCTCGCCGTAATCGAGATGGAATCGAGCTATCGCTTTGCCGTGAAGTCCAAGGCCGGAGCCATCGGGCTGATGCAGCTCCTGCCCGGCACTGCCGCTGAAGTGGCCAAGCGCTACCACATCCGCTCCTACCATTCCGCCGAAGACCTGAGCGATCCCTCCGTGAATCTGCGCGTGGGCGTTGCCTACCTGGCTCAGCTACGCCGCCAGTTCGGCCATTCGCTGCACTACCTGGCTGCCTACAACCTAGGCCCCACGGCTCTGCGCCGCCGGCTGAATTCCGGAAGGTATGAATTGGGCGCCCTCGAGCCTTATGTGCGCTCGATCCATGAGCGGGCCCGCCTGCTCCGGG
>DATBTF010000194.1:0-13098 GCA_036559405.1 Bdellovibrionota bacterium
TCGTATTTTTTGACTCCGTCTCCACTTCGATTCTATCAAACCGGTCCCAGGGGATTTTTTGCGCCACCTCTGCGCCTTGAAGGCGGGCAAGTCCCTGGGCCGTGGCCTTCTTTCCTGCGCCCACCACAAAGAGGTGGCTGCCCACGCCATCGGCGAAGAGCGCGTAGGCCGCTTCGATCCGGTGCTTGCCGCCTGCGAGGCACACGATCACCGTCTCTTTGGAAATCTGGGGGAGGGCGGGATTTTCAGGGTAGTCGTAAAGATTGTCGCCGATCAAGCGAATGGAAATGATCAGTAGAAGAAGCAAAATAGAGATGGCCCCCGCCCAGACCGAAGGCCTGTGCGTAGGGCCACGCTTTTTTTCCTGGCTGCTTAAGCTGCTTCCTCGATCAGGGTACTTTGCCACAGTTCGTACAGGGTCTTCCCGCCATTGTTTCTCAGCCAGCGGCAGGCATGGTCCGGCGGCTCTTGCCCCAGCCATTTGACGGCCATCGCGTGGATGGTCATGGTCTCGGTCTTGTACTCGACCTTGAACTCATGGTTCGGCATCTTTTTTACCACACAAGTCTGCTTGGGATCGCTTACGAAGTAGAGAGTTTCTCCCTCTTTCACCACTCCATCGTGCACGAGATGGGTGAGATCGAACTTATTCTTCTTTTTCGACATGAATTCCTCCGCGGTTGTACCTTTAACCAACGGCGGAAGCGGTGTAAGTCTTTAGAAAATTCGGCAAAAAGACAATAAATTCAGTGAATTGCCTGTATCCAGGCGGAATGTGGGCCTTTAGATCGCGTTTATATTCAACTAGGCGTTCACGTTATACGAGGCGGGCACGGCGATACCCATCGCGTGAATTCCTTTGTCCACATAGACCACGGAACCGGTGATTCCTGCGGCCAGCCCGGAGCAAAGAAAGGCAGCGGTATTTCCCACGTCTTCCGCCGTGAGCGAATCCTGCAGGGGCGCGTTCTGCTCCGTATATTCGATCATGTTCTGAATGATGCCAATGGCTTTGGCGGCTCGCGAGGCGAGAGCGCCGGCGCTGATCGCATTCACGCGGTGGCCGTGGCGGCGGCCCGCTTCGAAGGCCAGCACGCGGGTGTCAGCCTCGAGCGCGGCCTTGGCCGAACTCATTCCGCCTCCGTAGCCGGGGATCACCTTTTCGGCGGCCATATAGGACATCGACACGAAACTTCCGTTTTTTTGCATCAGGGGAGCCAGGTGGCTCACCATGCTTACGAAGGAGTAGGCGCTGGCGGAGTTCGCCGCGAGATAGCCGGCACGAGAGGTGTCGATCAGAGCCTTCTGCACCTCGGGTCCGTTGGCGAGTGAGTGCACCACGATTCCGAGCTTGCCGGCGCCGAAATCTTTCTCGATGGCATCGCGCAGTCCCTGCATGGTGTAGTCGCCGAGGTCCTGGTAGCGCTTGTTGGTTTTAATGTCAGCGGGAACATCGCTCATCTGATCGAACACAGCGTCGAGCGGATACACCTTTTCAAAGGTGAGCTGCGTGCCGTCGCCGAGGTCGGTGTCGAGCTTTCCGCGGTCGAGGCTCATGCGCAGGATGTTAAGGGCGGGGGGCCAAGTGGTGATGATCACTTTTGCGCCGGCTTTTTTGAGCGCTTTGCAGATTGCCCAGCCGTAGCCTTGGTCGTCAGCCACTCCGGCCACGAGCGCGAGTTTTCCCTCGAGATTGATGCCCAACATAGAACGCCCCTTTCTTGCGAGGGTTCCACTTTCCCCGAATTAGGGCGGCAAGGCAAGGGGCTAATTCAGAGCGTCAGCTCGCGTTCGCGAGGAAAATTTTCGCCCTCGACCTTACGCGAAGCGAGATCGGGCTGTACGCCCTCGAACTGCAGCGCTTTTCCCGACGGCCGGAAAATCGCATGGGTGGTGCGGGTGAGGTAGAGCTTCTCGTCGCTCCAGGGATGGAAAACGCTTTGCATCGAACCTTTTCCAAAGGAGCGGGTGCCCGCGATCCGCGCGCGTTGGTTGTCCTGGAGAGACGCCGCCAGCATTTCTGCGGCGCTGGCTGTGTTCTGATTGATCTCCACGACGAGAGGGAGGGTCGTGGCCGCTTTTCCTTCCGTATTCAGCACTGTTTCTTCGCTTCCGCCCAGGCTTCCGCCGGCGATCACGGCCGGGATCAGCTCTTTCGTGGCGGAATCTTCGACACGCTTCAGGCGGGCGAAGGTCTTTCCGGGTCCCAGGAATAGTCCTGCCACGCATTGGGCCTCGCGCACGAGACCTCCGGGATTGTCGCTCAGGTCGAGACGCAGGCTCGTCGCGCCGGCTACCAGCGCAGATTTGAGGGCGGTACGCAGCTCGGCGCAGGTATTGTCTTTGTCGAAGGAGCGCACGCGCAGCAGACCTTCTTTTGTATCCTCGCGCAGCCGGCTTTCCACGTTCGCCAGGAAGTAGCGCTTTTCGACGATCTCCATGCTCTTCTGCCGGCCTTCGCGTTCGATGCGGATGCGATAGGGAGAAACCGTCTCGCTCAGCCAGCGGCGTCGGGCCGGATCGTTGAGGCGTTCGAGCTCCTTGCCGTTGAGCGCGAGAATGCGGTCGCCGGGACGGAGCCCGATGGATTCCGCGGCGGAGCCTTCCATGCTGTAGCCCACGTAAACTCTTCCATGGTGGAAGCGCAGCTTGGCACCCGCGCCTTGCACGAGAATCTTCTCCGCACTTGCGCGGCGGTCGGCGTCGACGGCGCTCACCAGCTTGGCGTGGGGGTCGAGTGCGTTGAGCCAGGCGTTGAAGGCGCCCGAAACCCATTCGCCCTCGGGAACTTTCGCGTTCTGAAGTCGCTGTTTCAGCCGCGCGAATTCCCTTTCCGGATCACCCGAGCGGGAGATCTCGGAAGGCGGCAGAGAAGGATGTGCGAGTTCTTCTAGAAACGTCAGCGCTGCCGAGCAGCCGCGCTGCTGGGAATTGCTGGCATGGCAGAGCGATAGCCGGCTTTCCAACAAGGAAGCAGGTAAGACGAGGTTGGTTTTTTCATCAGAAGAATGGAGGTCGCTGGGCGGAGGCGCGAGCGCGAGCCAAAGAGAAAGTGAAAAGAGACCCAACATGGAAATGACCTGACGATTCAAACAACAGCCCCCAAATGCCCTTGCGGTGCATTAGAGCTATCATATCTAGTATTTACAACCCGCGTCAATCGACCGCGGCGGAAAATTTCCGCCAGCAGGTAGATCGACGGGGTGTTTATATCCGACTTATTTACTCGCCGTTAAGTCCACCATCACGGTGAAGTTATCTTTAATGACCTTGTCGCCGAGATTCTCGAAGAATTTCGCCGAGCGGAAGCGGATGTCGTAGAGGGTGCGGTCCACAGTCATTTCGCCCTTGGCCTTCACTTGCCCCTTATCCACGCTCACTTCCGCGGGGAAGGTCACCGGATGGGTCATCCCTTTGATCGTCAGATCGCCGGTCACCATGGTTTTGCCGCCCTTTTTCTCTACCTTGGTGATCTTGAGGGTGGCGGTGGGATGCTTCTCCACGGAGAAGAAGTCGTCGCTTTTAAGGTGGTTCACAAGCTTGGCGTTATATTCGCCGTCGGTGAGGTCGGTATTTTTGAGGGAGGTCATATCGATCTCCACTTTGCCCCCGACAAGCGCGCCCTTATCTACCATGAGTTCGCCGCCTTTGAATTTGAGCTCCCCTTGGTGGGCGCCACCGATTTTCTTTCCCTCCCATTTCGCCACGGAGTCGGCGGTGCTCACCTTGAAGGTGTCTCCTTTGCCTTTTGCTGCCAGTACGGAGAAGGGAAGAGTTAGAGCCAGTGCGAAAGCGATCAGGGATTTTTTCATGGGAGAGTTCCTTTCTTGATTCCAGAAAGGATGCCGCCGCCCCTGGCGATGGTCAAGCAGATTGGCGCATGGAGGCTCGGCGTCGCCGGAGAATTCCGCTAAGATAATTCCTGATGCCCAGGCGAAAGACAGGAATTGTTACAGACGAGCTGCTGAGCTGGCTGCTCGTCACGGTGCTGCTGGCGATCAGCATGGACGTTGTGATTGAGAGCGACGCTCCGGTTCGCTGGCTTTCCGTGATTTTTCTGGGCGCCGTTCTGCACCGGCGCGCCTGGGATCTGGCCCCCTGCGCATTTCTCCTCGTCTTCCTATTTCCCGCGGGTGTTCTCTACCCGGACTGGGCATGGGATCTGCCCGCAGTTCCCTTTTTCGTGCCTCTGATTCTCACCTGGATCACCTGCACATTGATTTTCAGGCGGAAGGGATGTTTTTCCTGGCTGAAGAGGGGGCGCTTGGACGAGGTGACGATCTCTCTCATTCTACTCGTGAGCCTTGCCTCGGCTCTCGTGCTTGTGCTCTGGGCCCTCTGGACCGACTACCTCGGCATCGGGAGCTCGATGGTGAGCTCGCTCAAGAGCGTTCCGCGCTGGTTCACATTGCTGGTAGTCGTGCCGGGTTTCGCCCTGGTGAATGCCGCGGCGGAGGAAGCGGTGTACCGGGGCGTGATGCAGGATGCGTTGGAAAAACGCTTCAAAGACCGGCTCTGGCTGGTTATCGGGGTGCAAGCATCGGCTTTCGCTGCAGCGCACTTCCATTCCGGCTTTCCCAACGGACGAATGGGATATTTGATGACCTTTGGCTATGCCTGCATGCTAGGCATGCTGCGTCGTCGCACGGGCGGGATGCTGGCGCCCTACCTTACCCACCTGACGGCCGATCTCGTCATCGGGATTACACTGGTGCTGCTCGCTTCTTGAGCTTTCCCGCTAAAGGCCTACAATGGCGAATGGCGCAGGAGGGACTATGGCTACGATCTTCGCCTTCGTGGTTGCAACCATTCATGTTTATATTTTTTATTTAGAGTCAGTGGCCTGGGGACGCCCACGCACGAACAAGGCGTTCCGCGTGAGCGCGGCAGACGCCCAGGTGAATCGCGGCTTCGCCTTCAACCAGGGCTTTTACAATCTCTTTCTATCGACAGAGATCATGATCGGCCTGGCGCTCGCCCGTTCCGGCCGGGAAGCGGAAGGGAATATGCTCACCGACTTCGGCATCCTGAGCGTGCTTTGCGCGGGCATGGTGCTATTTTTCTCCGGCAAAAACTACCGCACGCCCGCTCTGATCCAGGGGCTGCCGGCTCTGGCTTACATCGGGTTCAGGGCGCTGGGATATTAGCTTACTTCCGCTTGTACTCGCTCTTGCGTGAGTCGATCAGCCGGCCATCCTCATCGCGATTCTCGCGCTTGATTACGAGCATGCCGTCTTCGCTGAACATCATCTCGATCGTGAGAAAGTGCGTCCAGGGTTCGCCGGTAACCTCGCTCGTGCCGTGGCGTTCTTCGAGAATCGTCATCCGATCCTGTTCCATTTTAGCTGTCTCGTAGGCCTGGAAATCGCCGGTATCTTCTACGAGGTGCTTCACTCCATCGAAGGCATGCTCGTAGGTTGCCGTGAAGCTGCCGTCGATGTCGTGCACTTCCGTCATCTTCTCGCAAGCGGTCTGGGCGATGTCGATGCCGATATACACATTTTCATCGCTATAGAAATAGCGGCCGTTGAAGTCGGGGCAGTCGGCGGCCATGGCCTGAAATCCGATGAACAGGGCGCCCACTGAGATCCACTTAATGATTTTCATCTTTCTTCCTCCGCTCATTTGTAAATCCGGAATTTTTTCGTCTCTTTGATCCAGCTCTGCTCGTCCTGGCGCAGGGCTTTGTCGAGGTCCTTGGGGCCGGCCGAAGGATTCTCGATCCAGTCTTTCAATTTCGGGCCGCCGTTGATCACGTTGAAAGCCAATTTATCCATCACGTATTCGTACGCGAAGTCGCGGTAGATGGGATAAGTGGGATAGAGCTCGCGCAGGCATTTGAGCATCAGGGCCACGAAGCGGAAGGGCTTGAACTGTTCGGGCTTGTAGCCGGGAAAATCCGTATGCACCATTATGCCGTGGCAGAGCTGGCCCTGGAACTTATGGAAGGTGGGCTCGAAGTGGCATTCACGCACCAGCACGCCCTTGAACCACTGGGGCGCTTTCTTTTTCATCAGAGCGAGCACCTTGCCAAAGTCCGCGTCGGCTGCGCCGACTAACTCCAGAGCGCGGGTGGTGCCTCTGCCTTCGCTAAGATTCGTGCCTTCGATCAGTACCGTGCCGGGATAGGCCCGGGCCATATTGAGGCTAGCGGCGTTGGGAGAGGGATTGATCCAGGGCAAGTCTACTGGCCAGCCGAAGCCCGGCTTTTTCGCAGGGCTGTAGCCCTGCATCTTCACGATCCGCAGATCGAGGTTCAGGTCGAACTGCGATTTGAAATAAAGCGCCATTTCACCCACGGTGAGGCCATGGGCCATCGGCATGGGTGAGGCGCCCACGAAAGATTCCCAGCCGGGCTCGAGGCGGAAGCCTTCGACCATGCGGCCCACGGGGTTGGGACGGTCGAGCACGAAGAACTTCTTCCCGTTCTTCGCGCACTCTTCCATCACGTAGAGGAGGGTGGTCATGAAGGTATAGATGCGGCAGCCGAGATCCTGAAGGTCGAAGATCAGCACGTCGAAGCTGTTCATCATCTCGCTCGTCGGGCGGCGTACTTTGCCGTAGAGGGAGAAGATCGGGATGCCCGTCCGGGGATCGGTGATGTCGTCGGTCTCCACCATGTTGTCTTGCTTATCGCCCTTTGCGCCGTGCTGGGGACCGAAGGCCGAGGCGAGGCCGAGCTTTTCGTGGAGGAGGTCGAAGCTGTGTTCTAATTTTTGATTTACCGAAGCCGGATGGCAAACGAGGCCAACACGCTTGCCTTTGAGCTGTTTGAGCAGCTTTTTGTCCTGGAGAAAAAGTTCGAGGCCGAGTTTCAAATGGGCTTCCTTTGCATGGCTATTCTAGGGCAGGAAAGGCGGTTTGCAAAACCGTTCGCTGCTCGATAGAATTTTTTTGCTGACATTCAATCATTCAAATTTGCCCGAGGTTTAGTGATGAAATCCACGATCTGCTTACTATCTCTCTTATTTTGCGGTCACGCCTTTGCCTATCCCGGAATAGGAGACGTTGCGGACTATTCGGGAACTGCCGTGATCATGGGGCAAGAAGTGCAGTTTGAGAAAAGGATCGAGCTCATAGATTTTGATGCGGCCGCAAATAAATTTAAAAAGCTGGAAATCTACAAGCAAGAAGGGTCCAGGCCCACCACCGAAGAGAGCTGGGTGAGCGCGGACGAATTTATGAGCAAGCAGGAGCAGGAACACATGCTCGCGGACTGTGCCGGGCAGGGAGGCACTCTCGAGGCGGTGACCGTAAATGCGGGGCAATTTCTGACCTGCCGCTTTTCCAATGACGAAGGTGAATTCTACAATATGGGAGTGGTTCCCTTTGGCTTGATCAAGGTTTCGGGTGAGGGCTGGACCATGCAGCTGGATCACTTTTCCCAAGGACGCTAGCGTCGATCTTTGCCAGTAACGGTTCCGTGTAATTCCCCTTGTTCCGATCAAGTGTCTCTACCGGGAGGCCGATCAGGAATACGGGGGATTTCTTTTGCATCGGCTTTGCCTCATCTTTTTTAGCTCTCTTATCCTCGCCGGATGCGGAACTGGTTTGGGCAAGGCCAAGCAGTCGACCAGTACCGCAGTCGACACGAGCGTGTTTTATATTTCGAGCTTCAGCCCGACCCCGGGTGTTGTGGCAGGCGTTCCCTCCACCATCGTCATCAACTTCACCCAGGCGGTGAACCCGATCGTGGCTTCGGCCGTGAGTTCTTATACCTTCGCCTGCAATGGCTATACGTCGATCGCTGCGGCTTCCGTGGCGGCCGGGCAAGATTCCGGGGTGGTAAGCATCACTCTTCCGAGCGCGTTTACTGTCGCGAGTGGCACGCCCTGTACTTTCACTGTATCGAGCAATGTGACCAATAAATTGGGAACGAAGGTGATTGGGACAACGTCTGTTGTTTATGTGGTGAATTGAGATTCTTGGGTAGCTGTCGATAAACAAAAAACCAAACTCCCTGAAGGAGTTTGGTTTTTTAAATTGGAGCGGGAGACCAGGTTCGAACTGGCGACCTCGTCCTTGGCAAGGACGCGCTCTAAGCCAACTGAGCTACACCCGCTTAACCGAGGTTTTGTTCTACGAAATCCACAGGGTATCCGTCAAGGCTTCTGTTTGGAGCGGATCTTTTCGCGTAGCCCGCGGAAGAAGTCGAGCACGTAGGTTAACGCGCTGGTCAACGAAAGGAAAATCGAGATGTAAATCAATACGATACCGACTACTTTGCTGCCCACGATCCCGAAGAGGCTGATGTCCACGCAGAGGAAAGGAATGCCGACCATCTGTAGCGCTGCCTTCCACTTGCCACCCGAGCCGGCGGCGATGATCACGCCTTCGGCGCTGGCGAGCGCGCGCAGGGAGGTGATGCCCATTTCCCGGCAGATCAGCACCATCACCACGTAGGGGTCGATGCGGCCCAGGTGCTGGAGCATGATGAGGGTCGCGACCACGAGGAATTTGTCGGCCAGCGGATCCATCAGCTTGCCGTAAATGGTCACGGCCTTATAGGCGCGGGCGAGATATCCGTCGAAATAGTCGGTGATCGCGGCGAGCGAGAAGAGCACACAGGCGGTGATGTCGCCGGCGGGGCTGCGTAAGGCGAGAAAATAGACTACGGCGGGAACGGCGATAATGCGCAGAAGTGTGAGCCGGTTCGGTGCCGTATCGAAGGTCAGGGCGTCGGTGGCTGGATGGTTGCTGTCTTTGTCCGTCATTCAGAGGAGTCCAGCTGCAGTGTACACCAGATAGGCTGCGATAAGGAAATAGGGCAGCTTTCCGCCCTTCTCCTTTTCAATCAGCAGCGCGGATACGAACACTCCAGTTAGAAACAACAAAGCAGGTAAATGAACCGAAAGGAGCTCCGGAGCAAGGTCGCGCACCCCGATCAAGGCGGCGAACGCGGGCAGCAACAGCATGTTCAGCAGGCAGGCATGACTGATGCTGGTGATGGTGATCGCTTTCGAGCTCGGGCCCGAGCGAACGTGGAGCACGCAGCGGATCAGCCAAGGCAGCGAAACGGCGAAGGCCACCACATGCGCTCCCACGCGGAAGGATCCCATATCCGTGCTTTCCGCCTGGCGGCTGAGCTCTTGCACAAAAGGATAGCTCACGAGCACAGCCAGCAAGAAAAAACCGATGCCCATACAGATGAGCGCGACCACGGGCAGAATGCCTTCGGTGGCCTCGAGCATCGAGCGGCCCTTTCCCGCAAAAGTGCGTTCGTAATGCTTCCATTCACTCGAGAAACGGCGGAAATAGATCCCGTACGCGACGGCCAGCAACAGGAGGATGAGCCCCTCCCAGAATGAGATGACTCCGTTGAGGCAGGCATAGGTGAACACCACCGTGGCGAGCAGCACGAACACGGGACTGGTCACGGTACGCACTCGGAAGAAGGTGAGTGGGCCGGAAAGCAGCACGAGACTGAACACGAGGCTCATACCGATGATGTTCGTGCCCACGGCCGAGCCGATGATGAAGTTGCCTGCCTGCACGTTGTTCTTCAGAAAGATGTAGCAGCCGAGCGCAAAGGCTAGCAGGGGGATCAGCAGAGCGAATGCCCAAACGATGGCTGCCAGTTTCTCCCATCCACCAATCCAGGGAAGGGTGTTTCCTTCCGCTACCGTGCCCTGGGACGAGCGGCTTTGTTCCCAGGCTTCGAGCAAGGGTGCGAGCCGCTTGAAGTTCGCCGAAGCGAAGTCGGCGAAGAGAAGCAGGAATCCAAGGCTGAGAATAGCGCTAAACATCTCTTTGGACGGGGTTAACTCACCGCAAAATGCTCTACCGCAAGAATACACTGTTAGCGGCGGGTTTTCTGATAAAATTTTCGAAATGAGCAGTCCAGAAGAACAGAGGGTGGTTCCCCGTTACCCTTTGCCCAAAGAGAAAATGAAGTTTGTTTTTGAGGAATGCGAAAAAGTGTTCGCGGTGCGCGACATATCTTCGCTGGGCCTGGGCATCAGCCTGCTCGAATACGGCGAAGCGCTCCTTTTTCCCCAGGGCTACCAGTGCACGGCCGAGCTCAAACTCGAAGGCGATCCGATGTTCGTGAAAGTGCGGGTGACGCGGGTGAGCGCCTGGAGTGTTGGCTTTGTTTTCGACGAGCTTTCTGCCGAACAACGCGAACGGATCGTCGGTTTTATCGATCCTCTTCACGTCGCATTCTCCCTCAAAAAGGTGGATCAGAAGGGTGCGCCGGACGCCTTTCTCCGTGGAATGTCGAACTGGTACCATGGCGATTCCGCCACCGACCTCTTTTTCTGGAACGGCACCCAGGGGGCGCTGAGCCGTGCGCTTTTCTGCTTCGGGCGCAGGTATTGGGAGTGGGACGAGAGCCTCGGCGTTTCTACGGGGGAAATGCAGCGGCTGGAAGGCGATAAAGTAGTAATGCACAAAGACGTAACTCCCGATCCCCGCACCTGCGCGAGTGTCCGGAAAGTGCTTGAGCATGCTGACGTCTTGGACTACCGTCTGGTCAGTTTTTTAAAAGAAAAAACGTAGAGTTTTCCCGGGGAAATCCGGGCAAAGGGGCGAGGGCGTTATGGATAGAAACTACGCGATGGAGTTCGTTCGCGTAACCGAGATGGCTGCGATCGAAAGCGCGCGTCTCATGGGCCGGGGCGACGAAAAGCAGGCGGACCAGGCGGCTGTAACGGCCATGCGCAAAATGTTCAATTCGATCGAATTCGACGGCCGGGTGGTGATCGGTGAGGGCGAGCGCGACGAAGCTCCCATGCTCTATATCGGCGAGAAGGTGGGAACGGGAAAGGGCACTCGGCTCGATCTTGCCCTTGATCCGCTTGAGGGCACCACGATCTGCGCTAATGGTGGGAACAACTCCATCTCCGTGATCGCCATCGCCGACGACGGCAACTTCCTCCACGCTCCCGATACCTACATGGAAAAGATCGCCGTGGGTCCGGAGGCGGCTTCCGCCATCGATCTTTCGATGCCGGCCACACAGAATTTGAAGGAAATCGCCAAGGCCAAGAAGACTTCGGTGGAAAGCCTGACGGTGGTGATTCTGGACCGGCCCCGCCACGCCGACTTGATTGCGGAAGTGCGCAGGGCAGGCGCGCGCATCCAGCTGATCGGTGACGGCGACGTTTCCGCCGCAATCTCGGCCGCCATGCCTCATTCCGGTGTGGACGTTTTGATGGGAACGGGCGGTGCGCCGGAAGGTGTAATCGCCGCAGCCGCGCTTCGCTGCATTGGCGGAAATATGCAGGGCCGCCTCAGGCCGAGGAACGACAATGAAATCACGCGCGCCAAAAAGATGGGCATATCAGACGTCCACAAGGTATGGACGATGGAAGAGATGGCCAAAGGCAATGTAATGTTCTGTGCCACGGGCGTGACTCAGGGCAACTTCCTGAATGGGGTGAAATTCACCCCCGGTGGCGCCGAAACGCATTCCATTGTGATGCGCTCGGAAACCGGAACCGTGCGCGAAATCCACGCCACTCACCGTTTCGATAAAAAGCCGGTATACTAGGCATGCTCTTCCGTATTTGGCTTCATACTTCGTTGCCTCCTTCTCGTCCCGTTCCAGCGTACTAGCGTACGCCTCACGGATACGTTCAGGCGGACGCCTCGTCTGAAGCCAAATACGAAAGAACAGAAAGGATCATCATGGCCGGAGCGAACCACACTACCGTATTCGACGTTTCCCTGGACGCCCTTTGGGATGTGATCACCGACTACGAAGGCTACGTGGACTTCGTGGAAGGTCTCGAGAGCCTCGAGGTGACCAAGCGGGACGGGAAAGACGTCTACGCCAACTACACCGTAAGCATGCTCGGAAAGACCGTCCGCTACTCCCTCAAGCACACCGAAAGCCCCAAGAAGGGCCTCAAGTGGGAGATGATCGAGGGCGAGTTCTTCAAGTTCAACAATGGCGGCTGGGATCTCAAAGCCAAGGGCGACAATAAAGTGGAGGCCACCTATACCGTCGATGTCGGCTTTCCTCTCCTGGTGCCCAAGGCCATCGTGAACACCCTTACCAGCACCCAGCTTCCGGCGATGATGAAAGCTTTCGAAGACCGGGCCAAGTCCAAGGCCAAGAAATCCGGCAAGGCCGGAAAAGGGAAGAAGTAATGGCGCGCAAGGGAATCCGCAGAGGCGCACAGGGTTTGATCGGCGATGTGCTGCGGAAGGTGCCGCTTTCAGGAGTGGGCGAGATCCGCCTTCCGATGGACGTGCGCAAAGTGCTCGTGCAGAACATCGAAAAGGTGCGTGAAAGCGCCGTGGACATCTTCGCCAAAGAAATTTCCAAGGTACTGGCCAAAATCGACGTGCACAATATCGTCGACGATGTATTGCGCAACTACAGTCTGCGCATTGAGGCCCGCATCGACCTCGCTCCTAAGGACGGCGGTTCGCGTGAGTCCTCTCCGAGAAAGGGCCGCAAGTGAAAGAGCTCCTGCAGGAATACCAGGAGGGGCTCTTGTGGAAGATCGAGGAAGGCCAGGGTCTCACCATCGGGGTGACCCAGAGCGCGCTCGACCAGGTGGGTTCCGTGCGGGAAGTGGAAATCGCCGATACGGGCGACGAATTCGAACCTGGCGACTGGATCGCCGAGATCCGCGGGAAAGACAACCTGGTGGAAGTGCTGGCTCCGTGCCGTCTCAGGGTGTCCGAGCGGAACGAAGAGATCATGGAACAGCCGGGAGTGCTCGAGGATGATCCTACGGGAGATGCCTGGATGCTGCGGGTAGAGAAGCTCGATGGCTAAGGACGAAGGGCAGACACCCGACAAGGCAAAGCGGAGGAAAGACGACTCTGTCGAGAATGAGCGTTTTCGCTCGAACCTCCTGGCCATCGTTTCTCATGAGCTGAACACCCCTCTGACCGGTATCCTTAACGCCATCTCGATGCTGGAAGAGCGCTTCGCGGCCGAGAAAGAATATATCCCCATGCTGAGGCGGAATGCCGAGCGGCTCCGTAAGACCGTGGAAAATCTGCTGGAGATTTCGCGCGTGGATGCCGGCACGCTGAAAGTGCGTCTGAGCGAGTTGGATCTTGGAAATTTTCTACTTTCGCGCCGGGAAGTCCTGCGGGAACTGCTGACGAAGTCGAACTTCGAGCTGGTTACCGAGA
>DATBTF010000195.1:0-12712 GCA_036559405.1 Bdellovibrionota bacterium
TTCCGGTTCCGTGAGAGGGTGCACGCCGATGGCGCGGAGATCCGCAAAATATTTGTGATCCAGGAACTCCAGGTTCTTTTTCGAAAAAGTGCCGTCGCGCACGAGATAGGAAACCGGTTTCTCTTTGAACTGGTGGACCACGGCATGCCAGGTGGCGAGATAGTCCACATTATAGCTTCCAGCCAGCATCTTGAGGATCTGGAAGAGGCGGTGGTCGCCACTGGCCCTGTCGTGCAGGGGCGCAGTCTTCGCGATGACTAAAATTTCCTGGCGTCTCTGGTTCATAATTTCAAAATCGGCCGCCTGGGGAATAGGCGGTCCTTTATGGCGTTCATCTCCATGCGGAGGAACGGGGTAAGGTTGATCCAAAGGTCAGTAGTTTTGGTGGCCGAGCCGTCGTGCCAGGGCTGGGCGAAGCGTGAGGACATCAAGCGGTTCCGCAGCGTCAGCGCGCGGGCGGGTTCTTTATCGCCCAGCTTCTCCAGGAGCCCGGAAATCTCGTCCCAGAAAACCTTTTCCTCCTCCCCTTCCAGATGAAAGAAGGGGGAAATCTGCTTTTGCAGGATCTCGTGACGTCCGGGATATTTTTGCGCGAAGCTGCCGAGGGCGGAACTCAGGGAGGTGACCACCTCCCCTTTTTCCACAGCGAGGCGGAGCGCAAGTACGATCGCAAATATCTTTTCCACGAAGTGGTCGAACTGTTCGGGCGAAGGCTGCATCCGCAAGGCGAAGCTGAGCTCCGAGAAAGTTTTCCGCAGCATGCTCAGGGGAAGCTCCGGAACGGGAGAGGGATAGGGGCGAGCATGGATCGCGCCGGATTCGTCGGCGAATTCCTCCCGGTGGGAGTAAAAGGAATGGAAGGGCGTGTCCAGCAGCGAGGTCTTCTCCATCTGCAGGAAGCAGGCATCGCTCAAGGGCATGGGTACGTTGAAACGTTCCAGGGAGAAGCTGACGTTCCGCAGATCCATCAGAAGCTCACGGAATTCGGATAACGACGGCACTCCATTCAGGCGGAAATACATCTGGGCGGTGGATTCCGAAAGTACACAGCTCTTCATCAGCTGGCGGTGCCGGAAGAGCACACGCTCCGCAAACAATTCGCGCACGGAAAGGGAATAGGGATCGTTCACGAGCCGCTGCGAATGATAAATCAGCTTTCCACAAGTGGTCTCGCTGCTGGCTCCGTCGAGCTGGGCTGCCATATCGTCGAGGCAGCGGAACGCCAGATAGACGATTTCGGAAAACTGATCGAAGGCCGTGGATTCGAAAAGGGGGTCACGCAGCGCCAGCAGGTTGCGGAATCCGCCGAGGAAATCCCCGTAGGTATCTTTCGGCAGCTGGTCGAGAAGCTCGGTTCGGGAAAGTGAGTGGATCCTGAGGGCTTCGTCCCTGGGCTTACCGAGCGCGTAGTGCAGGCGGAAGAGATCGAGGGCAGCCTTGATCCCGTGTCGCAGCAGGATCGCCGATTTCCCGTTCGCTTTTATGCCGTCTTGAAGATGCTCATCCTGCATTTTCAAGACGGGCTGTACCAGTGACCAGTAGCACTTCAGGGCCTCGGAAAATACGTCGCGGGCGTCGCATTTGGCCGGAGCTGGAAGCTCGCGGAGCACATCGCGCCCGTGCAGGAGCTTCCAGGAAATGCCTGTTTCGAAGGCGCGCACGCATCCGGTCTGCAGCCAGTCTTCGAGCTCGTTATGGTCTCCCATGAGCGTTTCACCGAGGAAGGGCAGCAGGTTGCGGAAGAAGTTATATTTTTTCCAAAAGCTTTTCAGGAAAAGCATTTCCTGCTGGGCGCTCACCGTATGCAGCACCACGAAGAAGTCGAGATCGCTTGCTCCTACCACGAGCTCGCCTCTCCCGGCTCCCCTGCGCAGGTAGATGGCATTCACGATCTTGATTCCCAGTTCCTTTTCGGCTTTCAAGGTGAAGCTGACGAAGAGACGGATCGCTAGAGCGTAAATTCCGGTATAGAGGCCACGGAAGAGCGGTACCTTGCTCGTGGCCAGAACGAGACGCTGCAGCCGCTCGTGGGCGCGATGCTTGAGAAGTGGCCGATCCTGCACGGCTGCCGTATCCCGTTTCAAAAAGAGCGGAGCAAAAATCACGTGTTTTTCTCTGTTATTCCGTTAAGAATTCCACCAAGCCGGAAGACCCATAAAACGACACTTTCCCCTATACGGCAAGGGCATAGTGCGCAGTTTCTGCACTAAATTTGGCCGGGGGCTAAAGAATGCGCTTACCGAATGCGGAAAGCACCATTTCTGCAGCAAGATCTGCCGTCTGGTTCGAGACATCCAGCACGGGATTTACCTCGGTGATGTCCATAGCGAGCATCTTTCCGGAGTCGTGGAGGATTTCCATGGCCAGGTGGCCTTCACGATATGTGGTGCCGCCACGTACAGCCGTTCCCACCCCGGGAGCCTCGCGCGGGTCCATGCAGTCGACGTCGAAAGAAAGGTGGAAGCCCGCTGTTCCATTCGTGGCGATCCGGATCGCCTCCTGGATCACGTTGCGCATTCCCATTTCATCGATATCGCGCATGGTGAAGGCGCGCACCCCAAGCTCGCGGATGGCGGCGCGCTCTCCGGGATCAAGGTCGCGGATGCCAATCAGCACGGCGCGAGAGGGGTCGACCATGGGGGTTTGGTCACCGATGCCGAGGAGATCTTTGTGGCCCATGCCGAGTACGTGGGCCAGCGGCATTCCATGGATATTGCCGCTCCCTGTGGTGTCGGGCGTATTGATGTCGCCGTGGGCATCGAGCCAGATCACGCCGACCTTTTGCTTTTTCTTGCCGTAATACTTCGCCACGCCGGCGATCGAGCCCATGGCCAGAGAATGGTCTCCGCCCAGAGTGAGGGGAACACAGCCGGCTTCCAGCGAGTCGTAGACCATGTCCTTCAATGCTTTGGAGGCCTGGAGAATTTCCCCCAGATACTTAATTTTGCTGCCGCTGTCAGCGGCAGGCACGGATTCGCGCACGGCCACGGGAACGTTGCCCATGTCTTCCACCTCATAGCCGAGTTTGCGGAGGCGTGGGCCCACATTCACGATGCGGATCGCGCTAGGCCCCATGTCCACTCCCCGCCGGCTGGCGCCGAAGTCGCTCGGAAAGCCGATGATCCGTATTTTTTTATTCGTGAGCATGGAAGACTCCTTAAGTCTGGAAAAGCTCCTAAACTATAGAGCAAATCCGCTGGAATTCCAAGGCGAGCCCTTTCCCGACCGGGACACATCCGCTTGAAATACTTAAACTATTTTCTCTGGTTGTGGTGGGCGAGGAGGCGGAGCCGCAGGCCGACCGGCACCCAGGCAGAGACCAGGCAAAGCAGGCGGAAAAAGAAGCCATAAATCGAGCGGCGCCGGCCCCAGGAAAGGTCGGAGAGAGCCTTGGCGACCACGGCCTGGGAAGAGGCGTGCAGGGACCGGTGTTGGGGCTCGGCCTCCCCCACTTTTCCGGCCATGTATTCGCTTTTTTGGGCAACAGAAAAGAACTCCGTTTCTACTGGGCCCGGGCAGACGGAGATGACGCGGATGCCATGCCCGCGGAGTTCGTGCCCCAGCGCATCGCTCAGGCTCAGCACGTAGGCTTTCGTGGCACTGTATACGGCGAAGTAGGGCGACGGGCTGAAGGCGGCGCTCGAGGCAACCTGGATCATGCTCGCCCCCGGTTTCATATACGGGAGCACCGCTCGCGAAAGGAACGTAAGAGCGCCCACATTGAGCTCGATCATTTTCATTTGCTCTTCGAGCCCCAGGCGGGAGAAAGGGCCGAACTTGCCGAAGCCGGCGTTGTTGACGAGGAAATCGACCTCGGGCCTCTCTTCGGCGAGGCGTTTTTCCAGGGCCACGAGATCCGATCTGCTGGTGAGATCCATTGAGAGAATCACCGCACGCGACTTCAGGAACTTTTCCGCTAGCTCCCGCATCGGCCCCGCCCGCCGGGCCACTAGCCAGATCTCGTCGAGAAAGAAGTTTTTTTCGATCTGCAGAGCGAACTCGGAGCCGATTCCCGCAGAGGCACCGGTGATGATCGCGATTTTCTTCCTGGGCGCGGCGTTGGTCATGTTAGGTATGAATTCAGAATGACGGAATTCCGACCTGATTGCATCATCAATCTCCACGTGGAAGCGCGCGGGCGGCCTGAGAAGCTGGCCTGGGCTTGCACCATCGTGCACGCCAAAAGAGGTGTGCTTGTGGCGGCGCGGAAATTTCTCGGCCTTTTCCCTCGTGAAACCGCGGAGACGGAGGCCCTGCTTTTCGGCCTGGGACAGGCGGCACGTCTTTTACAGGAAAAAGTGGAAGTGGCGGCCACGTTTCCGTTGGATCGTATGCTGACAGATAACATCTCTGGCCGCCGGATACCGCCCGGCTTAAAATTAAAATCCGAAGAAATCGCAAAAGTCTGGAGCGGATTCCGCTTCAAGCGAATTACGGATCTCCGGGGTACCGAAGCCGAGGGGCTACGCGAGGACGCGGAAAAAGCCTACGAAAGAAAACGCAGACGGGAGTAAAAATGAAGCAAGTGATTCAGGCTCTTTTACTGGCATCTGTCTTCTTCCATGCGGGAGAAGCTTTCGCCTTCCGGGCGAGCCACTTCCGGGGGGTGTACGAAGTGAAGAGCGAGCACGCCCGGGACCCTGAGCCGAAGAAATACGTCATCGTCGACGTGAATACGGTGGCAGTGCTTTGGTCGCTTTATGGCGAGGGGGATCTTCCCGAGAAGCTGATCCCTGTGAAGAACGAACCGGCCGTTCTGGCTGGTTTCAACTTCCGGGACGGGTTGTTCTTCACGCTCGAACAGAACTGCATGATCACCGATTACTTTCTCGGAGTGAAAGGGGGAGAAAATAACCTCTTTAACCTCCGTAAGCACGACGACGGGACGAACGACTCCGCTGTGAGAGTGAATGGGGTAACTTCCTTCTACGATTTAGGGCCCCGCCAGGAGCGCTAATCACGATAAATTCCGGCCGGCTTGCTTTGCCGCCCCTGCCCGGCTACAAGGGGGCTGGCGGCGGAGCGGGCAATCGCGGCCTCGTACGGGCAACCGGAACGGGGGCGAGGAAAGTCCGGGCTCCGCAGAGCGAGGCGCTGGCTAACGGCCAGGAAGTTAAAGCGGAAACCACGTGGATTCGTTTTGGCTTACGGAAAGTGCAACAGAAAGCGAACCGCCTAAGCCTTCGCAAGAAGGACGGTAAGGGTGAAAAGGTGGGGTAAGAGCCCACCGCTTGGGTAGCGATATCCAAGGCACGGCAAACCCCGCCTGGAGCAAGACCAAATAGGCGCGCATTATGAGGGCTGCTCGCCCCAGCGCGCGGGTAGGATCGCTCGAGCCCACTGGTAACGGTGGGCCTAGATGAATGGTTGCCGCTCCCGCAAGGGAGAACAGAACCCGGCTTACAGCTCCGCCGCCACTTTTTTCAAGCTCGGGATTCCCTGAGCACGTCGTCGTAAATCTTGATGTACCTTTCGGTCATCTGCCTGGCACCGCAGCTGGCTTCCAGCTTCGCTCTCGCCTCAGCCGCTCCTGTGAGCTGGCCCAAGCGGCCACTTTCGAGAAATCCTTCGAGCAGGCGCGCGCCTACGGCAGGTTCATTGAGGGGAAAGTAGGCCGCAAGACCCGCGAAGAGAGCGTGCCCAGGAATGTTCGAAAGCAAAAGTGGCAGGCGCACGGCGGAGGCTTCCAGGCCGGACATGGGCAGCCCCTCGAACTCCGAGCCGGAAAGAAAAAGATCCGCGGCCATGAGCCAAAGGTAAGAATCGAGAGTGGGACCGGGGAAATACACTTCCTTTTTCGCATTCCCCTTCAGCTTTTTCACGAGCCCGCTTTCCGATTCCGGTCCCACGATCAGCATCGCGGCTCCGCGCGCGCTTGCTTCGTTTACCAGATTCCAGACAGCGAGCGCGTTGTGGGGGCCCTTCACGCGCGCAATCCGTCCCAGAGTAATCACCCATTTTTTTTCCGCCAAAGCAGACGGAAAGTTGTGGGAGGCCATCAGCACCTGCTTGGCCGCTAATTTGTCTTTTGCACTCGGGCGCGGAAGGTCGAAGTCCACGCCATTGGGGACGAGACGGAGATGATCCACCGGCTGGCCGAGCGAAAGATAGGTGCGCCTTAGATCTTCTGAAACGCAGACAAGGCGTTCCGCCAGCCAGGGAAAAATCCGCTCGTACAGGCGCATCTTACGGCTGCCCAGATGCTGGAAGCTGTGCTGCGTATGCACTACCTTGATGCGGCCGAAAGAAAGCAGCTTTACCAGAGAGCCGTAGATCAGGGCGCCCAGATCGTGGGAATGGATCAGGGTGATATCGTTCTCCCTGAGATGCGCGAGAATGCGGAATAGCAGCCGGAAAGAAAAGCCGCGCCCTTTGCGACAGAACTTCACGGGGATGCTTTCCTGCTGGAAGTGGGGCAGCAGATCGCCGGTATCGCGTTCATACACCAACACATAGGGTTTCCAGCCCAGCGCTTTTTCACCCCGGCAGAGCACCAGGATCATGCGCTCCAGTCCGCCGATATCGAGATAGAGCGTGAGATGAAGAACTCTGTTCACCGCATCCTCCGGATCTGCGTGAGTCGCTGGAAGGTGCGCGGTTCGAAGAGCGATACGATACCGAAATAGACCGGCACGAAGGCGGCCGTGCCCAGCAAAAACGCATGCGCAGGGAGGGGGAAAAACGACGAGGCCCAGCGCGCTGCCAGAGCTCCGAGTGCAGCGGCCACACTGAAAAGCACGGCCTCCCTGGCGGGAAAGAGATCCCTGTAACGGCAGCCCTCCATCGCCACAAAGTAGTGCAAGGCGTAGATACGCCGTAGCAGCTGCACGAGGACGAATGCACGCAAGGCTCCGAGCGGTCCGAAGAAGCGGGCGCCCGTGTAGGTGCAGGCAAGCGCAAGCAGCCCGAATACGACGGCTGTGCGCAGAATCCAGGTGCTGTCGCCCCGGGCACGTGCGAGCACATCCTGGGGAACCCCCGAGAGCGCGTAATAGAACGCATACACCGAGAGATAGAGGGCGGCCTCACGATACACATCTGTGAACAGCATGCGCACCAGCGGATCCGCAAGGGCAATCAGGCCCGCTGTGGCTGGAATGAGGAAAAAGAGAAGGTCGTCGACGGCAGAGCGATACAGGGCGGCGGCCGTACCCGACCTGGGCTTGGCCCCCGCGAGGCTCGGGATCAGAACCTGATTCACCGATTGCTCGAAGACGAACAGGGGCGGAACCATCAGGCAGCCGAAGGCATAAATGGCGAACTGGCCGGCGCTGAGCTGGGTGGAGAGCACGTAACGGTCGGCGTTGAGAATCAGCAGATCAAAAACGGCGGCCACGGATACGGGCAGGGCGTAACGGAGGAGAGCGGGTCGCTCGCGATGGAACGCGGGATCGCCGGGGCTGATGAGACCGAGCCCGTAGCCGGCACTCAGGAGCTTGGCCCACGAGACCGTTGTGTGGGCGACGAAAATTCCCGTAATCCCGAAACCGCCGAGGATAGCGAGCAGCAGGCTGGTCAGCCGCAGGAACTCGAACGACGAGGCGAATACCGCGGCTTTTTTCACCTGGCCACTGGCCACGAGACTGGCTTCGAAAATCGTTCCCGCCACCGCTGGCGGGCAGGCCAACGCGAAGAAGAGGAGGCTCGTGCTCCAGCCGACCCGCGCACCCAAAAGCAGCGCTACCGCCGATGCGAAAAATCCGGCGACCAGCGCGAGCAGGAACGCGGAGCGCGCCTTTGCTTCCGGATTGTCGGGAGACGCGCCCCAAAGATAGGTGCCGTTGGTGAAGCCGATCCCCAGCGAAAGGGCCGGCACCGTGGCCAGATAGAGAAAGAACACCTTGAAGGCGCCGACGTCCTGGGGCGCGATCTGGCGGCTCATCACGATGGGCAAAAATACGTTGAATAGAGAGGACGCACCCCCGAGCAGGGTCAGCGGCCAGTGGGAGGCGCGGCTCATTCCTCCTCCTCCTGCCGGAATTTATGAATAAAGTTGTACGTGCTTGTCCAGGAAAGGAGGAAATCGTACTTGGCCACGCTCGATTTGAACGCCACTCTGTCGATGCGTGTAGGATCGAGGCGGGAAATTTTCGGAGCCTGGCCTGAAAACGAAAAAATCAGCTTGAAGCCCGCCTGGGTCACCAGCTCGCGCGTTTCCCAGGAATAGGTGCGGGGGGATCCAAATGGAAAAGCGAAAGAGATGGGATCGAGCCCTTCTTCGATGAGGCGTACCCGGGAGAAACGGATCTCTTCTTCCTGCTCTTCAAAGGTAAGCGAGGAAAGAACGCGGTGGGTGCTGCCGTGGCCGCCGATCGCGAAGCCCCGGCGCTTTAGGTCGCGAACTTGGTCCCAAGTGACAAGTTCACGCTGCTGCAGGGATGCGGGCGGTTGCTCCATGCCGAGAATCTGCGCAAGTTCGGCCACGAATTCATCGCCTTGGTCGGGAAGTGACGACAAACACCATTCTTCGAGAGCCAGATAAACCGGCTGCGCTCCCTGAGCCATGGAGAACTCACGTCCCCGGAAAGTGAATCCCTTTCCCCTGAATTTTTTTACCATGTAGGCGATGCGGTCCCATGCGCCCAGTATGCTGTGATCGATCAGGCCCGGCGACACGAAGAAGGTCGCGGGGACGCCGTTTTTTTCCAGGATCGGCGCGATCACATCGTAGGCGTCGCTGTAACCATCGTCGAAGGTGAGCAGAACTTTGGGGCGAGATCCCGGACGGAGAGTGGCAACATCGGCCTCGCCCACGAAGTCCACGCGGCGCCCTAGCCATTCCACATGTTCGCGGAATTTCATTGAACTGAGTTCGATCATTCCTTCATGGAATTCGGAGGGCTGGTCGTGGATCCGGTGAAAATTGAGCACGATGAAGTGCCGGCACGGCATCATGCGGGCCACTCGGGAAATCCCGGAAAGGTGTAAGAGATGGAGCGCTTGCTGGATCACTCGAAAAATTCTACCTGAACTCCCACGAGGAATCGAACGGCGGATGGTATACTGGGCGCATGCCCGATTTCCTCGTTTCCGTGACCGCCGGGCTGTTCGGAGTGGCGGGCGCCGGCCTTGTTTCCTGGGCGCTGGGCGCGCTCTTTTGGCGGCCGGGCGGCGCCTCTTTTCCATCAGCCGCGAACTCCCTGTTGGTTTTGATTCCCGCTCATGATGAAGAAGCCACGCTTCCGGCCACAGTGCGCGGCATTCGCGAGGCAGGGTCATCGGCAGGCCGCCCTGTAAGGATCGTCGTGGGCGCAGACGCCTGCACCGATCGCACGGAAAAAGTGGCCGCAGAGGCTGGAGCTGAAGTGATCTCCTGCGCCAATCGCAGCAAATGGAAAACCCTTTCTCTGCTCGCCGCCAACGCCCGGGCGGGAGAATGGGTTGCGCTCGTGGATGCCGGGGCGGTTTGGCCGCGCGAGCTTCTGAGTGACATGAGCTCACTCCTGACGGACGGACGTGTGATGGGCGTGGCCCCAGCTTACTTTCCCCGGGCGGCTTCGCGCCTCGAGCGCAGTCTTTGGTCGATCGAGGCGAGCTGGAAAAGCTGGGAAAATTACGCCGGTGGACCGATGAGCGCCCACGGCGCCACGGTATTATTCCGGGGCGAGGTGCTAGCTGAGGCGCTGGCTTATCTCTCCAGGCGCGGAGGGGACAACTGGCTCACCGACGATGTGGCGCTCCCATTGGCAGCGCGCATCCGCTTTCCCAAGGCGCGCTTTCAGTACTGGAAGCCCGCGGATCCCGGCCGCCGGGTTTCTGATCTCGGCCTTCAGGAAAGCAAACCCCAGTTCGCCCGCCGTTCCCGAATGGCGGCCGGCAATGCACAGTGGATCCGCTCCCTGTGGCCATCCGCGCTTCGCCACTGCCCTGCCGCCGGCCTGCTCGCCGTGCGGAGGATTTTCCGGATGTTTTGGGCCTATTGGTGTTTCCTGATCCTCCATGGCTTCTGTTTGCTCCTGAGCCGCCGCGATGGCGACGCTCTGATGGCCGCGATCGTGATCATGGTCGGCGGGGCCTGCTTCCTGGCGGCGAAAGGAAGGCGCGGCATCGTCGATGCGGCCGTGGCCTCGTTCGCGGCTCCCCTGTTCCTGGCATTTTCCCGAAGCAGGCGGCGCTGGAGCTGAACGATGGTGGTGCAGCTTTTCAATTCAGGAATCGTGAGTGGTCCGGAAAATCTCGTTCTGCCGGCCATCCCCTATTTTTCCGAGCGGCACGTGGTCGTCTTTCTCGTCGAGCGGAGGCTGGGTGAGAGAGGACGCCTGCCGATCGAGCATGCGCGTCAGCTCGGGCTGCGAGCCGAGGCTGTGGAGGTTCGTTCACGGGTGGATCTGCTTGCCGTGCACCAGCTTCGTAAACTCCTGCGCTCGCTGAAGCCGAAGGTGGTGCATGCCCACGACGTGAAAGCCAGCTCCTACCTCTGGCTGGCTTCGCGGGGGGAGGAATGGAAGAAAGTTTCCACCCATCACGGTGTTGAGGGACGACCGGACTGGAAGACGAAGGCATACGAGTATTTTTACTCGCAGGTGGTTCTGCCTCGGATGAACGTGGCGATCACCGTGAGCCGCGAAGACGAGTTCACGCTGAAGCGCCGGGGGCTGGAGAACGTACTGTTCGTGGCCAACGGGGCTACGCGCCGCCTGTGGAAAGCGGGAGAGCGCGAGACGGAAAGAAAGCGCATCCGCTCGCTATGGAACGTGGAGCTGGGTGGGATCACGGACGATACCCATGTGGTCGGGATGCTCGCGCGTTTGTCGGCGGAAAAGCGACATTTGTATTTTCTGCACACTCTCGCCTGCCTGCGGGAAAAGCATCCTTCGCTGAAGTGGCGCTTTCTCGCCTTCGGTTCGGGAACCATGGAGCAGAGCCTGAGGGCGGAAGCGAAGCGGCTCGGAATCGACAACGCCTGCCACTGGATGGGCTACCGGCCGGACGCGGCGGGCCTTGTTCCCGGTCTCGATCTTGTTGCCTTCTCCTCCCAGGCGGAGGGTTTCCCTATCGCGGCCATCGAGGCCGGGTGGGCCGGGGTGCCGATATTCGCCAGCAACGTTGGCGCGCTGCCCGAGCTGGTGAGCACGGGCCGCACCGCCGGTGGCCTGATCTTCCCACGGGAACAGGAGCCGCGGCATACGGCGGAAAGCCTGGCCTGGCTCCTCGGGCACCCCAAAGAGCGGGAAAGACTGGGCACCCGGCTGCAAAACCGTGTAGCCAGGGAATATTCAGCTCAGGCATGGGTGGGCCGCATGGAAGAGCTATATCGCACGATTTGATTTCCACTTTGGCCGGAGGATACAATTTTTCATGCGGTTTTTTTCGCTGATGGCGCTGCTTTTTGTTCTCGCGGGCTGCGCAGGTCCCCGCTTCAAGGCTACCGAGAGCGGCGAAGGTGCCACCCAAGCGCCCCCCGTTTCCGCGTTCACGGGAGAGGATCCCGGAAGTGTTCCTGTGGTGGATCCGGCGGCTCCTTCGGGAAAAGATAATTTTCCGGGAGCGGTTCTCGCGGGTGGCGAGCCAGTAGACCGGCCCAATACGCTCGCGCCGGGATTTCTGATTCGTCTGGGACACCCGGAAGACCGCGACCTGAACGGCACCTTCCGCATCGGCTTCGACGGGCGGATCGATCTGCCCTACGACGTTTCCTTCAAGACGGATAATCTCACCATGGACGAGTTCCGCGCCAAGGTGGTCGAGCGCTACAAGCCGTATTTCAAAATCGGCACGCGTCTGACGGTGGAGCTCGTGGAGAAAGCTTATTTCATCGAGCTGCGCGGCCTGATCACAAAGCCGGGAAAATACAAAGTTCATAGCGATTCATCCGTCGACGAAGTGATTTCGCTCGGCGGCGGATTTCCCACCGCACCCGATAACCAGCCCCGGTTTCTCCGGATCACCCATGGCGATCAGACCAAGGTGGTGAACCTCGAGGACTACTACAAGTCGGGGCGCTTGAAGACCGCCGTGGTCTGGAAAGGGGGCGAGGTGCTTTTCTTCCAGAAAGAGCCCGCCTATTCAGACGTGACAGGGCCCGAAGCCGGCACGCAGGTGCAGGTTCTGGGCGAGCTGAAGCGCCCCGGGGAATTCGCCCACCGCCCAGGCGCTGACGTGTATTTTTATATGTCGGAGGCCGGAGGCCCCACCCGCGACACGGATTTTTTCAAGGTGCAGATTTTCCGTGGCCTTGCCGGGCAGAAAACAATGACGGAGTTCGAGCTTGAAGACCCCAAAAGCGCGCCGGAAATTCTTCCGGGCGATATCCTGGTTTTTCAGGCGGACAAACCTACGCGGTTTCAGAAGGGCGTAGGCACGGTCGCAAATTTAGCGTCGATCATTACCGCTATCGCGTTAGTAATTATCGCCCTGTAGGGGGGCATCTGCGATATCCTGGAAGCTGGGGGATCTATGCCTTTCGGCCTGGATAAGCTCATCCAAATTCTGCACAGCCGCCGGCCCACACCCGAGGAGATGCTCGCCAAGCAGATGCCCGGGCCCGAGGTGGATTTGCCGCGCACGCTGCAGTCCGTGATGCGCTTCGCGGAGACAAAGCAGATTGTGGACCAGATTCTCCATGCCAAACGCGACCGCAAAATCCGCAGTTTGGCGATTCTTTCGGAGCTTCCGCGGGAGGGACGCACGCTGTTTTCCGCTACCCTCGCGATGAGCTTCGGCCAGCTCGTACGCCAGAAAGTGCTGGTGGTGGACTGCAATACATTGCGCA
>DATBTF010000196.1:0-7051 GCA_036559405.1 Bdellovibrionota bacterium
TGGGCGTGGATCTCTCCAAGAACATGCTCAGGGAAGCCGAGCAGCTGATGAAAAAGAAAAAGCTGAAGAACTGCACCGTGCGGGAGATGGACGCCACCAAGCTCGAGTTTCCCGACAACACCTTCGACCGGATTCTGGGCAACCTCTTCATCAGCGCTACCAGCTTCCCACGGGAATCCCTCCTCGAGATGAAGCGGGTGTGCAAACCCAATGGCGTGATCGTGCTGATGAACCATTTCAAGAGCGAGCATAAGTGGCTGGGCGCGATGGAGACGGCGTTCAATCCCGTGGCCAAAAACCTCGGCTTCAAGTCGAACCTGGAGATGGGGCCGCTCCTTGAGTCTGTCGGGCTCACGCCGAAAAGCCTGCAGAAGGTGAATATGTTCAATATGTGGACGGCCGTGAGCATGGTGAATAAAAAATGAGCTTAGGCTCAGCCATCGTGATCGGAAGTGGCGGCCAGGTGGCGGAAGCTCTGAGACACAGTCTGCGGGAGCGCGGAACCGCCGTGCTCCAGACGAGCTCGAGCGGCAGGGCAGGATGCGTGCCTCTCAACCTCGCCGATTCCGCGAGCATCCACAATGGATTTACGGAACTTGATAGTCTGCTCAAGGGCCGCTCCGCCGAGGTTTTCCTGGCCGGCGCGCTCACGCATGTGGACGGCTGCGAGGAGAAGCAGGAGCTCTGCCGCAAAATCAACGAGGAAGGCCCAGCCCTCGTGGCCGAAGAGTGCGCCCGGCGGGGCCATCGACTGACCTATTTCTCGTCGGAATACGTCTTCGGTGAGGCGGAGTACCATGGGGGTAGCATCGGGCCTTTTTCCGAGACGGACGAACCCGCGCCCACTTCGTTCTATGGAAAATGCAAGCTCGAGGCGGAGAAGAAGGTGAGCGCCAAACTTTCAGACGCGCTCATCATCCGCACCACCATGGTGTTTTCCTGGGCGCCCGGGGGAAACAATTTCGTCATGCAGGTGCACAAACACCTTTCGGAAATCGCCGCAGGCAGTACGCCGCCGCTCTTTCGTATCCCAGTGGACCAGATCTCGACCCCGACCTACGCCCCTGCCTTGGCCGAAGCTGTTTGCCAGTTGCGGGAGAAGGGAGTGGGTGGGATCGTGAACCTCGTCGGCAGCGACTGCCTTTCCCGCAAGGCCTTCGTCGAGAAAATCATCGAATCTTTTGGCTTTGAAAAAGAGAAAAGCCTCGCCGGTTTCACCTTTCTGAAGACGGCCGATCTCAAACAGATAGCCAGGCGCCCGCTTTCGGCGGGCTTGAAGGTGGACAAGGCGAAGTCTCTGGGTGTGAAGATTCTGTCGTTGGATGAAGCTTTTAATGAAATGGAAAAGTTACGTAGTTAGAACCATAAAGCAGAAAAACAAAAGAGGCATGCGGGAAAATGAAAAGAGAGATGCGCGATCACGACGCATCTCTCTTTTCATTTTCTTATCCTAAGTTCTAAAAACGGAAGCTTAACCTGGCATTGTAGTTGTTCTTGCTGAACACGTTCACATACTCGAGGCCCAGCGAGAAGAAGGCGAGGGTGATGTCCGTGCCCACCTGGAACTGCGCGCTGGTCGGCGAGCTGCCCGTGCTCTGCGAGGTCGAACTCGGCAGGTAAGCAAGGAGCTGTACCGGCGTATTCGCGGTAACCGTCAGATCGCCCTTGGCGGCGGTATAGCCGATCCCGACATAGGGATCGAAGATCCAAACCTTATAGCTCGTAAGAGCCATGAGCCCCCAGAGGCTGTTAGTCAGGTCGATGTCGGCCGGAACGGTGCTGATGGTCTGGGAATATTTCAGCGACGTCTTGGTATAGAAACCTTTCAGCGCGATCGCCACCGGGATGCCCATGCCGTCGAGCACGTTATCGGTCATCGTCCACTGGGCGCCGAGACCCCAGCGGTTGAGGCTGATGTTCTGCGCCTTGATCTTGGGCAGCCAGAGCAGCTCGGCCGTGATCCCATAGGGCACGCCGACTCGTCCCAGGATGGCTCCGTGGGGTAGGATGTCCTTGAAGCTCGTGCCGGGATCGTTGCGCTTCACGAGGGCCAGGGTGTCCGGGGCCTTGGTGATACCGCCGACCACGCCCAGCTCGAAGCTGCCGAGGCCGCCGATGCTGGAGGCGCTGTTCACAGTCGAGTAATGCGAGTTCGCGGAGAACTCGTTGATGAGGGTCGCGAAGTCGGCGATGTTGATGTTAGTCAGACTGAAATCGGCGTAGGAAGCAGCCGGCAGAAAGGCTCCCACTAAGAACGCCGCAATCCATCGCAGTTTCAGAAGCTTGGTGCGCATGTTTACTCCTTATTTCTTCCGTCAGTGGAAGCGTTTGTGTACATTGATTTTATGTCAAAATCGGTGAAAAGAGTGGTCAAAAATTCTTTTTTCCAGACCACTGGCTCGTTCATCAATTCTGTCATCAACTTCGTACTCACTCTTGGCTATGCGCGTTTTCTAGGACCGGAAATCTACGGCTCGCTGGTGACGAGCCAGGCACAAGTTCTCGTGTGGACGCTCCTCGTCGATCTCGGCCTCTCCAACAGTCTTATCAGTGCGCTCACCAGCGCTGAGGGCGGACGCACCGACTATTCCCGCCAGGGCTTCCGCGCGCGCGACCTATTATTCCGTGTACTCTTCCTGCGCCTCGTCGGCGCCTGCATCGGCACGGTTTTCACGTTTACGGTGGCTTGGCTGCGTTATTCCGAAAACCTGCCGCAGTTCTGGCAGGAGGTCGCGTTCACGCCCCACCTCTTCGCACTCGCTCTGCAGCAGACCGGGATCGCCTATTCCGCCTATATGCACCGGCAAGGCTTGTCCGTGCTCGCGACCCTTGTCGGTGTGGTGCTCACGACCACCCTTACGCTCATGCTGGCGGCAAAGGGCACCGCCGTGCCTTGGTTATTATTGGCGCAGAGCTGGGGCGGCTTTCTCTCGGCGGCGATTGTGTTTGGCTACTTCTTCTATTCGTTCTTGCACCGCCGCCGGGCGGGTGCCACCCGCCGGCTGAAGCGGATGAAGCTGCGGCCGAGCCGCGGACCCTGGGGAGGGGAGGCGTGGCGCGCGCTCGCCCGCGACGCCTGGCCTTATGCCCTGGCGTTTGCCGTGATGGTGCTCTGGCAGCGGCTCGACCAGATCGCGGCCTCGCACATCCTTGGCCTCGAGTCCGGCGGGCAGTATGCCTTGGCAGTGCGCCTCGTCTCCGTGCCTCTGCTCGTGGCCACCTCGATATCGCTCGCGATTTTTCCCGATTTACAAAGAGTAGGCCGCGATGCTCCCCACCGAGTGCGTTTGATCCTCGGCGCCCTCAGCAAGGTGGTCTACCGCTACGGGGTGCTCCTCGCGGCCTGCATGATCGTGGGCATCGGCATCGTGATCGTTCCGCTGGTTCCGAAGTTCCGCCCCGCTGTCTGGCTGCTGCCGCATTTTCTTCCCGGGATCTGGGCCTTCTGGCTCCAGTGCTTCATCACCAACTCACTCTTCGGCCTGCGTGCCTACCGCCAGAGCGCGAAAGTTCATCTTTCCTCACTCGCCGTCTATGTGGTCTGCGTCTTCAGCTTTCCCTATCTGCTCGGGCTACCCGGCGTGGTGTGGGCGTTTAATGTATTTTGTTTATGCATGTGCTTCTTCGGCTTCCGCGCGGCCCGCGAGGTGGGTCTCTTCGAGCCCGGCTTCCTCGTCTACGCCGCCTACACCACAGAAGAGAGACAACTTCTGCAGCGTTCGGGAGTGTTTTTCCTGCGCCGCCCGAAGGAAAGCGTATGAGCGGCACCGCACTCACTGCCAGATTGCGCCTGCTCGCCTGCGTTTCCTGGTCGCTGGGCTTGGGCGTTTTGGCCTTCGACTTCCTCTCCGTTCCAGTGCTCGAGTGGAACGCCTCCGCGGGCTATGCCTTTTTTCTGCTTTCCGCCGTAAGCACGGCCTGGGCGGAGAAGCGTGAGTTCGGGACCCGTGTGGCGCTCTACCGCCTGCACGACGCCACCATTTACAGCCCCTGGAAATTCCTGCTGCTCTACTTCCTCTGGATCAGTGTCTTCTCGCCCTTCACCTCGAGCCCGGTGAACTCGATCGTCTATGCCGCGAACGGCTGGCTTTCGCTCCTGGCGATCGGGCTCACGGCGCAGTTCGTGTTCAGCGAGCGTACTGAAAACGGCATCGTGCTCCTTCCCTGGCGGCTCGCGCTCGCCTTCTGGTGCTACGGCATCTCAGTGAGCCTCATGCTGGCCAATACCTTGGTGCACCTCGCTTTTCCCGCCGCTCCCTTTCCAATGCTGGTCGGCGGCCAGGCCAACCTCTTCCTCTACTTCACGCTTGGGCTGCCCTTTCTGCTCTGGGATTTTCTGAAAGACGGCCGCCGCATGGTGCCCCGCTGGCTGAGCGGGCTCACCATGGTAATGGGCAGCGTAGCCACGCTTCTGCTCAACCGCCGATTCTATCTCCTTGCCATCCTGGTGAGCGTGGCGGCGATCTTCGGGCTGTTTCTTTTTAAACGGATCCGTCCACGACGGGCTTTGCTCCTCGGCGCTCTCGTGGCTGGCTGGGGACTGGCCGCCGGTTTCGGCTTTCTCGTCTGGCTCGAGCACGAAGGACTGCGAAGCGCGCTTGAAAACACGCGGCTCGCCCTCGCCGAACGGATGAAGAGCGATTTCCTTACCGCGCTCGAAGCGGCTTGGAGAACGCGAGGCCTCGGTCTTGGCCTCGGCATCGCAACCGTACGAGGCGTATGGACGCGCGTTCTCGCAGAGGCTGGTCTGGTCGGCTTAATGCTCTATTCCGGATTCTTCGCCCAGCTGCTCTGGGACCTCTACCGTGTGCGCCGATCTTCCCGCGTGGTGGTTTCGAACGTCTGCCTCATCTCGGTGGCCATCTTCCTCGGCTTCGTAAGCCACTATGTGGAAAATCCCTACGGCGCCTATGTGCTGGTCTGGTACGGCATCTGGACTTTGTTCGCCTCCACCGCCAAAAAGAAGAGGGCGGCGTGAGGGTTCTCTTCTTCTCTCACCAGGCGGATTTCGTTTACGGGGGTGAGATCGTCACTCTCGAATTCATGCGCGCTCTAAAAGCCAAGGGAGTGGACGTGCACTTCGCTTCGCCGGCCGGGCCCTACCATGAGTTGGCCGAGCGAACGGGTGTGCGCTGTCATACCATCTCCAGCATCGAGTTCAACCGGAACTTCGCCCAACTGCCATTTTTTGCCGGCGCCTATCTGAAGACGCATCGAGGCCTCGCCAAAATTCTCACCGACGAGAAAATCGAACTTCTGCACGCCACCAGCCTAAAATCCATGGTCTATGCATGGGCGCTCGGAAAAAAGCGACCCGTGCTCTGGCACCACCACGACATTCTGCCCGCGGGCTTTGCAAACTCACTCTGGCTCAAAGCCTTGGCTTCTCGTGCAGAAAAAATTTTGGCTCCTTCTGAAGCCACGCGAAGAGCTTTAGTGGAGGCTGGCGTCGGCGACACCAAAGTAAAAGTACTGCGCAACGGCTTCTGCCTCTCCGATTGGAAACCCCGACCTCCGCGCAAAGAAGGCGATCTCTTTCGAATTGGTTTCGTGGGCGAGCTCTCGCACCGCAAAGGTGCTGATCGTCTGGAGAAAATCCTGCCTGCCATCCAGGACATCCCAAACACAGAAACCTGGGTGATCGGCGAAGGCCTCTCCGAACCGGAATTCGCCTTCCAATTGCGTGCGAAATTAGAAAATCAAAAAGTGAAATTCCTTGGCCGGCGCTCCGACATGAAGGAAATCTACCAGCAGCTGGATCTACTTTTAGTGCCCAGCCGCCAGGACCCTCTTCCCACCGTGATCGTGGAGGCGGGTTTAAGTGGATTGCCTGTGGTCGGCGCGAATGTGGGCGGCATCCCCGAAATGATCGTGAACGGCGAGAACGGCTTCCTCTTCGATACCGAGCGTGATGCCGCCGAGGCGATCCGCCAGACTAAAACAAAATGGCAACCCTTGGCGCGCGCCGCCCGCGCTCTGGCTGAATCTCGTTACGACAGCGCCCGCCTCAGCGAGCAGCTCCAGGGAATCTATCAGGAGGCGATGCATGCCTTCCGCAGCTGAGTCGGTTTCGGTAGTCATTCCGAGCTGGAATGGGGCGGAGATCCTGAAGCCTACTCTGGATCATTTGGCCAAGCTCGAAAAAGCAGACTTTGAAGTGCTCGTGGTGGACCACGGCCGCCTCAATCGCGATACCGAAAAGCTGGTCAAAGATTTTTCCGAAAAAGACGCGCGCATCAAATACCTCGGGCTCGATGATCAGCTGGGTTTTGCGGGGGCCGTGAACTACGGCACAGCGAAAGCGGCCCATAAGCTGGTCGCCGTGATCTGCAACGACGTGCTCGTGGAAAAAAGCTGGCTGGCGGAGCTTTTAAAGTCCTATGAGGAAAATGCGAGAGGGGGGAAATTTCCCATCGTGACCTCGCTCGTAACCCGGCCCGGTTTCGAACCTTTGAAAGCACGCATGAATCTCTGGGGAAGGATCGTCGAAACCGGAGAAGTTCCCCGCAAAGAGGACTACATCCCCTTTTTTCCCGACGGCAGCGCCTTTCTTTTTGACCGCGATTTCTACGGCCTTCCTTTTGACTCCGAGTACTTTCTCTACCAGGAAGACGTCTACCTTGGTTGGCGGGCCTGGCTGATGGGGGAGAGCGTGGTGCTGGCGCCGAAATCGAACGCCCTCAACGCCGACGGCGGCACCACCAAGCGTACGCCTTACATGGCGGCTTTCTTCACGGAGAGAAACCGGTGGCTGAACTATTTCACCTTCTTTTCTCTGGGCACGATGATTCGGGCGATGCCGCTGCTGAAAGCAGATGCCTTGCTTCGCTTGGTCGCCGGCAGCAATCGGCTCGCCAAGCTCCATGCCTGGGCCTGGCTGCTCCTGCATCCCGTGGCTATCGGAAAAAAACGCTGGGTTGTGCAGAAAAAACGAAAACGTCGCGATCGGGAGATCCTTCCTTTGATTGCGCGCATCTATGTTGAGGGAAATGGAAGGGCCGCGGCCTGGTTGAATCGAGCGGTAAGGATTTATGTTGCAATGGTGAGGCTG
>DATBTF010000197.1:0-14226 GCA_036559405.1 Bdellovibrionota bacterium
CTTCTTAAAATCTCCCAATTCTTCGTTGCCTCCCTCGCTCGCCGCTCCACCGCACAATAGTACGCCTCACGGCCTCGCTCAGTCGGGCGCCTCGACTAGGGAGATTTTAAGAAGAGTAGGAATGGTTATCTATTTATTCAGCAGCCGCAGCCCGAGAATTCCGAGCCCTAATAGCAGAATACCCACCAGACCCAGGACCAGGCCGAAGAACTCCTGCGAACGATAGAACTCCCGCAGAGAAAATTTCCGCTTATAGGAAGCATGAAGCCAAAGCTGGGACAGCCGCATCAGCTCAGCTCCGAATGCCGCCTCGGGCGCATAGTCGGGGATCTGCGAGCCCACGAGATAGAGGTCGCGCTTCAGCTCGGAGAGATGCTCGCGCAGGATCTGGCTCGACGCCAGCATATGCAAAATGCGCTTCTGCACCTCGGCGTCCTGTCCGGCGGCGTTTTCCACGTAATCCAAGATGTCGTCACGATCCGGGAGCCGCATCAGAAATCGTCCTCACTCCATTCCATGGGTTTCAGGCGGCGGCCCAGGAGAAACTCCCTGGCCCGCTCCACCTCGGCGCGCACATTGCTCTCCGCCGACCCTAGCACCAGGGCGATGCTCGCATAGGCAAAGCGCTTTTTGGTGCGCAGGTAAAGGGCCGCCCGGGTGAGCTGGGGCAGCTTATAGAACGCCATCTCCTCGTGTCCCAGCGGCACATCTGTTCCGATGCGCACGGGCTGAGCTTTTTGCTTGTCACGGCTTTTTTCCCAAATGGCGCGGAACACTTCTTCCCGGAATTCCTGGTGGGAGAGACGGCCGGATTCGTCTTCCACGAACCAGAAGTTTTCCAAGCTCAGCAGCAACGATTCCAGAACTTCCGGCTCCGCCAGCCAGGCCGCTCCCCCATGGCAGATCACGGCGAAGCCGTAAACGTCCACCGCTGCGTCTTCGAGCGCAAGATAGATCGATTTTACGGGTGGAAGGCTCTCCGGCTTCATCCCTTCCAGTGTAAACCCAAGGCATGGAGCGAATCCAGAAAGCTCTCGGGAGGCGCGCAGGCGAGCATGGAAGGAAAGGCAGGAAAGGTCTTTTTATCGAGAAGACGAAGGCCCTGCGCGTGCAGCTGATGATGGGGAGAACGCTCTTCCCCCCCATACGTCCGGTCGCCCACGAGCGGGCAGCCGAAGTGCGCCATCCCGGCCCGCACGATATGGCGGGCGCCCTGGCGCGTGGTCACCTTGACGAGCGCGTGGTGGCCCGAGACGCACTCGGTCTCCACCTTCAGCTCCACCTCTTCCGCCTTTCCCTTCGGCTTCGCACCATAGGCCTTCACCTTGGTTCCTTCGGTGGACAGCCAGAGGCGGTGAGTTCCGGAAATCGCTTTGGTGTCACCACTTACTTGCGCGTAATACGTTTTCTCCAATTGTGATTCCGAGAAGAGCCTGCGAAATAATGCCTTGGTGTTTGTGTTCAAAGCCACGCACACCAGGCCGCTCGTGTCACCGTCCAGCCGCTGCAGAAGCCCGCCTTCGAGGGAGGGCGGATCCGCGAGCAAGGCGAACTCTTCGCTGCTCATCCAGCCCCTGCGCGAAACCGCAGCCGCCACCTGGCTCGCAAAGGTGGAGCTATCCCATGGCAAGAGCGGCAGGGTGGGTACCCCCACGGGCTTGGCAAACACGGCCAGGCCGCCGCCCTCCCATTCCAGAGGCGCCTCCTGGTCTGCCGGAAGCAAACCCAGGCGTTCAGACGGCAGGCTTACCTGGATACGGGAACCTGACTCCACCTCGGCTCCAGCCTTCGTTTGTTTTCGGCCATTTACCTCGATTCGGCCGTTCTCCAGCAGCCAATCCCAGGCCTGCCTGCTCAGCCATTCCGCCCCGGGAAAACCCTGGTCCCGTAACAGGCGGTCCAGACGATCGGCCTTTTTCGCTGCGAAGTCCCACATCCGCTTTTCATACCTGTAGTTCCTCCCCTATAATAGAGGAAACGGCCAAATTATGGCCGTTCTTGGCAGGATGCCGGGAGGTGGGAATGGAAACCCAAAGCGCGAACAATCAATCGGAAGCGGATCGGCTCGCACAAGAGCACTCTTACAGAATCCGCGAACTTCGTAAAAGACAACAAGAAGAGCTCGAGGCGCTCAACCAGAAGCACGAGCGCGATATGAAGACGCTCGATAAGGGCTATCAGGTGGAGTTGACGTCCAAGAAAGACGGCTACGACCGCAGCCTCACTGAGCTGAACGACAACCAGCAGGTGCGTCTCGCGAACCTCTCGAAGCAAAGCGAGATGAACATCAAGCAGGCGGCCGAAACCTACCGCATCCAGGCCGAGGAGCTGAGCTCCAGGGGTGAGAAAAAGCTGAACGCCATCCGCGAACAGCACCAGCTCGCCGAAGAGAATATGGAACGCAAGGCCAATAAGAAAGGTAACGCATGAACAACAAGAGAGACGGCATTCCCTTCAATGGCTTTAACAGCGTGATCGAGATGTTGCGCCACGCGGACGCGGGCTTCCGTGACAAGCTCCTGAACAATGTGCGCCGCCGCGACCCTCACCTCGCCCGCCGCCTGGAGGCGGAGCTGCGCCAATGGCTTGCTGGGGACGACAGCCGCGACACACTCGAGCGTAGCCAGCGGTCCGCTCACACCCGCAACTACGGCCACTAGGGGTTGTAACCCACCTTCTTCGCCACGGCCTTGGCCGCCTCGTCGCGCGCCGCGATCTCGCTCACGCTCAGAACGTCGCCCTTGAACGGCCCGAACTTCTCCACGATCCCGCTCCGCGCCTGGAATGCCGGGTTCGCGGGGTAATCTTTTTTGGCATCCGCGAAGGCGATCATCGCTTCCGCCGACTCCGCGCTACGCTCTAAAAACTCCTGCGCCAAAGCGGAACGCGTGCTCTGCTTCAACATCGCCATGCCACTAATATTCAAATGCGCCCCGCGTCCGCTCTGATTGGCCCAGCGAAGTTGCAAGGGCGAGTCCGGGTACTGCGCCGTATAGCGGCCGAAGTAATCCGAGTTCACGAGGCCCACGGCACAGTCGCCCGCTTCGATCGCCTGCAGCACGTAGAGATCACCCTTGAAGATCTCGTCGTCGTTATTCGCCACCCAGCCCGCAAGCATTTTTTCGGTCAGCTCTTCACCTAGCGCGAACAGAAGGGAGGCGATAAGCGCGCGCGTATAGGTATGCGTGGCGTGCCGGAGGCAGACCTGCCCCTTCCAGCGCGGATCGGCGAGGTGCTCGTAATTTTGAATGGCTTCGATGCCCGGCACCTGCGGGTTCACGACCATGGTGCGGGCGTGGTAGCTGAGACCCAGCCAGCCGTCTTCCAGCTTCCGGAACTGGGCAGGCACCGCCGCCTCGAGACGGGCAGAGTGGATGGGAGCCAGCAGACCTGCCTTACTGAATTCGTTAAAGCTCAGAGCATCGAAGTTCAGAACGAGATCGGGCTTCTCCGGCAGATTGGGATCCTTCAAGTTCGACATCAGAATCGCGGGATTGTCGTGGTTCAGCTCGAGCTCCACGCCCATTTCCTTGGCCACGGCCGTAAAAGCATTTTCGTAAGTCTGCTCGGCGAAGTTATAGATGAGCAGCTTTTTGGGCTCCGCATGCGCGGAAAGGGAAAACAGGAGCAAGACGGATACGACAACGTTCTTCATGAGACCTCCGGAACAAGCACAGGTAGATCGACGGTAGAATTCGGTTTTCTAGAATTTATTTCCCTGGCCAAGCCAAAACGTAGCTTGGCTCCCGGGCGGAAGCGTTCCAGGCTGCCGAAAAGCCCATCCCACACCGCTAGAGATACTCCGAGGTTCACGCCATTTCGGCTGCGGGCATGATGCAGCTGGTGCTGGGCCGGGCTGATGAAGACATTCTCCAGCCAGCCGAACGAAAGGGCGATGTGGCTGTGGCGAAAGTTCGCCCCCAAAAAGTTAAACAGCATCCCGAAGCCCGCAGTGCCGGCGAGAGCCGAGACGCTTGGATCCGCTGAGCGGAAAAAAAACAGAAAGCAACCAAGCGAAACGCCGGAGCTGAAGGAATTGCGGAGAACCGCCATGGCACTTTCGAGCGGATGCAGGCGAAAAAGCGTGAAGGGCGTGAGCACATGGGCGGAGTGGTGCACCTGATGCAGCCTCCATAGTACAGGCACTTTATGCATCAGCCAGTGGTGGGCGAAGCGCAGAAAGTCGTCGAAGGCAAAACCAGCGGCGGAAAAAAGCAAAAGAGCGAAAAATCCAGGGGCGATGTCCAATGGGCTGCTGAAATTTCTACTTAGGAGGCCTAAAATCTTCGTCGACGTCCAGAAGCTCAGGCGCACGAAAGGAAACACCAGAAAAAGCTTCAAACCAGCATTCAGCAGATAGAGAAGATAGTCTTCCTTCGTCGAGTGGTTCCACCAGTAGCGCTTGGAAAAGACCGTCTTCCAGATCTCTCTCCCTAACCGCTCCCCTCTTTCTCCCTTCGAAAAGAGAAAGAACACTACCAAAAGAACCGAGGCCAGCAGATTCAAACCGAACAGACGCGAGCCCGGATCATCCCACGGGAAGAGAAAGCGGCCGGCCCAGTCCTGGAGGCGGGAAAGAATCAATCGGCGTCCCCGTCGAAGGTCACCGTCGTGAGGCCGATTTTGTTCTTACAACGGAGCATCTTGGCGCTGGAGTCGCCGAAACACACGAGATCGTCACGGTCACGCACCACGAATGTGGCACCGGTGGGATCCACGAGTTCGAGTTCCTCGATCCGGTCCACGTTATACTTCATCAGCTTGAGGAAGTTGATCGCGTTCCCCTGCTCCTGGGTGAGTCGGATGTTTTCCCGGCGGCGGAACTCCTCATAAAGGGTAGAGGACGCATACGCGGCACCACAGACGAAAAGCAAGGCATAGATATAGTAGGTTTTTTTCATAACGCTCCTTACAGGCTACGCACGAATTCCAATAACGCTTCGCGCTCGCCTTTGTTCAATTTCATAAATGCATGCTTCACAACCTCAGCCTCGCCCCCGTGCCAGAGGACGGCTTCTTCGATGCTGCGGGCCCGTCCGTCGTGCATCAGGTTCGAGTGCCTGTTCACCGTCGGGAACAGACCCACGCCCCAGAGAGGCGACGTACGCCACTCGCGGCCATTGGCCAAGCCGTCGGGCCTGTGGTCGGCGAGTTCGCGGCCCAGGTCGTGGAGCAGCAGGTCTGTGTAGGGAAAGATCTTCTGCTTCGAGAGAAGCGGGATCTCGTGGTCGCCGGTCACGAAGCTCGGGTTGTGGCACTTGGCGCAGCCTACTTCGATAAATTTTGCCTCACCCGCGGCTACTTTCTCGGGATCGCTGATCCGGCGGTTAGGCACCGCGAGCAGCTGGGTGTACGTGGTGACGCGCGCAAGAATCTGGTCGCTCAGTTCGTGCTCGGAACCTACCCCACCGGAAGGCGAGGCTTTGCATTTCTCCTGGGGAGCTGGGCAGTTCTGGTCGGGGAATACCGAAGAGGTGATCCCCATATCGCCCACGAAGGCGCCGGCGTCCTGCTGGCGGAGCGAGGGCTGGTTAGACTTCCAGCCGAAACGCCCCAGGCGCATCTGCTTCAGGGTGCGGTCGAAAACATAGTTCGCACGGCCGGAGATTCCGTCGCCATTGGCGTCTTTTTCGTCCACGAGAGCCAGAACATCCGCCTCCCGCACCGCCTCCAGCAGACCCAGGCCCGCCAGATGCGGCGCTACCCGGGGCGAAACACGGGTATTAGAACCGAAAGGGCCAAAGCGCAGGTTGGAAAACGTAAATTTCGGAACGCGCAGCTCATAGCCAGTGCCGTCGGGATAGGTTCCCTTCACATAGGAAAAGTCCACCGATACATCGCCCTCGGGCTCCACCCCGTCGATCGCGATCGGGTTGAATTGGTCGCCATAGGCCGGAAGCGGCGCGAATTTGCCGTCTGCACCGAGTTGGCTCAGGCGGAACAGAAGCGAAAGATCCACCTTCCCGCCCGCCGTGAACGCAGCGCCACGCCCATCCAGGGTGTGGCAGCCCGAACAGGAGATGGAGTTGTAGGTGGGTCCCAGGCCGTCGCGCCCTCTTGTGGAGGAAGGCGCGGCCACCCAGGCGTCGCGGAAAAAAGAGTTCCCGACATAAAATTCCCTTCTTTGGTCGCGGTCCACGCCCTCGAAAGGGTGCTGGAACGCGTTTTCCGTGCGGTCGTCCACCGTGCCCGTGCCTCCGGGAGGCTCAGGCAGGATGGTTGACTTGGCGGAAACGACCAGTAGCAATCCCACGAGGGATAGTGCGGGAATTTTCCAGGAAATCTTTTTTCCGTTTTTCATTTTCAGTTGATCTCCACACCGAGAGCTGCAGCCGATTTCTTGATTTCCAGGGCCAGATCTTCGAGCGCGTGCACTGAGGCGAGGATCGCGGCACGGCCGGCCTCGCTATAAATGGCGTTGTCGAAGGGACCGGGAATGGAGCTGATCCGCTTGTTCGCCTCGCCCATTTTCGCGGCCAGAGAGTCGGCCAGGGCGGCGTCCTTTTCGCGCACCAAGGCGATCATGCCGGGACCACGTACGCCTTCCAGTACATTCACGATTCCCTGGAAGTTATAGCGCAGGTCGAGATGGGTGGTGTCGCTGAAGCAAGAGTGCTCATCTTCCTGCGACTGGGTGTCGTAGGCCACGAACATCCGCTCCTGGGAAAGCTCTTCGCCCGCCATACGGTAGATGCCGGTAAGCATCTTGCGCAGGGACTCTGTCTGCTCTTCCTTAACGAAGGTATTGGCGTAGCTCGACTCGCGGGACATATCCCACTGCGCGGCCACCTGACTCAGGTCCTCCACCAGCATTTGCGTAGCGAGACGCAGGTACTCGCGGCGGCGGTCGGCATTCTTGCCCTTGCCCACCACATAGTCCGTAAACAGTCGGTTGCCTGGACCAGTGCTCGAAAGGTCTTGTCCCCAGAGGAGGAACTCGATGGCGTGGTAGCCCACGGAGATATTCTTCTCGCCGCCCTTCTCATTCAGGTCGCGCAGAACTTCCTTGGTGATCGAAGGATAGTGCGTGAGGTCGTTGATGAGGCCGCTATTGCCGGCGCCCACTACGTAGTCGATATAGGCCTCGTCGAGGGGCCAGGAGTTGATCATACCCTCGGGGCCGTTGTCGCCGTCGATCGGACCACCGTAGAACCGGTAGATCTCGGAGGGCGAATAGGACTTGCGCATCTCGATCCATTGGTTGCGGGCTGCACGCAAAGTCTGGGCATTCGGCGTGGCGAGGAATGCGCCTACCAGCCGTTGAAAATCATTGGCACCTTTCACGGCCGCAATGTATTGGGCGGAAGCCGCTTGCACATAGGCCTTCACAGCCTGCTGGGTGGTCGACGGTGCGTCCGCCGCGGCCAGCAACGGGATCAGGGCCATCAGGGTCAAGGTCAGGGTCTTCTTCATGTCATTCTCCTATTTAGTTTCAAATGAATGCCAAGCCAAAAATCGTTTCTTGAAATTCGCTAAAGCGCGAAGCGGCTGCGGGCCTCCAGTACTTTCAGCAGCGATCCGCTCTCACGATAAAGATCCAACAACTCATCCGCCGGCGTGCGTCCGGTGCGCAGGCGATCGGTGAAAATCTCCAGCGCCGATGGATCGAAGCCCCATCCCTTCAAAAGGGCGGGCGCGCGCTCGAGCAGCTCCCCTGCCCGCTCGCTCATGCACTCGGCCTGCAAACCAAAGCGGGCCACCTGGCCGAAATCGTAGATCCGGCTCTGCTTGAATGCCCGGCCCTTGAGGCCGTCGTCGAGAACCAGGGCGAGGAAAGAAAGAAAAGCGCACTCAAATTCCCGCACGGAGCTCGGCATATCGAATACCTTGAACTCCAGGCGGTGACGCTCGTCGGGATGGAACTCGACCGGAGGCGCGATATAGCTGCGCTTGTGCATGCGGAAGCTCTTGCCCACTGCACCACGCATCTCCCAGGGTTTGCCGCCGCAGAAGGGCGCTGCTACGGTCAGCGCGGCCAGGGCTGGGCCGTAGTAATTGATTTTCGCATCGAGGTCCGCGAGGTCCCAGTTTTCCGCCATCGCCGGCGCGAGGCTCACATTGATGTCCGGGCCATAGGTCGTCATCACTTCCATCGACCACTGCCAATAGTCGTGGCGGCGCTTGTTCTGCGGGCCCGAGAAACTGGTCTCCGTCGGATGGTGGGAGAGCGCGACCATTGCGTAGCCTTCGCGCGCGAGCGCTCCTTCGAGGCGGCGGTGCAGCTCGCTATAGACGGCCAGGCATTCGGGAAGGCTGTCGCAAACAGGGGTGCGGATCTCCACTCCCTTGGGCAACACTTCCTTGGCGCGGAAGTCCATATCGGGCAGATGGTAGCCTTCCACCACGAACGGCATCAGCTTCGTCTGGGGCGGCTCGAGCTCCAATCCTTCCAAGGAAGGAATGCCGGCGAGCGAAATCGTCTCGAAGATCCCGTTCAACTCCGCGAATTCAAGATCCTGGTGCCAAAGCGGCTGCCAGGTCTCGCGGTCGGCGAGCAGGAACTCGGCCTCGACGCCGAAGCGGAAGCCGCGCGCCAGTGCCCGTTTTTCGGATTCGCTCAGCTCAGGAAGACGCATGTTTCTCCTCCAAGCTGGAAATCTCGAATGTGCTTCGTCTTCTCTTCCGCAAATACGGCAGGAAAAACAGATAGAGCCCGGAAAGCAGGAGGAAGAACACCCCCACAGCCGCCGGCAGGAAAATCCCGTAGCGCACGGTCTCGCCGAAGAAGGCACCCTGATGCACGGAGGTGAGCCAAGGTACCCGTCTCTGGCCCACGCCGAGCACCTTCCCCGTGGACCCGTCGATCACAACTTCCCAATGGTCGCGTTTGGCGCGCACGCGGATCTCGCCGTTCTTCGGGCGTACGTCCACCTGATCGACATCTGCCCAGGAGCTGATGCCGGCACCGTTTTCACTTTTTGCGATTTGCAAAATTTGTTCGAAAGAAATCTGCGGAGGAGCGCCCGCGGCTTTCGGATACACAGGCTGGATCAGAGGATTGAAGGCGCGGGTGGCGAGCAGAATCCCGGTGACGAGAATCACGAGAAATGGCAGCGCAATGAAAAGAGAAACCCAACGATGCCAGAAGCGCCAATCCATTGCCCACGATCCCGATAAGAAGAAGAAAGGTTCGTTCCTTTCCTATCGAAGTTCGTGCGGCTCGTCAACCTAATTGAGATTCATTCTCAGTTTGAGGGCTTGCATATTTATGCACCGCGCAAGCACTCAATAAAGCGGCCGAATCAGCAGGACAAGGCCGTGCAATCGGGCCCCGAGACCTACGGCATACTCCCCCTGGAATCCGAGATCAAAGCCGATCCCATGCGCCCTGTGCTTCACGCTGATAGCGCTTTGCACATTATAGCCCCGGTGGATGAGCGTCGCGCCAGCTGTGGCGGCCACGGAATACTGGCCCAGCAGGTCACGTGGGTCGCGGAACACGCCGATGCCAGCGGTCACCAGGTTCACGGCGCGCACGATGGTGAAGTCAAATGCCAATCCGCCTCCGACCACGGTGAACAGCACGGGAATTTCGGCATCACTGAGACCGGGTCGATTCGCCTGGCAGCGAATCACGCCTTCGCCGTCGAGCACCTGGCCGCCCACGACAAAGCCGAGCTTGAGGCCCGAAATTCCCCCCGTCATTTGGCAGGTATAGGCGTTGGCGCGCGCTTCGTTCGGATTGCTCAATAAACTGAACAGGGCAAGCAATGCCCCGAGTATTGCTCTCTTCATATTATTTCTCCTTTTGGACCCAGAGCACTTTCTATTCAGCGCAGCGGGGAACGGCAATGGACAGAACACCGCTGCCTCGAGAGCGCGGCAAATGAGAGCCGCTCACGTTGGCGTGCTCCCCACCATTTCCGCGATGGCTTTTGCCCAGCTTTCGCGCTCCTCCGCCAACTGCAGCCAAAGCGCCTCCAGAACCTCTATACGAGCGGCCTTTTCGCTCATGTCTTTCACCCAATCCATGGAAGGAGAGGCTGCGGCGGCGATCTTCTGGTTCAACTCCTTGCTCAAAGCCTGAAGATCCTGCAGCTCACTCTCGCAGTCCGCGAGCCTCTTCTCCACTGCACGCAGCTCCCGATCGAGCTTCTTCTTCTTTTCTTTCCAGTTTTCAGGCTTCTGACCGACAACGGCATTGGCTTCCGGATTTCCGGACTCGCGCACGCGTGGCTCCTCGGGTTCGTCACTTAATTTCTGCTGCACGCTCCAGACATACTCCTCGTAGGTTCCCGGATAGAGACGAACCGCCCCGGTAGAGACCTCCAAAATCTTCGTGCCCACGCGTTTCACGAAGCCGCGGTCGTGGCTCACCACAATCACCGTTCCCTCGTAAGCCCGCAGGGCGTTCGTAAGCGCCTCCACCGTGGAAAAATCCAGATGGTTGGTAGGCTCGTCGAGCACGAGACAGGGCGCTTTGCGCAGCAGCACCCTGCCGAGCGCCACGCGGGATTTCTCCCCGCCGGAGAGCACGGAGACCCGTTTTTTCACGTCGTCGCCGGAGAAGAGGAGCGAGCCCGCGAGATCCAAGATCTGCTGGGGCAGCAGCTCGCGATGCGCCGCCGCCTGCAGGGATTCCAGCACGGTATGCTGAGGATCCAGGGCTTCGATCACGTGCTGAGCGAAGAAAGCCACTTCCACCCCGAGACCCAGTTCTGCCGAGCCCGAAAGCGGTGCCAGCGCGCCGGAGATCCCCTTGAGTAATGTGGACTTCCCCGCGCCATTCAGGCCCACTACCGCAACGTGATCGCCGCGATGCACCTGGAGGGATACGCGGCTCAGGACTGTCTTCTCGCCGTAGCCGAAAGATGCGTCCGCCACGGAAAGCACCATTTTGCCGGTTTTACCCGGCGCCGGGATCCGGACCGTGGCAGAGACGGGCAAGGGCCGCACCTCAATCGCCTCCATCTTGGCCAGCGACTTGAGCCGCGATTGCGCCTGCTTGGCCTTGGTGGCCTTGGCGCCGAAGCGGGCCACGAAGTCGAGGATGTCTTTGCGCTTCTTCTGCTGGGTAGCGGCACTGGACTCGAGCTGGGCGCGCAGCAATTCCTTTTGTTCAAAGTAATCGTCGATATTGCCGTTGAACTTTGTCATCTCGCCGGCCTCGACCTCCAGAATGTGATCGGTAGTGCGGCGGAGAAACTCGCGGTCATGGGAGATGAGCAGGAACGCTCCTGCATATCCCTGCAGGAAGCGCTCGAGCACCAGCGTGGTTTCCAGGTCAAGATAGTTGGTGGGCTCGTCGAGCAGCATCAAGTTGGGTTCTTGGCCCAGCAGCCCCAGCAGCTTGATGCGCATGCGATAGCCGCCGCTCAGAGACAAAATATTGCGGGAAAGGATGGGCTCGCTCAGCTGCAGGCTACGCCCGAGCGTTTTCAGATCCCATACCGGCATCGTGGAGGTGCGCTCGAGAAAAGAATTGCCGGTCTCTTCCGGATTCCAGCGGTCGTGCTGGGAGAGATAACCAAGCGACAACTGCCGCGAGCGCACGATCCGGCCGGAATCGAGCTCGTCCTCCCCAGCTAAGATACGAAAGAGCGTGGTCTTTCCGGCGCCGTTCGGACCGATCACTCCCACGTGTTCGCCCTCGTTCACGGAAAACGAAGCCTCTTCGAAAAGGTTCCGTGAGCCGAAGGATTTGCCGCCCTCTAGCAGCTGGAGAAGATTTTCAGACATTCGGGCGCTCTTATCCTTTAAAGATCCACAAGCACAGCGCCGTAGCGCAGCCCGCGTACGGAGGTGGTGAGATCTTTCAGCTGTGCCGCAAGGAGAACTTCTTCCAGGATCAAGGCGCCGGCTACGATCACATCGGCCCGACCCTTGTCCATGCCGCCCACGCCGAGGCGATCGGCGGAGGTCATCCCCTGGAAACGTTGTATGAGTTTTTGGATGTCAGCCAGAGACACACTCGTCCCTTGCACCCTATCCGGATCAAACGCCTTCAATCCCAAGAAGGAGGACGCCAGATAGGTGGCCGTTCCCGCCACTCCGACCAGCTGCCGGCCGCGCAGTCCGTCGACGAGTTTCTTCTGCTTCCCAAGCTCCGCCTTCACGAAAGCCCGCAGCTCCTGGATCTGCGAATCTTTGGGCGGATCGCCGGGCAGAAATCTCTCGGTGAGGCGCACGCAGCCCATGTCGAAGCTGAAGCGGAAAAGGCGGCTGTCGCTCCCCTGCTCAAGTCCCACGATCTCGGTGGACCCCCCGCCAATATCGAGCACCGCCACTCCAGCGCTTTTCCCCGGGTCCACGAGAGCGCCCCGGAAAGAGAGCAGCGCCTCCTCCTCCCCGCTGATCACGCGGATGGAAATGCCCGTTTCTTTTTTTACCTGGACAAAAAATTCTCCCGAATTCCGGGCATCGCGCGAACCCGAGGTGGCCACGGCGCGGACATCGATTCCTGGATATCTTTTCAGCACCTGGGCGTAATCTCGGAAGCAGGCCATGGCCCGCTCCATGGCTTCGGGATGGAATACGCGGTTCTTGTCGACGGCCTGTCCGAGACGAACCACCCGCACGTGGTCTTCGAGAACCTTCACCACGCGGCCGCCTTCCACCTCCGCGATCAGCAAGAGAATGGTATTGGTGCCGATGTCGATCCCAGCTTTGAGCATCAGAAGCCGAACTTTTTACGGAGTTGGTCGGCCGCGTCCTTGAGCTTGTCCTTATCGGACTTGCCAGGGCTGTTGTCGACGCCGAGAACCTTATAGGCCTGCTCCTTGAGCGCGTTCTGGCCGGCCGTCGAAGCGAGCTTCTTCACGGTATACTCATAATCCGTCTTGGGGCTCGTGAGCGGTCCGAAGATCCGCAGCGGTATGGCCGGCTTGCCTGGCGAATGGAACTCTTTGGGCAGCTGGTTCTGAGGATCGTAGACGTCGAGATAGGTATCCTGCTCGAGGCTCTCGAGAATGCTCGACTTCCCTTTCACCACGAAACCCTGGCCCTTGGGCAGGATCTCGATCGGTTCAGCATGGATGGTTCCATTATCCATCTTCACGTCGGCGCTCAGGCTCTTGAAGCCGTTGTCGACCTTGATCGGTTTCTGGTTCTTCAGGAACGGCACTTTCGAGATCGCGGCATTGATCGACTCCTGAAAGTCCACCGACTTCACCGAGCCGTCTTTGGCCATGAGCTTGGCCGTGCCCTTCAGATTGCGAATGCGGGCGGAGGCGGGATAGGCGGAGCCGCTGACGTTCCAGCTGGCATCGACCATTCCCTCCAGGGTGTTCTGATATTTGGGAAAGTAGCTCTTCATGGCTTCCTTGGCGGAAATCCCGCTTACGTTGCCCTGCGAACGGTAGGTGAGGCCGGGACTCTTGAGGTCGAACTCGCCCACCGTTTTCACCTGCCCGCTGAAGGTGCGGAAGCTGCCATCCTGGACCTTGAGAACCATGCTCTGGAGAAGGAGCTTCGCGTTCAGTTGCTCGAGGTTGGCGCCGTAGACTGCAATCTTGCCTAGCTTCGCCGTCAGCACGCCGGCGGCATTGGCCACGGCCGGGTTTTTGGCGAGCGCCAGCATCGGATTCACATCAGCCGCTTTTTCCGCAAAGGCCTGCGGAATCAGAGAAAACAAAGCGGCGGATTTCCCTTGGGCCTCGGAAGGCAGAACGAGTGTTTTGTCGACATTGAAGCTCTTGCCCGTGAGTGCGGCCGTGAACTGGGGGGCAAGGAAGTTGCGCACGCTACCCGTCAGCTCCACCTCGGTATCGGGCCCGGAAAGCGAAGCCCGGGTGATATTGAGCGAGCTCTCGGAAAAACCCGTCTGCAAGCGGAACTGCAGCGGCGCCTTGAGCATGTCTTTGACGAAGAACGAGCCATCGGAGATCTTCAGATCGCCGTTGGCGCGCAAGGCCTCGGGTTTCCAGTCGAGAGAGACGCTGAAGTCCGTGAGACCCCTTAGCTGGTACGGCTCGAGCATCGGCACGAACGCCTGCAGCTTCTCCAGCCGTATTGTCCCCGGATCGGTGGTGATTTCCAGCTTGGCGGAAAGCGGGCCCGATAAAATCCGGCCCTTGCCATGGAATTTGAAGTCGGCGAACTGCAGGTCGAGGCCCCGCAACAAGGTTTCCTGCTCCGAGCCGATGAACTGGGCGTCGAGCTTGAGCGACATGCCGTCCGTTTTGCGGAAAGTGCCGCCCTTCATCTCCACCTTGAGTTTGCTGGCGTCGAGATCGATCTTGCCGCTCACGCTCTTCACAGTATTGCCCGAGAGCATCGGCTGAATCT
>DATBTF010000198.1:0-7055 GCA_036559405.1 Bdellovibrionota bacterium
TCTGCAGGGAGACCTGCGCGTAGGACTCGTCACGAGCACCCCGCGAAACCTCGCCGGTAAGCGCGGCCGAAGCACCGAGTTTCACCGAATAGCTCGCCCCACCGCCGGCGGTGTCATAGGTGATTGCTATGGGCGGTAGCGGCCTCGTGCGCATGAAGCCGTTGTTCACGTCGAATCGGGATTTGCTGTTCAGCGTTTCCCAACGGCCGTGGCCCTCGCTATGCATCGAATACATCCCGTCGATCGGTGCTTCCATCAGCGAAAGAAAATCCAGACTGCGCAGCTTGCCCCTTTCCGCATTCAGGACATAGCGCATCTCCTCTCTGTGCAAATCGTAGTCAATTTTTCCGGTGAAGGGCGTATCGTATTTCTTGGCCTGCACGTCATGCGCGAACGCCATTCCCTTGGTCACTCCGGCATGTGCCGAGACCTCGTGAAAAATCTCCCCCTTGTAAGACAGATTCTTTCCCTGTGCCTGGGAATCGATCTCCAGACTATTCAGGCCGTCCGAGTATTTCCCCCCCACCTTTGCCTTGCCTTTGACGGTGCCCGTCATCCCGTGCGGGATCCAGCTGATGTGTGCCAGCTGGTGGGCGAAAATCGCGAACAGATCGTCGGGCGCGCTCTCCTCGAATGAGGCGTCCAGCGCGATACTCTCGCTTTCGCCCAGATCCACTTTCCCGTTCACGGCGTAGGAAGCCGTGCCGTGCTGGCCCTTCACGCCAGGAATCAGGATGTAGTTGTTTTTATCATCGTAAACAACCTTCCCCTCGAGCTTGCCAAAATCGAACTGCACGAAGTTGGCGTTCTGCTGTTTGATGTCGAAGTCAATTAGCACGGCGTCGTCGGGCCCATGCACACGAAGCCCGAGAGCGCCTTCACCCTTGATGGGAATCCCGGAGATTTCCCCAACCTCCGTGCCGACATTGATCGAACCCGTGGAGCCGAGGATCTCATAGCCGCCAGGCTCGGTATGTGATCCGCTTACGTCCATCGAACCCGACGCGAAATGAAACTTCGTGTCCTTCACGAGCAGGTCGCCGTTTTTGATCTGCACGTTTCCGACAAGGCGAAAAGGAGCGACCTTGAAGATCCTGCGATACGGGCGGTCTTTTTTCTTGAAAATCTGGTTGTTCAGCTCGAGATCGGTCACGGTGACTTCGGGCCGAAGGGAGATCGAGCTGACCTTCACCTTTCCCCCGGTTTCCGAGAAGTCAAGGCGGGTCTGCACGTTTCCATCCAGCTTCATCCGCAGATTGTTCACGCTCTTGCGCAGATTTCCAGCGAAGTCTTCGAACTTGGCTCCTTCCAGCTTCAGCTGAAACACCGCGGCTTCCGGCTTGAACGGAAACTGCACCTCCATCTTGTTTTTGAGGAATGCACGCCCCCCTCCGGCCAAAACACTGAAGGTGTCGACCACGAGAGTTCCCCCGCCATAGGAACCGCTAAGCTCGATTTTTTCGAGCTCCCATAGGTCATGAGAAAATTTGGCCACCTCCACTTTTCCCTGGAGCGAAGGATCCTTGAGCTTCCCCACGATCTTCACATCCGCGGTGATCTCCCCACCGAACTCTCCGAGCTTTTTTTCGAAATCAGAAAGTTCCCTGGCTGGCCCGCGAAGGATGATGTCGACGTCGGAACGAAGATCCGTGATGTTATCGATCGAGCCGACCAGCTTTCCGGACGCGTGCAGCGCAGCCTCTCTCCGCTGCACGTCGAGGTTAGCGATCAGAACGAGGCCCCTGAAAAAGTCCACGTTCGCCTTGATGGCCTTGATGCGCTCCTTGACTTTCGGGGTGCGGATATCAACATCTTCCGCGTTCACAATCACATCGGTACCTTCCACGGACGGAGTGAGTGCGAGGTAACTCACGTCCCGCGCGAAGGCCCGCGAAATCTGGCCGCCCTCGCGCCAGGAGATGTCGAGTTCCGTGTGCCGCATCTCGAGCTGGCGTATCGTGGCGAAGAATCTTTCGCTGATCTGAAACTTGATCGGCCGATGCACGATATCGCTAAATTTCTCTTCGGCGGATGCGTCGCTTCCCTTCGGCACCGCGAGCCTCACCACGGCGTCGCTCAGGAACACCTTGTTCACTTCGATCCCGCTGCTGAATGCCTGGATCATCCGGAACGAAAATCCGAGGCCGCCCGCCCGGAGTACGGTATCGGTACCGAGGCCCAGCTTGTTATCGCTGGAGCCGACCTTCAGGTCCACGTTCGTAAGTGAAAGGCTGGGCGGCAGCACGCCGATCTTAAGACGCTCGAAGTTCAGTTCCACGCCCAGGCTTTTGGCCACCTTGTTCTGCAAATGACGGCGCACGATGCGGGCGAAGGGCTCCGACTGGATGTAGATCACCGCCACGGTGGTGACCACCGCCACAGAAAGCAGGAATAGCCAAAATATCCTCTTTCCCATTCGTTACTCTTCCAGCTTGTGGCGAACGTTCCTGTAGTTGGCGTCGAGCTCGGCTACTTTCTTGAAAAACTGCTTCGAGCGCGCGGGCTGCCGCATCTTCTGGAATGTTTCTCCGAGGACGTAGTAAATCTGGATTTTTTCCAGGTCGGTCTTGCTCGTATCCGAGCTCAGGCGCTTCAGGATCGCCGCAGCCCCGGCGTAGTCTCGCCTTGAAAGCTTCGAGATCGCGGCCAGATAGTAGGCGTCAAAGGAATGATCCGGATACTCTTCCACAAGCCGCATGAAAAGCGCTTCGGCCTGGCGGAAGAGGCCCATTTCATGGAGACCCACTCCGAAGTCGAGGATGGTGCGAGGGTCGTTCTCCTGCAGGATCGTGTCGATACGCCTTTCCACCATGGAACGAAGCTCTTCTGATCCGGGTGAGTCTTCGCCCTCGGCAAGGTCGAACTCCTGCTCCAGGCGCTCCAGTACGTCGTTGGTGTCAACCTTCTCCACGGAGTCGGAGGAAATGGAGTTGTAGAGGCCTTCCGGGAGTTCGAGCTTCCTGATTTCCCGCAACCGTTCTTTCACCACCACTTCGTCGGCTCCGAGCGCTTGCGCGTGGCGAAGCGCCTTGCGAGCCAGATAGTAGTTCCGCTTGGCGGTATAACGTTCTGCCTTCTTCATCAGAACTTCGATATTGAGGCGGGCGCTCGACTTCTGCTTGAGCTCCTGCTTGATCTCTTTGATGAGATGTTCTGTTTTGTCGGCCGACGTGGGCTGAGTGAAAATCTTCGTGGGGCCTTCGAGAAGGTCGTCTCCCAGATCCACCACCTCCGCGGGCGCATCGTTTTCAGGCTTCTTCCCCGCGGTAGCCATAGTGGGAATCGGCATGAAGGCCGGGCTCTCGGGAGAGGAGGGAGTAGGTGGAAGTGACGGCGGCTCAGGCGTGGGTTCCGCCGCAGCAGGTGGAGGCGGCGGTTCCGGAGGGGCGGCGGGCATGGCCACAACCTGCGTGCCATCGGCCTCGGGTTCCGACACAGGCGCGGCGGGTGGAGGCATCGACACGATCTGGGTGGCATCCGATTGGTCCACAGCCGCCGGAGCTACCGGGGCGGGCGAGGCCGTTGCGGCACTGGGTGGCGCCACAGGGGATGGCATTTCGATAGGCCGCCGGCTTTCCGCAGCAGCGGCCACAGCTTCCACAGGCGCGAACATTTCCGTGTTGGTTCCTTGCGGCTGCAAGGATTTCCATTTTGTCTTGTCCGCCTCATCCTTGCTCGCCGGCACCGGGGGCGGCGTGTTTGGAGCGGGCGCATTGGGAGCGATAATTTCTTTTGTATCCACCTTCGCCACTTCGCGGTTCTGCATCACCTTGGCGGCGGCCAGCACCTCCATGGGAGAGAACATCTGGGTGCGGTCCTGGCTGTTATCATCCGCTGCAGCCGGCGTGATCTGTGCCGCCTCCATAGGATTGAATCCACCCTTTTGAGGGAGCGTGGGTTCCGGCGTGGCTGGTGTGGCCGGAATTTCCTTGGTTTCTTCTTCCTTCACAGCGGCAGAGATGGAAAGCTCGCCGGGCTTCACCGGCCTCACCATCGTCTGGTCTTCAAGAGCCGCGGTTTCAATGGTTTTCTCCGGCTCGGACAGGGCACCGAGGTCGCCGGGCTTGATCAGTGCCGTGAACACTACGCTCTGGCCCTGGAACCCTTCGACCTTGGTGGCAGTCGTGTTGGCGGCGGCAGGCGCGGGAGTTTTCGTCTGCTGGGTTTGCACGGTAGGCAGCTCGCCCACGACGTCGCCCTCTTTATTTGCCACCGGCGCCGGAGAATCCGGACGGGAAATCGCGGTTCCCGTGATCTCCAAGGAGGCCACCGGCGCGGCATTGTTCGGAGAGGTGACTTCGATGGGTGCCCTTTCCACCGTCTTGGTCATCCCTTTCACGGCCGCTTCCACGGCGGATTTGATCAGCTCGGCCTGAGAAAGCTCGGCTGGCACCACCTCTTTGGGATCGGCGGGCTTTTTCTGCTTGCTGGCCTCGGCAATCGATACGCCCGTGGCGTTCACCACTTCCAAGGCGCCACCATCGCCACCACCCAGCTCAATCTCTGCCGGAGGGAGCCCGATTTCGCCGCCCACAGCGGGGGCCGATGCTCCACTCTTTGTCGCGGCTGCGGCCATCGAGGCAAAGCCGTCATCTTTCCCGGCCGGACTGGCGGCCGCTTTTTCGGCTGGTGCTCCCGACTCAGGTGCGGCGCCCTTCTGCTCGGCGCCGGTGATCGCTTTCAGGAAGCCCGGGGTGTCGAGAACGTCGCCGGAGTCTTCGATGAACTTTATCCAGCCGTTCTTTTCGATGAACCCTTCCATCAGGCGGTTCAGGGTAAGCATGTCCGAGGACTTGTCCGCGGTCATTCGTTCCTTGAAGAACCGATAGACATAGAGCGCCTCGTTGAGCTTCTTGTCATCGGCGAGCACCCGGGCCAGCAGCAGGATGGCAAGGCAGAAGTCGGGATCCCGGCGCAGGCACTCCCGGAGGTAATGATAGAAGTCCCTGATGCGGCCACGCCGGTAGCTCGCCCAAGCCACGGCGTAAGCGATCTTAGGATCGCGCGGAAAAAACGCCACGAGCTTCTTCAATGCGTCGAAGAGCTGGGGAGAGAGAGCCGTGGGTTCACCCCCCACCTGGAACTCGGGCGACACCAAACCCGGAGGCCCACAGAACGCGACGAGGATGTGCACCAGCTTCTGGTCGGCCTGGCTGTACTGCAGCACTTCCACCCAGGCGAACTTGAGCTTTTCGTCCTTGGGCTGCGACCGGACCATCATCGGCATCAGGTTCACGGCGTCGAAGTACTTTTTCCGGCGCAGGTGGTGAGTAAGCACGATCTGCCCTTGCAGGAAAGCATCGCCCAATTTCCCTGCCGACTCACATTCCTGCGCGAAGCGCATGCGCAGGGAAACATCGGTGGGCGCCAGCTCAAGGGCCTGCTTGAAGATGGCGATCGCCACTTGCGACTTGCCCGCTTCGCTCAGGCGGCGGCCCAAGCCGACGTAAACTTTTACCGCGTCCAGTGGTTGCTTGTTTTGTACGAAAACGTTCGCCAGCTTCGTGGCAAGGATCTGGTTGAGGGGCTCCAGCTGCAGCGCAGAAGTGAGCTTAGCGATACCCTCGGGAATCTTTCCCTTCTCCAGAAGTTTGTCTGCTTCTGAAACCAGTTTCTGGACAGACATGGGCCTCCTACCCGTGATTGGCTCCGTCGTTGGAGCCTCCGTCTAACCAGCTTTTATTTTAACTTTTCTTGGGCAGGAATTCTTCCAGAAAGTGGGTATCGTATTGATTACTCAGAAACTTTTTATCGCGGAGTACTTTGCTATAGAAAGCAGAGTTAACCTTGATTCCGCCCACCTTCAGCTCTTCCAAAGCGCGCAGCATTTTCTTCACACACAGTTCCCTGTTTTCCTCGTGAGTGATGAGCTTGCCGAGCATTGAATCGTAGTGGGGAACCACGGTGTACTGGTCGTAAATGAAGCTGTCGAAACGCACGCCGAATCCACCTGGAACATGAAGTCCATCGATCTTACCCGGGAACGGCTTCATTGTGTCGGGATCCTCGGCATTGATCCTACACTCCATCGCATGGCCTTTGATCTTCACATCCTCTTGCCGGATAGGAAGCTTCTCGCCGCTGGCGATTAAAAGCTGCAGTTTAACAATGTCCACACCGGTTATCATTTCCGTCACGGGGTGCTCTACCTGCACGCGCGTGTTCATCTCCATGAAGTAGAAGCTCTTGTGGTCGGAATCGAGAAGGAATTCCACGGTGCCGACATTCCAGTATCCGACTTCCTTCACCAGGTTGATCGCGCACTCGCCCATTTTTTTCCGCGTTTCTTCCGAGATCACGGGACAAGGCGCTTCCTCGATCAGCTTCTGGTGGCGTCTCTGCACGGTGCAATCGCGTTCGCCCAGAAAAATGGCATTGCCATGCTGGTCGGCCACCACTTGAATTTCGACGTGGCGGGGATGCTCGCAAAATTTTTCCAGGTAAACTTCCGTACTTCCGAAAGCCGCGCCAGCCTCGGCACGCACGCGATCAAAGGCCGAAACCAGCTTTTCGTGGGAATGGATCACCTGGATTCCGCGTCCCCCGCCTCCAGCGCTGGCCTTGAGGATTACGGGATAGCCGATCCGCTTGGCTTCCGACTCGGCTTCCGCGAGATTTTTTACGGCGCCCTTGGTGCCCGGAAGCAGCGGAATTCCCGCCTTCACGGCCGTGGCGCGCGCGCTTACTTTATCGCCAAGAAGGGCAATGCTCTCCGCCTTGGGGCCGATGAATTTGATATTGCAGTCGTGGCAGATGCGCGCGAATTCCGAATTTTCCGATAGGAAACCGTACCCGGGATGGATAGCGTCGGCGCCGGTGAGTTCGGCAGCGGCGAGCACAGACGGGATGTTCAAATAACTTTGTTTAGAGGGCGCCGGGCCGATACACACGGCTTCGTCGGCGAGCTTCACGTGAAGAGAGTGTTCGTCGGCCTGGGAATAGACGGCCACGGTCTCGATGCCGAGGTCTTTGCAGGCACGGATCACGCGCAGCGCGATCTCGCCACGGTTTGCTACCAGCACTTTGCGGATCTTGTCACCCACGGCTTAGGGCTC
>DATBTF010000199.1:0-6085 GCA_036559405.1 Bdellovibrionota bacterium
ATACTTGCGAAACAGCATCGAATCCAGATTCTGGCACTGAATGTCACCGAAAAGCGGCAACATTTTCTTAATGAACGCGATATCGCCGCCGCGGAGCAGATCGCGGCCAAGCTGGAAAATGCCCCGGGTAGCACCGTTTTCGTATTGTATGGCGAGCACCACCTGGGCCGCTCCCATCTTCCCCGGGAGATCCGATCTCGGGCAAAAAGCGGTACTCGCCTAATCGCCATTCATCAAAATGATCCCGTACTCTACTGGAAGGCACGCAAAAAAAAGAATGGGCAGCGGCCGGAGGTGCTTCGCCTAGCCCCAGATGAGTTCTGCATCTTGAACGCAGTTCCCTGGGTACGCCTACGCTCCTTTTTGGACTGGCTTGAGGGTGACTCCGAGTCCGGCGAATGGGATGAAACGGCCGATGTCGCCAGTCTCGTGCACCACTACGCCGGCCTTCTTGCAGAAACCATTGGTTTCGATGCAAAGCTCGACGAGAGCCTGGAAATCATAACCCCGGATCGTCTCGGCACAGCCAGGACACTGGAGTTCCTTGGGCCTCTCTCGTCCTTCGAACTCGCAAGCGCCAGACATGCGCTCGCCTACCAGCGCACGGTCTATCTCGCCGAGCGGGGCGCAATTCTGCTGCCGACCTTGAGCACGAACTCCCTTTCGGAAGCAGCGTCCTATCTTCTGTGGCACGGACAAAGAAAACGGCGGGCCAAGCGCGAAATCGGCGCGGAGCCAAACGTACGAATGGCCCAGTTTTTTTTGGGATACCTGGGGTCAAAAATTCTGAATCCCAAACGAAAATGCAACGAAGTGGAAGATCTGCGGGAGCTCCTCGGGCCCGGCACAGCCAAAGCCAAATCATTGGCAGCACGGGCCTTATCCCTGCTCGGCCCCTACCTCAAAAACATGGAAAACTCTTCCCGCGCCAAAGCTCTTAGTGGCGCTGCCGAAATCGAGGCAGCACGGTTGGCGGGCTTTTTACTGGGCGACCGATTTTTCAATGCCCTTTTCCTGAACGCATCGCAGCTAAGCATTTTGCGTGAATGGTATAAATTGGAGCCGCTTTCGGACTTCCCCGCCATACTCACAAAGGCAAAAGCCAGGATCGCCCGGTTGGGCGCTCCCCATCCCAGCAAAAGAGACCGCTTTTAAAGCTCGGCCAGCTTCCTGTAAATCGTACGCTGGTTTATTCCGAGAATCTCGGCTGCCTTGACCTTATCGCCCCCCGTGAACTCGAGAGTCTTACGAATGGCCTCCAACTCGATCTCGTGGAGGCTGGTCCCCAGGGGAAACCTCAGGTCCTCCGTGGCAGCGGAAAGAGGCTTCGGCGATCCAGCCAGCGCGCTGTCGGCGGGAACTTCCGGCAGGCCCAGGTCGGCAGGCCGAATGACCTCGCCATCAAGCATCACCAGTGTCCGCTCAATGCTATTCCGCAGTTCCCTTACGTTCCCGGGCCATCCGTAGCACTCGATAGCGCGCCTTGCCTCTGCCGACAATGTCACGCCTTTTTTCCCATGGGACTCCCGTGCGAGATCCAGAAAGTGATCCGCCAGAAGCTGAATATCGTCGCCGCGCTCCCTCAAAGGGGGAAGCTGCAGGGAAACCACGTTCAACCGGTAATAGAGATCTTCGCGGAACTTGCTTTCGAGGATCCGCCTCTTGAGATCGTTGTTGGTGGCCGCGATGATCCTCACGTCCACCTTTTTCTGCTCGGTGCCACCCAGCCGGAAAAACATCCCGTCCTGAAGCACTCTCAGCAGCTTTACCTGCAAGCTGAGAGACATTTCCCCGATTTCATCGAGAAAGAGCGTACCCTTGTCGGCCAGCTCAAACAGGCCGGGCTTGGGATTCACCGCCCCCGTGAACGCCCCCTTCTCATAGCCAAAAAGCTCGCTCTCCAGCAAGGTTTCAGGAATGGCTCCGCAGTTCACACTCACCATGCGGCCCTGCCGTGCGCTTTCCGAGTGAATTGCGTTTGCCACGATCTCTTTTCCAGTGCCGCTCTCGCCCTCGACAAGCACCGAAGCGCTGGTTCGCGCGAGCATACGGATTGTTTTTTTGACCTGCGAAATGGTTGGGCAGTTTCCGAGAAACTGTGTGCGCGCCCGTTGCTCGCGCGCCTGCGGGCCGCCTGCGCTTTTAGCCAGAGTGTCCAGCACGCACTTCAGGATGGTCTCACGGCGAAGGGGTTTCGAAAGAAAGTCCACCGCCCCGTGTTTCATCGCCTCCACGGCATCATTGACCGTTCCATATGCAGTGAGCATCACCACCGGCACGGAGGAATTTTCTTTGCGAATGGCACGCAACAGCTCCAGCCCCGAGACTCCAGGCATCCTGAGATCTGTGAGCACGAGGTCAAATGCCTGGCGACGGAAAAGAGTCAGTGCCATCGCCGCCTGCCTGGCGGTAACTACCTGATATGCCTCCTGCTCCAGAATCTTCTTCATTGCGAGAAGATTGCTCTCTTCGTCGTCGATAACTAGGATGTTTGCCCGGTATGCTTCCATGCTGAGCCCTCTACTGCCGTTGTTCCCCATGCCTGTACGGATGCTTCCGCCAAAGGCAGCCGAATAGTGAATTTCGTTCCCTGATTCGGGGCACTATCAAACGATATCTCACCCCCGTGCGCCTCCACAACCTGACGGGAAAAAGTAAGCCCCAAGCCGGTCCCTTCCGCCTTATTGGTGTAGAAGGGGGAAAAAATGTTTTTCTGAAGCTCCAGAGGTATCCCCGCGCCATTGTCCATCACGGTGATCGTGGCCTCGCGGGACAGCGGATTAAATGCGGTCATAATGCGGATGTACCGTTTGCCCGGACGCTGAAGGTCGGAGAACGCTTCGGAAGCGTTTTTGATCAAATTCCCCACCACCTGGGTGATCTGCGGCCTGTCGACAGGAACCGCCGGCACGTCGCCCAGATCACAGGTGAAGAATATTCCCTTTTCCTTAAGCACGGGCTGGTAAAGTTCGTGTAACTCCTCGATCAGCTCCTTCAGCTTCACGGCGCTCTTCTGGAGACGCGGCCCGCGGGCCAGATCAAGATAACTTTCCGTAACAGAAATCAGCTTGTTGATTTCCCGCCTCAAGGGCGAAAGACTTTCCAGCGCTTCCGGGTCGCTCCGCAGCTGGTCCTCGAGAATTTCGGTATGAAGGCTGAGCGCGTTCAGCGGATTCCGGATTTCATGGGCCATCTGGGCCGCCATTCGCCCCACCAAACCCAGCTTCTCGGAATGGGCCAGCTTGTTTTGGGTGCTGCGCAATACTTCGTTCTGCCTAGCAAGCTCCTGGTGGGCGCGTTCCAGATTCATCTTCTGATCCTGCAACACCTTTTGATTGTCGAGAATCGAAGACGCCATCTTGTAACTCTCTCGCGAGAGGGTTCCGATTTCGTCGCTGCTTTCCGGGAGATTCGCCAATCCCTGAATCGATTTTTCCGAGAGCCCTTTCTGGGAGATATCCCGCATAAACAGCACCAGCGCTTCAAGGGGACGAACCGAGCGCGCCAGCCAAAAGGACATCCAAACGGCGGCAATGCAGCAGAGCCCAAGCACCAGACTCAGCATCAGACTCAGCCAGCGAAGTTCCGCCTCCACACTCAGCGAAACAGCGCGGGACTCCCTGTCAATATCGCGGATCAGTGTTTTCATGCGCAGCCGAAAGTCGGAGCGTTTTGCAGAAAGGTCCTCTTCGAAATCACGGCGGGCCTGCCAGTTCAGATAGATCTTCGCCAGTAGATCCGCAAGAGTCTGATAACTGGAGCGAAGAGATGGAACTCCGCTCTGAAGCGCCTCTGATCGGCCGGAATCGCTCTTTGCCAGTCTCTCGAGCTGATCGATTCGCGAGAGCAGCACGGATTCCAGGGCGTCCTTAGGGCGCAACATCCCCTCTGCCAGCCCCTTATCGAGATCCGACTCTAGCAAAAAGAGCGAACTCTCCACCTGATTGAGCGCGCGAATGGCTGGAACGTGCACGTCGTTCACCACCCGCATCCGCTCTTCTAATCCCCGGAAAGTGAACGCTCCGTAGCCGAAAGCGAGGAGCACCAGAAGCGCGAGGAGCGCGAAACTCAAAAGAACCTTGGCTTTAAGTCCTGCCCTCAATCGCACCTCAAATTCATTACGGGCTCAGCGCATTCACCGGCAAGGCCGAGAGGTACCCCCTCATAAAGTTTTCCAGGATCGCAAGATCGGTGTCGTTGTTCATTCCATCCCGGTTTAGATCCAAGGCCGGATAGCAGTCCCGGAATTTGCACTGACTCACACTGTTCGCCACAGTACACGCTCGGACCGTGGCGTTACCACTCACATCCCCGCCCAATGCGTAGGTCACTTCGCCACTGTCTCCCCCGCCCGTTTCGAGATAGCGCCGAGCCCAACGCAGGTCATCCATCTTCATGGAAGTGGTGGAGGAGGAGGAGGTAAACCCTCCTCCATAATTGCGTGCAACCACGGTGCTATTGCTTCCGGTGCAGGAAGCTGTCTGCATCGTTCCCGTCAGCGTCCAGCCGGTGCTGAGGCTGTTCGAGTCAAAGCCAGTGCCCGTACAGCTCTTGAGCGTGCAAAGGTTGGTCAAGGTAATATTCTGCACGTAGACGTTCTTGTTCACCGTCGTACTGAGCCGAACCGATGCATCCCGTGGGCAGTCGGCAACACGGCCGCCCGGCTTGTCATCGCGAGACACCGCCCCGACGGTAACTACGTACACTTTGCCGTCGAGCGGAACCGCGATCTGCCGGCAGCCTTTGTTGCTTCCGCTGCTGCAAAGATTCTTTCGCGCTGTCGTGGACGCGACATTTGGCTGGGCAACCGCATACTCCATTCCGGAAAACAGTCCCGTCACGTTTGTCGGCAGATCCTGAATCTCGCTCAATCGGTTGTCCAAAGTCTCTGGATCGCATGCGGATTCGTTGGAATACATAAACTGCACGCGCCTGGCCACCGACGCCAATGCCTCGTAAGCCGCCTGGGTGGTATCGTTTCGGCCAATCTCCTTGCTCATATTTTCCTGGCGGCGCGAGCCAAACATCACAACTCCTGCCATGATCGTTCCCAAGCAGAGGATCGCGATCATCATGGCCTGGCCGTTTTGCTTTCTTAAATGCATGCGCTTCCCGCTGCATTCAGGCGGCCCGCACAGCAGGCCGATGCGCTGGTTGACAGACTACCCGCAGGCAGACATGCCGCACAGGCGGTGCCGTTCCATGCCTGGCTGCAGCATTGGGCAGAGGAGGTGGCGGCAGTGCCATTCTCGAGGCAATTTCGCAAAGACTCCACCCGCCAAAAGTATGCGCCCCTTGTGGTGATATTGCGCATGGTGAACTTCATCCGCACCTCCCGAATCACGCCCTTGCAGTAGTTGTTGCTCCCGGCCCCGCAGGAGGCACTGGGATACCAAGTCTCGTAGTTCGGGCTTGCTGTGCTAAGAATCAGGTTCGACTTCGCCTTCAGACGCAAATTGAGCACGAAGTCCCCGATCGAAGAATCCCCTGAGCTATTGTCGAATCCGCAGGCCAATGTCGTGATACCCAGGCCCCGGCTGCCATTCGGGCCCGCCGAAAAAGTGGAGCCCGACTTTGACTGCGCGCCAACCGCGGCCCCTTTGTTGGCTCCCATATTGATCACGAGCATGCCCGCATTGGAGGGAGTACCGCCTGACTGAACCGTGGGAGCGGTATACACCAGGGAAAAGGGAAGCTTGCACCCCCTTGTAGAAGCCGACGTAGCCCCCGATCTCTCCTGAGACAAGCAGGTCTCCCCGGTAAAGGCAATGTTCGAAGTAGTGAGGGCCGTCATGGCCGTCAGTGACTGATCGCCATTGAAGGCCTCGTATTCACCCGCGAGAATCGTGACCGGGGAGGCAGCGCTCGCATCTTTCACGGGATCCAAAAAGGGCGTCGTGGAAGTCCAGGCACAGTTCGTGACAGAAGAAGTGGTTCCCGAGCAAGTGCAAGTTTGGATTCTCGTTACCTGGGGAATCACGCCATTCAGCAGACTGACGATGTCACTGACACCTTCAATGGCGTTGGCAGATTGATGGAAGAAAGCGGAAAACGAACCGACTTGCCGGAATAAAAACATGAGGGC
>DATBTF010000200.1:0-10303 GCA_036559405.1 Bdellovibrionota bacterium
TTGTTCCCTGGTCAATGGCGAGGACAAGTTTTGCCATGTTGAGTCACTCCCGGAAAGAATTATACTTCCCCTATGAAATCATTTTTAGGAGGGAAAGGCACCAAGGGCGGAAACGATATTCCACTTTTTCTTTTGGAAATCGTGCGGAAATATTTCCGCCTGGAAGTGGAAGGAATCGAAAACGTTCCGAAAAAGGGGCGTTGCCTGATCGTACCGAACCATTCGGGGATTACTGCGCTCGACGCGGTGATGGTGGGACACGAAATTCAGCGCAGCCTTCGAAGGATTCCCCGCATTCTGGCGCATCCGCTTTGGTTCGTGGGCCCCAATATCCGGATTCTGGCCAAGCGCATGGGGCTGGAGGAGGCGAACAAAGACGCCGGTGAAACCCTGCTTAAACGGGAAAAAGCAGTGATCATTTTTCCCGAAGGGGCTTCGGGAAACTTCAAGCCTACTGCCGAACGGTATCAGCTGCAGGAATTTCGGCGCGGATTTGTGCGCATGGCAATGGCTACGAAAACACCCATAGTGCCCGTGGTGGTGATCGGGGCGGAAGAGACGAACATCAATCTGTCGAATATCAGCCTGACCAAGGTTCTCAAGGGCACCATCATTCCGATCCCGCTGAATGTGATACCCCTTCCCGCAAAATGGAAGATCATCTTTCTGCCTGCGATCAGCATGAGTAAATACTCCAAAAAAGACTGCGCCGACCAGGAGCTCGTGCATTCCATCAGCGAGTCCGTTAAAACGCAGATTCAGGATCGAATCAATGGTGAGCTCGCCAAACGCGAGTGGATTTACTTCCCGACCAGAAGCAAAAAGAAGAAATCGGACTAGTTGATCAGGTCGAATTCGAGGCCGGCGTCGCAGGACGGGCAGGGGGCGGCGATTTTCCGGGACATATACTGCCATAGCTTCACGGTGAGCCAGCGCAGCCCGTTTTTCATGGTTCCCACGATCAGCACAATCACGATCAGGAGAAGGAAAAACTCGAGCAGGGCCTGTCCGGACTCATCGCGGGTAAAGCGTCTTAAGCACTCCATAAAAACCATTCTACCGACGACGTTTGTGCCTTGACAACCCGCCTCCGTGTCGCGAATTATGGAATCATGTCAACGCTTTCCCGAAAAACCCGAGTTTGGCTGGTGATTCTGGCGGTGGCGGCTTTTTTCGGGATTGTCCACGGCGTGCATCGCTCGCTGGACCGGCAAATGGCGGAGCAGGAAACACAGCCACAACCAACCCTGACCAGCGGGATGAATTTTCCGGCCGGTTTTGATCTCGAGAATGTCGGGACGAAAAAGGCGGTCTTTTCAGAATTTCGGGGCAAGGTGGTTTTGATTAACTTCTGGGCCGGCTGGTGTGGCCCCTGTCTGCATGAAATGCCAGGCCTGTACAGCCTCCAGAAAAAACTGGAAGGGCGGGGTTTGGTGGTTCTCGGCGTAAACATGGATGATGACCCGCTTGTGGGCATGAAGGTTTTGCGCCAGAGGGTGGGCGATGCCCCCTTCCCGATCTATAAAGGCACTGGTACAGCCTTCGCAGACAAATTTGAGATTGATGGGCTTCCGTTTACGGTGGTCGTGGATAGAAATTCCACGATTCGCTATGCCCGGTCCGGCGAAGTGAACTGGCAAAGCCCCGATGCCGTGGGCCTCATTGAGGGGCTACTATGAAGATTCCCTGGCTGGTGCGGGATAGCAAGTCTCGGTGGGCGCATCTTTTCATCGGGGGCACGGCCACACTCTTTCTCTATCAGGCGACCAACCGCGTGCATCTATTCGAACCCAGGCTGCTTCCATTTGGTCCCGTAGACTCCGCCATGCCGTTCTGGCCCTGGACCGTTTGGGTCTATTTCACCGAATATGTATTTTTTGTTTATGCATATTTCTTCATGAAGGACCTCAGGCTTGTAACGCGCTATTACTACGCGTATATGACGATCCTCCTGGTGAGCGTGTTTGTTTTTCTTTTTTTCCCGATCACTTTCCCGCGTGCGGACTATCCCGCTGTCGGAGACACCTTTTCCATTGCAGCCCTCAATTTTTTACGAACGTATATGGATGCACCAGCGAACTGCCTGCCGAGCCTGCATGTGAGCAGCTGCTATATTTCGTCCCTCTGCTTCTGGCAGGAGAGCAGGCCTAAATCGATCTTTCTTTGCTTTTGGTCGACGATGGTGGCGTTCGCCACAATGACAACCAAGCAGCACTATTTCATTGATGTCTGGACAGCAATTCTTCTGACCGCCATCTGCTACTGGTTTTTCTTTTACAAAACCGAGCTACATGGATCCGGCAGGGCCGAGGGCGCCATTCCATAAAAGAGCGCGCTGGGGTGGTCGCCGCGTGCGAATATGGGGCCGGGAAGAGCGCCGGGCAAAAGCGTACCGTAACGTGTTTCCCTGCGCAGGCTGCGGGCGGCGCTCCACGTGAGCCCAGCGATGATTTCCGCCGTGGTCATACCCAGCGTGATAGCGCTCAAGGTTCCGATCAGCGGCAGATTCTGGGTGGGACAAGTTCCGGGGTTGAAGTCGGTGGCCAGTGCCACTACAGCGCCGGCATCGAGGAGCTTGCGGGCAGGCGCCGGAGGCTCCCGCAGATAAAGGGCGGTCCCCGGGAGCAGCACAGCTACTGTTCCATGCTTGGCCAGCGCCCGTGCCCCGGCATCGTCGACCTTCAGCAGGTGGTCTACGGAATGGGCGCCGAGTTCAGCCGCTCTTTCGGCTATGCCGGTCAGCGAAAGCTCTTCTCCATGAACACGGGTGGAAAGGCGCAGGGAGTGCGCGGCTTGCATGATTCGCAGAGTTTCTTCCACGGAAAAAAATCCAGAATCGCAAAAAACATCGACATACTCCGCCAACTTCTTCCTGGCGACTTCTGGAAGAATTTTTTCTTCCACCAATTTTACGAACTCTTCTCGCCTGTCTTTGTATTCCGGGGGCAGGGCGTGCGCCGCCATGCAGGTAGGCACGAGGCATACTCCCGGATTCTTTTTTTTCAATTTTTGGATCACTTCGAGGGAGCGGATCTCGGTTTTGTGGTCCAGTCCGTAGCCGCTCTTGGCCTCCATAAGGCGTACCCCGAAGCCATGGGCCACGCGCACTCTTTCCCCCAACAACTCGGAAAGCTTCGCGGCACTTGCTTCACGGGTCGCCTTAACCGTGGTCAGAATTCCGCCGCCTGCCGCGGCGATCTCCTGGTACTTTGCCCCACGCATACGTAGCTCGAACTCGAGCGCTCTGTCTCCGGCAAACACCGGATGAGTATGGGCATCCACAAGCCCCGGATAGGCTGTAAGGCCATTGCAGTCAAAATGGCGCCAGGATTTTACGCGGAAGTCCTTTGGCAGATTTTTGTCGGGGCCGACCCAAAGCACGCCCTTTCCCGGTTGATGAACCACGGCGGCGTTCGCGATCAGGCCGAGATCCTCTTCCTGCAGATGGACACCACCACGTGCAGCCACGCCCTCGTTAGTGATCAGGCAGGAGATATGGCGGAAGATGTGCCCCTTCATGCCCTGTAGTTTCCCAGGAACGGGATTTTTACTCCATGGGCCCTGGCCCACTTTGAGGAAATCTCATAGCCGGCATCGCTATGCCTTAGGATTCCCATGGCCGGATCGTTGTTCAGAACGCGGGAGAGGCGTGCGTCGGCCTCCGCGGAGCCGTCCGCCACGATCACCATGCCGGCGTGCTGGGAGTAACCCATTCCCACACCTCCGCCGTGATGTAGAGAGACCCAGGAAGCGCCTCCGGCTGTGCTGACAAGGGCGTTCAAAAGGGGCCAATCGGAAACGGCGTCGGAGCCGTCCTTCATCGCCTCCGTTTCCCGGTTGGGGGATGCTACGCTTCCACAGTCGAGGTGATCGCGTCCTATCACGATGGGCGCGGAAACTTTCCTGGTGCGCACCAGCTCGTTGAACAAAAGCCCAGCTCTCTGCCGCTCGCCATGCTTGAGCCAGCAGATGCGTGCCGGCAGACCCTGGAATTTAACATGCTTTCGAGCAGCCGTGAGCCAGGTTTGCAAGCCTGTGTTCTCCGGAAAGGCTTTGGCCAGAGCTGCGTCGGTAATGTCGATGTCTTTCGTATCTCCGGAAAGGGCCACCCAGCGGAATGGGCCGCTTCCCTCGCAGAAGAGGGGACGGATGTAGGCGGGAACAAAGCCGGGAAAGGAGAAAGCATCCTTCACCCCGGCCTCCAGAGCGTAGGCACGGATGTTGTTCCCGTAATCGAACACGAAAGAGCCGCGCTTTTGGAATTCAAGCATCAGGCGAACGTGCTCGCCCATCGCTTCCACCGATAGCGCGCGGTATTTTTTTGGACTCGCCTTCCGGAGTTCGAGCGCCTCTTCCACTCCCATTTTTCGGGGGAAATATCCATTGATGGGATCGTGGGCGCTCGTCTGGTCCGTAAGCAAGCCCGGCACCACGTTCGCCTTCAGCAGCGCTTCGAGGAGGGTGATGGCGTCACATTCGACCCCGATGGATACGGCTTCGCGCTTCTCCGCGGCGGCCAGAGCCATCTTGATCGCAAGGGAAACATCATCGGTGGCTTTGTCGAGATACTTGGATTCGAGCCGCTTTCTCACGCGTTCTCCGTCGATATCCGCGCCGAGGAATACGCCACCGGCGATTTTGGCTGCTAGGGGTTGCGCTCCGCCCATTCCACCCAGGCCCGCGGAGACCACGAGTTTTCCCGCAAGACTTCCGTCGAAATGCTTCTTTGCCGCGCTAAGGAAGGTCTCGAATGTCCCCTGTAGGATTCCCTGGGTTCCAATATAGATCCAGCTTCCGGCCGTCATCTGGCCGTACATCATTAAGCCTTTTTTATCGAGCTCATCGAAATGCTCCCACGTGGCCCACTTTGGTACCAGGTTGGAGTTCGCGAGGAGAACCCTCGGCGCATTTTCGTGAGTGGGAAGAATGCCCACCGGTTTGCCGCTTTGGATCAGGAGTGTCTCGTGATTCTCGAGGTTTTCCAGGCAATCCACGATTTTGTCGAAGCATTCCCAGTTCCTCGCAGCTTTACCGATGCCCCCGTAAACCACGAGGTCTTCGGGTCTTTCCGCAACCTCCGGGTCGAGGTTGTTCATGAGCATGCGAAGGGCAGCTTCCTGTATCCAGCCCTTGCATCGCAGGGAGTTTCCTCTGGGTGCGCGGATCACTTTGTTTTGGGGGTTGGTCATCTTCCCTCCGGATTCAGGCCAGTGTGCCCAAGGTGTCTTCTGCGGCGGAAAGAATCGATCCATTGCGCAGAAGACCTTCGATCGCCATGATGTCGTGGTGAAAAATTCTGTCTTCGGTGATGGGAGGTACCACGGAACGGATTTCGCTCTGGACGGCCTCGAGCGGGCGGCTCGACTTTAAGGGCCGCAGCAGCTCGACCGCTTGCGATCCGGCTAGCAGCTCCATGGCCAGCACGTGCCTGAGGTTGACCATCACCTGGCGGGCTTTGCGCGCCGCCGTGACCCCCATGCTCACGTGGTCTTCCTTGTCGGCGCTTGTGGGGATGGAATCCACGCTGGCCGGGTGAGAAAGAACTTTGTTTTCTGAAACAAGCGAAGCCGAGGCGACCTGCACGATCATCATTCCCGAGTTCAGGCCGGGGTCTTGGGTGAGAAAGGCGGGCAGTCCGCTGATAGCCGGATTGATGAGTTTTTGGATCCGAAGGTCAGAGATATTCGCCAGTTCAGCAAGGGCGATCGCGGCAGTGTCCATCATCATCGCCACGTATTCTCCGTGGAAATTTCCACCGGAGAGGATTTCACCCTTGCCGCCGGCAGCAAACACGAGAGGGTTGTCGGTGGCGCTGTTCATTTCTGTTTCCAATACGGACACACAGTTGGAAATCAGACGGCGGGCGGCCCCATGCACTTGGGGCATGCAGCGGAAGCTGTAGGGATCCTGGACTTTTCCGCATTCTTTGTGGCTCTCGGCGATTTTGGATCCCTTGAGGAGAGCGCGCAGATTTTTCGCCACGTCCGCCTGCTCGGAGTGGGGCCTTACGGCATGAATGCGTTCGTCAAAGGCCGCCGATGTTCCGCGGAAGGCGTCGACACTGAGGGCTCCCGCGATATCGGCTACCTTGGCCAGGGCAATGGCTTCGTGGATCACTAGCGCGCCGATTGCCGTCATGACCTGGGTTCCATTGATGAGCGAAAGACCTTCCTTGGGGCCGAGAGAATACGGCTTGATCTCGGCTTTCTTCAGGGCTTTGGCGGAATCCATCCAGCTTCCGTCATAATAGCAACGGCCTTCGCCGATGAGAACGAGTGCCATGTGTGCAAGCGGGGCAAGATCTCCGCAGGCACCCACGCTGCCTTGCTCGGGAATCCAGGACACGATACCCGCGTTCTGGATCTCGAGGAGTTTCTCCACCAAGGCCAATGAGGCGCCAGAGTTTCCCTTAGCCAAGGTATTCGTGCGCAATAGCATTGCGGCTTTAGCTTCTGCCACAGACAAAGGATTGCCCACGCCAACGCTGTGAGATCGCAGCAGGTTGATCTGCAGCTGCTCGAGCTTGTTCTTGGGGATTTTTACGTCGCTCAGAAGGCCAAAACCGGTATTCACTCCGTAAACGGGGGCTTTCCCTTCCGCGAGCTTGTTCACATACGATCGCGATTCTTTGATCCGCTTTTTGGCTTTGTCGGAAATGCGCAGCTTTCCGCCGCTGCCACAGGCCCAGTCCCAGACTTTTCCGAGATCGAGGCTTTCGCCGTCGATTTGCAGGTCATTCATGTACCGTCCCGAAGCGAGGCGATCGCACGTTTGTAATCCTTGGCGCCGAAAACGTAGCTTCCGGCCACCAGCACATCCACTCCTGCCTTCAGAAGGGCGGGAGCGGTTTTGTCGTTCACGCCCCCATCTACCTCGATGAGGAAAGAATGCTTGCCGCTCTTGCGCATTTCCACGAGCTGTTCGCATTTGGGAAGTACTTCCGGAATGAAGGCCTGCCCACCGAAGCCGGGGTTCACGCTCATCAGCAACACTAGGTCGCAAAGTCCCAAGACCGAACGAACGCTCTCTACGGGCGTGTGTGGGTTGAGCACTACTCCCGCCTTGGCGCCGCTGGCCTTGATCTGCTGGAGATTTCTGTGGAGATGGGCAGATGCCTCCACGTGAACTGTGATGTAGTCAGCGCCTGCTTTGGCGAACTCGCCAATGTACTTTTCCGGCTCGCTGATCATGAGATGCACGTCAAGAGGTGGCGGATTCAGCTTTTTTAGGGATTGCACCACCACCGGGCCGATGGTGATGTTGGGCACGAAATGCCCGTCCATCACGTCCACGTGGATCCAGTCGGCTCCGGCATCCGTTACGGATTTGATTTCTTCTCCCAAACGGGAAAAGTCGGCGGATAAAATGCTGGGAGCGATCAGGGGGCGTTTCGTGCTCATCTCATTCTCCCTCGTTTTCGAATCGTTGGGGCGTTTCGCTGGCTCTAATACCATTCTCGAATTCTTTGGGCAACATGGCCCGTTTGCCCTCCGGCTGTAGCTCAAGAATCTCGAGCACGCCTTCCTGGCAGACAACGTACATATGGCCACTATCCATCCAGAAGGAACCCGGGCCAGACTGGGGCTGCTGTCCCCGCGCCATTGTCGAGCGGAGGATCTTTACACGCTTCTTATTTATAAAAGAGTAGGCCCCAGGCCAGGGGTGCAGGCCGCGAATTCGATTGTGCGCCGTCCAGGCGTTACACTCGTTGAACTTCACGAGACCGTCTTCCTTTTTCAGAATGGGCGCGAAGGTGGCCTGGGAGGGATTTTGCTTGCGGGGAGTGATGCTTCCGGCGGCCAGGCCGTCGAGTGTGAGCACAAGTAGCTTTCCGCACTCAGGGCTCAGGCGCTCCAGCATGGATTTGGCGCACTCAGTTTCCCCAACCTCGAACTCTTTCTGCAGAAGAATGTCGCCTGCATCCATTTTTTCCGACATCACCTGTGTGGTGACGCCCGTTTTCCGGTAGCCCCGGATCAGGGCCCACTGCACGGGTGCGGCTCCGCGCAAGTCGGGAAGCAGCGAAGGATGCACGTTTACCGCTTTGAAGGGGCAGCAGTTCAGAAGCTCGGCCCCCAGGAATTCTCCATAGGCCACGACGGCGAGCACGTCGGGACGAAGAGAGTTCAGAAACTTGTAAGTGGTGTCGCTGTTCACCTTTTCCGGCTGCAAAATGGGCAGGCCCGCTTTGAGGGCATGGGTTTTGACCGGCGGGGGTTCCAGCTTCATTCCGCGGCCGGCGGGTCTGTCGGGTTGGGTGATCACTCCCACCACCTGGTGCTTGGAGCTCAATAGGGCCTCCAGGGAACCTAGCGAAAATTCCGGGCTGCCGAAAAACACACACCTCATTGGCTGTCGCTCTCTTCCAGCGCCTTTTCCTTCTTGATTTTCCGTTTGATCGAGCGGCTTTTCACGAAACTCAAACGGTCTATGAAAAGACGGCCGTCGAGATGGTCCAGCTCGTGTTGCAGGGCTACCGCCAGAAGCCCCTCGGCCTCCAGAGTATGTTTTTCGCCCTTCACATCCTGGTATTCGACGGAAACCTTTTCAGCCCGAAGCACCTCTTCATACTCACCGGGAACACTCAGGCAGCCCTCTTTGAACAGGGCCTCGCCTTCTTTCCTGGTTATCTTCGCGTTAATGAAGATCCTGGGATTCTGGTTTGAGAGAACGGGCGGCTCGTCTTCCGAGGAGTCGTAATCTATATCGATCACCACGATCTGCTTGTGTACGTTCACCTGCGGAGCCGCCAATCCGATTCCCGGCGCGCTATACATGGTTTCCAGCATGTCGGAGCAGATGCGCTCGAGCTCCGACCCGAATTTTTTCACTGGTTCGCTTTTTTTGGCCAGCCGGGGGTCCGGATAGGTGAGGATCTTGAGTATCGCCATTCTTATGCCCGCCTGGTTCTTAGTACCATGAAAAGGCCGAAGGCGAAAAAGAGGAAGTTCGGCGTCCAGGCGGCCCAGAAGGGGGGGATCCAGCCGGTTTTGCCCATGGATAGCGCCGCGGAGAACATCAGCCAGTAGGCAACCACGATAAAGAAGCAGAGGCTGATGTCCCGGGCCACGCTGGCGTGCCGATGGTGCTTGGAGGCGAAAGGAATTCCGAGCAAAGCCATGATGAGGGGCACGAGCGCCATGCTGGTTTTAGACCAAAACACCACTTCGTAGGTGCGGGTATCGATTCCGGCGCTTTTGTTGCGTTGAATGTACTTCCACAGGTTCTTAAGGCGAAGGGTTTCCACCTCTTTCTCGATTTCCTTGAAGTCTCCGGGAGATTCGCTGAGTGACATCGTCTGGCGGTCAAAGTGCTTGGTGACCGGATAGCCCGTATCGTCTTCGAAAAGGGTGAGCAGGCCGTCGGCCAAGACCCATTTCCCGTCGACATAGTTGGCCCGGGAGGCTTCGATTTGCTGCACGAGATCGAAGTTGTCGTCGAAGGTGTAGATGGATAGGCCCGAAATTTCGTTCTTCCGGGGATTAAAAGAGCGGAGGTTATAGATGAGATTGCGGCTCCGGTACCAGATCTTGTTCTGCTTGATATCGGTCTGCAGGTCGGGCTTGCCCTGGATCACGGTGCGGAGAAAGTGGGAGCGCATCTTTGCCATGGGTGGAATCACCCGGTCGGTCACGACGAAGGAGATGCAGCAAAGCATGAAGACCAGGCTCATGATCACGAAAGAGATCCTTCCCAGGCTTACGCCGCTGGCGAACATGGCCGTTAGCTCGTTCCGACGGGCAAAGCCGGAAAGACTGATCAGAGTGCCCATTAGACAGGCCGCAGGCAGCAGCAGCACGAGAATGTCGGGCAGAGAATAGAGGGTGAACTGCATCGCATAAGCGGCGGGAACGTCTTCTCTCAAGCCCTGCCGCAGGGTGTCGCCGCCCAGATAAAGTACGAGGAAAGTGGCCATGGCGGCGAGCAGGCCTTTCCAAAATTCAGCGGCGATATAGCGGTCAAGTATGCTCACAGAAATAACTTATCATAATCATGGCCCACTGCTAAACTCGACCAACGGATCATGGATAGAGAGATCACGAAAGACATCCCCCTGAGCATCTGGACTCGTATCAAGATCTGGCTGGCCGATACCGGTAAGCAGCTGGCGATTGCCATCGTGATCGTGATGTTCCTCCGGTCTTCCATCATCGAGCCCTACAAGATTCCTTCGGGCTCCATGATCCCCACCCTGTTCATCGGCGACCATATTTTCGTGAATAAGTTCGCCTACGGCTTCAAGGTGCCCTTTACCGAGTTTTTCCTGGATAAGCCGCTCTTCGTAACCGAGGAGAAGCTGCCT
>DATBTF010000201.1:0-8536 GCA_036559405.1 Bdellovibrionota bacterium
CTTCTGCGTGAAGTGGAACAACAAAGCCTTCCAGGTCAACCGCTATGACGCTCGTTGGGCCTGTGAAAGAGCCTACCGCGAATACGGCATGATCCGCCACTGCTACGTGGACTGCAACTAGTCCGCATTTCGTGATCTAACGAGAATCCGCCAGGTGAAAGCCTGGCGGATTTTTTTATGCCACCCGCTCGTTTCCCTGCTTCTTCGGGATCCTGATTAGGAAGCAGGTGTGCTCGCTACTCGAGTCGAGCGCGAGCGTGCCGTGGTGGGCGGTGACGATGCCGAGCGAGATGCTGAGGCCCATGCCGGTGCCCTTGCCGATCTCCTTGGTCGTGAAATAAGGCTGGAAGATTTTCTTCTGGATGTCCTTGGGGATGCCCTGGCCGCTGTCCGACACGCGGATCTCCACGAACTCGTCTTCACCCATGGCGGAGATCGCGATCCATTTTGCTCCTGGCTGCTTGGCGATGGCGTCGAAGGAGTTGTTCAGCAGGTTCAGGAGAATCTGGGAAATCTGTGTGGCGCGCCCGTCGAATCGCAGCTTTTCGTCAATGGTGTCGATCCGGAACTCGATCCCGTTGTTGCGGAAACGCTCCTGGCAGAAGCTCGCCGTCTCGTTGACCAGCTCGCTCACGTTCACGGGAATGAAGGGATCGGAGCTGCCGTCGCGCGAGAAGGTGCGCAGTCCGAGCACGATCTTGGCGATGCGGTCGGTGGTTTTGGCGATCGACTGGGCCATCGATACCGCCAGCTCTTCATCCAACGGTTTCTCGCTGAGGATCTCCGCCAGCTGGCCTGAAACGGTTTTGATCGTGGCCAGCGGGTTGTTGATCTCGTGCGCCACCCCGGCCGCCATTTCCCCGAGCGACGACATTTTCGATGTCTGCGTCAGCCTCGACTCCGCCTCGATCCATTTCAACGTGCGCTCTTCCACCTTTTTTTCGAGCGACTGGTTCATCTCCGCCACGAAGCTCTCGAGGTATTTTTTGTAGGTGATGTCTTTGCGCACGGAAACGTATTCGCGCACGTTTCCCTGCTCGTCTTTGATGGGTACGATCGAGGTGTCCACCCAGAAGAGCGAGCCGTCTTTTGCCTTGTTCTGGATATCGCCCTCCCACACCTGGCCCGACGAAACCGTCTTCCACAGCTCCTCGAAAAATCCTTTCGAGTGCTGGCCGGAATTGAAGAGCTTGTGGGTATTTCCCAGGATCTCCTCGCGGGAATACTTGGTGAGGTGGCAGAAGTTGTCGTTCACGTGAGTGATGCGGTCGTTAGCGTCGGTGATCGAAACGATCGCGAAGGTGTCGAGTGCGGAGCGCTGGGTCGTCGCATTCCGGTTGGCCAGCTTGGTTTCATGCACAGCGTTCTCGAGCCCCACCTGTTTTCTGGCCACCGACCAGAGATCCTTGATCGCGTTGTCGATCGCGAACACCAATACGATGTCCACAAAGGCCAGCCAGGCGCTGTGTTCCACTGCCCGCCATGGAGTGGCGGAGGCGATCCCATACACCGACTCCGGCCAGTAAGCACCGCGCGTAAAGTGATCGATGGAGGTGAGTGCTGAAGCCAGTGCCACCAGCTTCCAGTCGCGGTAGAACGCGATGAAGGCGATCGAGCCGAACACATGGAAGTGCGTCGCAGCCCGGCCATGGGTGAGATGGATGAAGAGAGTGGAGAAAAGCATCTGCGCCACGGTGATCGCGTAGCGGGTGCGCTTTCGCCCCGGGCAGCGGAGTGCCAGGTAAATGGCGGGAAAGGCCGCAAGTGCTCCGCCGAAGATCGCAAGGTGAAGATGGAGGTTCGAAGGAGCGAGCTCACCCTCCCACGCACGGGGAGACACGAAGTAGGCGAGGCAGATTCCGCAGACCCATTGCACAAGCAGCAAGCTGCCGAAGATCATGTCCAGCTTCTGGGCGATCTTGAGATAGAGGCTCTCGAAGAGGGCCTTTACCCGCTCTTCCTGCGGACTCCATCGGCTGAAAAAGGTTCTGAGGGCCATACGGATTTTTCGTCAAACCCGGCAATTTTCTTGAGAAAACCCCGTTGCGGAAAGCGTGTAACCCGATCGCAAATCTCCGATATGCGTTCCGCTGTCCTTGGAGTTCTGTAGTAGAATCCCGCTATAGCGAATTTTTTGCCGGGAAGGCGGGCGCATGGGTATCGATCGCAGGTTTTTACACGATATTTCCTCTCCGCTTACCACCGTTCATCTCAATGTCGAAAATGCCGTGATCCTCCTCCGGGAAGGCAAGCCTGGCGAAATCAAGGACTGCCTCGAGATCCTGCAGGTCGCAGTCACGCAGCTGAAACGGATTACGGGAATGATCAAGGAAAAGCGGGAAGAGCTGATCGAGGCGGAGCAAAAATGAATCCCACGGTACTGATCGTCGACGACGAAGATGATCTCCGTGAAGCGATCGCCTTCGATTTTCGCCGGAGGAAATTCAATGTGCTTATGGCACCTAACGGAAAGGACGCCCGCAAAATTCTCGAGAAAGAGAGGGTGGACGTAGTGGTCTCCGACGTGCGCATGCCCGACGGTGACGGAATGGATCTGCTCGCCTGGATCAAGGGGAGGAATGCCGTTACCCCGCTCGTGGTTCTCATCACCGGCTTCGCCGATATTACCGTGGAGGAGGCGTACGACAAAGGCGCCGACGCCGTTTTCTCCAAGCCATTCGACCGCGCCAGCCTGTACGAGGCAGTGCAGCGGGCGGTGCAGCCCGACGATCCCAAGGTGAAACGCAAGATGTCCCGGATCGACACGGCCCTTCCGATCGAGCTGAAGTTCCTCGGAAGCGGATTCTCCCTCCACACCAAAGCAGGCAACATGGGGCGGGGGGGCGTGTTCGTGGCCATGACCGGGAAATTCCCTCGGACGGATGAGAAGGTGGAGTTCCGGATCGAGGCGGATGCGGATCCGAAATTCACGGTTTCCGGAGAGGGGATCGTCCGCTGGGTGCGGCTGGAGGCCCAAGAGAATTTTCCCCCGGGATGCGGGATCGAGTTCACCTCCTTCGCGCCCGAGTGCAGGGCGGAAGTGGCAGGCCTGGTAAATTTCCTGAAGACGAAATCGTTTATACCTAAGAAATAATATATATTGGCTATATCGGGCAGATATGACGGATAAGATGCAGATACTAGTGGTTGAGGACGACAAGGCACTCTGTGGTTCCATCATGGACGCCCTGCAGCTGAACGGCTACAAGCCGACGGGCGCAGGCGATGTGCGCGAAGCCCTCGCCAAGCTGCGTAACCAGGTTTTCGGCTGCATCCTTCTCGATATCAAGCTGGGGGAAGAGTCCGGCGATGACCTTCTTACTTCCATTCGCGTGACCAACAGCACCCTGAACACATCCACTCCGATCCTCGTGATCAGCGGCCATCTCGACAAGGCGCTGGTGCAGAAGGTGGCGAAGCATATTCAGGGCGCGCTGGTGAAACCGTTCGATATGACGGTGCTTCTGGAAAACGTGAAAAAGCTAGCTGGCTGAAGATTTATTCAGCTCCGACAGGCAAAGCTCAAGTTTCTGGATCTCCTGGGCCAGTGGTTCGCGCAGCAGGCGCATATGCATCAGCTTCCATTCCTGCTGAAAGGCCGACTCCAGCCGTTTTAAGAGCGAGTATTTCTTCCGCTCGTGCTCGATTGCCAGGTTCAGCACGTCTTTGGGCGTGCTCGAGGGAGGGAACGCCAGGGAAAAGATCTGCTCGTCGGAGAAGGCGCGCTCCACCTCCGAGAGCGTCTCCGTCTCCCGCGCCGTTATCCAGTTAGAAAGCACGAAACGCACCTTTGCTGCGCGATTTCGGGCGTCGCGCGCCAGCAGCCCGCAAAGCGCCGCGGCTCGCGCGTTCGGAAGGAGATTTTCCGCCTGCTCGTAGAAACGGGCACTGCGGTTTTCCAGCGATTCCACGAGGGCCATGGTTCCCCGCAGGGATACAGTCCGCCCTTCCACCTCTCTTTCCTTCGCCCTGCGCAGCACGCGCAGGCGCCGGAAAAGCTGGAAGTGGATGAGCGCGGTTCCGAGGAAAAAACCCAGGATGTCGGAAACGATGTCGTTGACGGACGGGCGCGAGTCCATGAACTCCTTGCCACAGATCACCGCCAGGGAAAGCACGAAAATGGTGCCGAAATGCCAGGGCCAGCGGCGGAAAATGGTGCGCGCAAAAGGGTAAAGCACTCCCGCCCATCCGATGGGGATCAGTAAGGAGAAGTAGAAGTGCGCAAGGTTACTGGAGTCCACGGGGATTCAGTGGGAGATTCGCTTTTTCTGCAGAACCTTTTCGACAGCCTCGAGCAGATCGTCGCCGTCAAAAGGCTTGGTGAGAAAAAGATCGGCTTGGGCTTCTTTGGCCCTCTCCTCCATCTCTTTTCCTTTCAGGCCCGTGATCAGGATGATCGGCGTGGATGTTCGCTGGCGGATGAACTTTGTCATCGCGATCCCGTCGATTTCCGGCATCAGAATGTCGGAGATCACCAGGTCGTAGTCCGACAGCAGCGTCATGAACTGGCCCACATCCCCGTTACCGGCTTGGCTCACCGAATAGCCATGGCTCTCCAAGAGCTTGGCGATGCTCTGACGGAGCGGCTGATCGTCTTCTACTAACAGAATTTTGCTACCAACACTCATAGCCTGATCTGGTCATTGTATGCGAAAGGAGGAGCGAACGGAAACCGGGAAAGTATTTCGATTCAAGATATACACGATTTTGTACCCGGATCGCATTTGCTTTGCGTCATACCGGGTTCCAACCCGGTAGAGTGGACGGCTCCCGATTTTCGCAGTTTTTTCCGGAAGCGAGCGAGCGACTCTTCTTTCATGACCGCCCCATAGAGAGCGTCCGCCACTTTCTTTTGAAACTCCTGCTCGATATGGATGGGATCCGTGAAGACCTCCTTTTGGATTCCCTGGAACATCGTGCTGAGGTCCACGTACCCGAATGCTTCAGTACGTCTCATGCGCGCGAACTCCTCCAGCGCCAGGTCGCGCGCCTCCCATTCCCTGGATAGCGCGGCCTTGGGAGCTGGGACCGTCTGAAACATCTTCAGCGGCTGAAATGCCAGGAGGTAGTCGGAGCCGAGGCTGCGTGTGGCCTTGGCAGCCAGGGAGCTGAAGCGAAGGTACTCTTTCACCGCGGCCAGAAAAACGCCTTTCGGGCTACCGAACTTTGCCACCTGGCTTTCCCAGATTCCCTGAAGGCCCACCAGGGTGTTTTCCATCTGGCTGTTCAGCAGATAGCGCATTAGCTGGGAGCAGGTGAGAAAGAGCAGGAAGTGGTGCTTGTATCCCCCGTTTAGCTGAAGCAAGGGGTTGTGCTCATACAGCAAAAAATTCATGGGATAGCCGGGGCGTGGGTCCCAATTCGTGGCGTGTAGGATGTCGTTGCCGCCATTGTACTGAATTACAAGGTCCGGCTGGAAAAGCGAAATGTCATAGATGATCCGCGCCAGCTCCTGGCCGGAAACCGAAGAGACGACACCCATGTTGAACACCTTCACGTTTCGGTATCCGTGGGCCTGGAAAGTTTCCTCCAGCAGCTGGGAAAAGGGGGGAGCCCCGTAGTAAACGGTGGAGCCTCCGGTGACGAAGACACGAATCTCGCCCTTCGCCTTGGTTTTAGCGGGGAGAGCGCCCCGGTAGCCCAGCTCATTGTAGTTGAACGTATTCGGCCGACCGGCGCTTTCCACATAGGGGCGGGGATAGCGTTCGTTGATCGGCACGGCCAGGCTCGAAATGCTGCGGTCGAGCTTGAGTTTGCGGAAACCGATTTCGCAGAGGAAAAATGCGACGATCAGGGACAGAACGACGAAAAATATTTTTCCGAGCAAGGTGAAGAAGTGATCGGGATCTCGTTGGTGCATGGGAGTCAGGTCTCGTCTACTCCACCCGCACCAGCTGATCGGGGAAGCGGTTCAGGGAACGTCCACCCTTGAGGAAGATGGCCAGCTGGTAGTGGCGCACCGGATTGCCGTCATACACATCGTAGTCGTGCCAGCGATCCATGAACTCGTCTCTCGGGATATAGCCATAGCCGGTATGCGCGGATGGATCCATGAAGTAAACGTAGTGCGCGTCCATTCCGATCAGCACGAGATAGTGCCCGTCTTCCCAAACCTCACTCCACGGAAGCTCGGGCTGCCCCTCTGATCTCCAGGCCTGGGCTTCCACAATCACGGTCTCCCCCTTTTTCAGGGCGGCCTCAAGATCTCCCAGATTCAATCCTTCGCGAATCTCCGCCTGCAGTCCGAAGGTCTTCGCCACCTCCTGGATTTTCTCCGGGGTGGTGCCGTTCTCGGGATCTGCCTCCAGGGCCTTGGCGAGGGTGGACTCGTTTTCGTCCGTTACATGCCAGTAGTAGAGCACGCTCAAGAGGGCTGCCGCTCCGCACGTATAGTTTGTTGCCTGGGAAACCACGGGTACGGCGAGATGATTGGCCGGCAAGGCAGGGGGATGGTTTCCCAGCTGTGTTTCCGCACGAAGGGCGATCAAAGGAAGCACTAGAACAAATAACACCAATGCTATGCGCTGGATCATTTTCCCCCCCGGAATCTCTATACAGCTGCAAGCCTAGAAAACGCAGGCCCCTTGGTCAAATTTTTTGGGCCAATTCCCGCTCTCTCCTCTAAAATGGCTGTGGCAGGGGGCTGGATGCGGGCGCAACCTTCAATTTTACTGGTCATCACAATGCTGCTTCCCGGCTGCTCCGGGATCTGGCTGCAGGAGGAGAATCGCGCCCCCGCCGCGGCCTTCGTGCCGATCGCCGAGCGCGGCTCCCTGGGAGTACTGGACCAGCTTTCCGAGCTCGCGCCGGCCAACCTCCCCTGGCAACGGATCGAGGCACATTCCGACCAGGCTCTGCCTCTGACTCTAGGGAAGTCGCCCCGCGATGTCCTGCTTTTTGGGCAGCATGCGAAGCGGCCGCGCATTCCGGCCTTCCTGCGGGAGCTGGGCGAAGCGCAGGTGGCCGCCGTGGCCAAACGGTTGAAACTCGAGTCCGCCGAGATCGAAGCCTGGCCCACTCTGAACGATGTGGGGCAGTGGACCTGGGTGCTCGCGCGCTGGCGCCCGGCTTTCAACCAGCCGTGGGTGTGGCTGGATAGTGCCGAGTTCGCTTCTCTCGACGCGTTCGCTGCCCCACTGATTTTGCCCCGGCACTTTTCCTTCGCGGGCTTTCAAGGCACAAAGCACTCTGCCTTCGACGACGTTTTCGCGGACTACGAGTCCTATCCCGATCTCTACCAGCGCCCATGGTTCGGCAACTGCTTATGGGAGAAAGAAAACCAGCTGGTGGCCGGCTGGCTTCCCATGGAGCAGCAGAACCGGCAGCGAGATTGGCATCGCGAACATGCTGCGCCAACTCGTGGCCTTTCCTGCATCGCCCTTCCCCAACCGCCCCGGCTCGACGCGGAGGCGATTTCCTTTCGGCTGAAGGTGCGCAAGAAAAAGGTGGAGTGGCCCGATGAGATCTCCTGGGACGCGGATTATGCGGAGAAATCTCCCATGGTCACCCTTCCCGGAATGAAGGTCACGAACTGGCCGGAGGATTTCACCGACCGCTTCCGCGCCGACCTGAAGGCGCTCACAGGTTCGCGTTTTTCTCGCAAGAATAGCGGGCAGAAAGACAACCAGCTGCAGGAGGTCGCGGATTTTCTGGCCGAACGCTACCGCAGCCTGGGCATCAAAAACGTCTACTTTCAGCGCTTCCAGTGGCACGGCATCAACCAGCAAAATCTCGTCGCGGTGATTCCCGGCACGGGCCCCAACCATGACAAAAAACCTATCGTGCTTGCCGACCACTACGACACCGCCTATGCCGAGAAAGTGTTCGACGAAACCGGCAAACGGGTGGCCAATCCCGGCGCCGACGATAACGGCACGGCCACGGCCACCTTGCTGCGTGCGGCAGAAATTCTGCCAGCGCTCCAGCTCAAGCAGGACGTATATCTCGTGCATCTTACCGGCGAGGAATTTCCCGCCGACTGCCTGGGAGCCCGCGAGCTGGTGATGAATGCGCTTCGCAGCCGCAGGGATTTCGGGGCGATAGTGCTGATGGACATGATCGGCTACAGCATGTACAAGCGCGACGACGAAAACGGGCCCGCCCGCCGCGACAGGATTTTTCAGATCAATCCCGGCTATTCCACCGAGAGCAAGGAGTTGGCGCAGGTGGCAATGGCCGTATCCCGCCAAATCGGCCTGAAGCCAGCCCTGAAAGCGGAGTACCGGGATCCATTCGCGCTCGACAGCTATCTCTACAATACCGACGGCATCATCTTCGCCTGGGGCGGCTATCCCGTGGTGCTTTTTAACGAGCATATGAACCGCTACAACATCAGCCGGCCCGATTATCACGAGCTCTCGGATACGGTGGACAAGATCGACTGGGATTATGTAACCTTCGTGGCCAAAACGGCCATCGAAACGGCCGCCCAAATGGCGGATCAATGAGACCAGCAGTCTTTGTAGCGACTCTTCTTTTTTCTTTTGCTTCTCTTACTTACGCCAAGCCGCGGGCGCGCGATCTCGGCATTCCCTTC
>DATBTF010000202.1:0-11838 GCA_036559405.1 Bdellovibrionota bacterium
GCCTGAATGTCAGCGATGGCGCGCTGCTTTTCTTCCTTCAGTTTGATGGTTTTTTCGGCGGCCTCTTTCACGCGGTTTCTGACCCCGCCCTGCCTTTCGGGCGGACTTTTCCGCAGCGCCTTTGGCGGACCCTTTCCACCAGTGCCACCGGCCTTTGCTCGCATCTTGGGCCGGCCAGGTTCGCCGACCCCAGCCTCGTCTCCCTCGCCGTCCTCGTCTCCTTCTTCTCGCAATGCGGCTAGAGGATCTTCAGATTCTTCTTCGTCCTTATTTTGCGTGCGACCCAGCTTGCTATTGAGGCGGGCCAGCACTTCATCGGCAGAACCAGGCTTTGTTTCGCGTTTGCCTTTCTTATCCTGCTTTTCTTCGCTCTTGGTCTGCGTGGCCTTTTCGTTTAACCCCGGAGCCTCTTCAGCTTTGGGGGTTTTGGCGTTCCGCTCTTCCTTTTTCTTTTTCAGGAAGTCGATCGGATTGAGGCGCGGGGCGGAAGCGTTCTTGGTCTGTTTGCCGACCTCGTCCGGTGTGATTTCCGCGGATTCTTTGAGTTTGTCCTGTTTTTCTTTCAGGGCGAGCGAGGGCTTGCCGGCCTGCTCCTTTTTGTTCCAGACCTCGTCTTTCTTCTCTTCGCCTTTGCCGAGCTGATTGCGGAACTCGCCTGGCTTGTCGGCGGGATCCTCGCGCAAGGCCGCGAGCTTGTCCTTGGCGGATAGGGGAGAGTCTTTCTTCTCTTCGCCTTTGCCGAGCTGATTGCGGAACTCGCCTGGCTTGTCGGCGGGATCCTCGTGCAGGGCCGCGAGCTTGTCCTTGGCGGATTTTCCCGCGTCTTTGGAGGGATCACTTTTCTCGTTCTTGCTCTCCTTCTCTTTCTTGGCAGCTTCGCGCTTTTCCCGCTCCACCATTTTCGGAGACTGGGCGTGGTTTTTCTTCACGTTCTCTTCCGCCGCCGCGGAATCCTCGGCGACGAACACTTCGCCTTTTTCATCCAATCCGATTTTCTGGGCGAGCTGCTTTCCTTTGCTCTCAAGGGCGAGCGAAGGAGTCTCTGAACTCATCGACCACTTCTTCGCGGCTTCGTTGAAGACGGGCTTTTCGCCTTTATGCACCCAGGCTTCTTCCATGGGCGGCTTGCCGGCCTTCTGCTTCTCCTGATCCTCTTTGGGCACCCAGCGCCAGGCCGCCTGGGCGTCGCCTTTGTCCTCGTGCTGCACCCATTCGCCCGTATCGGGAGCGGGGCCTTCGAGCTCCACAACGAACTTCTTGCCGGACTTCTTCACGCCAGAGTTCTTGAAGAGGAAGGTGTCCTTGCCTGTCTGGAGCGCGGGCTTCTGCTGTGCTTTAACTTCAGTGCCGGCCGCCTCCTCGCCTTTCTTCTCTTCGGACTTCTTGAAGACGATCTTCTCCCCGGCGAGCTTCTTCATCTCCTGCTGCTTGCGGAAGTTTTCCACCGCTTTGAGCTGGAGGTTGGCTTTGAAGTGCATGGTGCGAAGGGGCATCGGCTCGATGATGAAGTCGGCCACGCCCATCTTCTGCGTGGCGAGATCGGCGAGCTGGCGGTTCTTGATCGGCGTGACCACGTAGATCTTCAGGCCTTGCTGCTTGATCGCTATCTCGAGGCGCTTGAACAGCTGCACCCGCGAGGGCACATCGGAGTTTTCCATGATGCAGGCCACGAGCATGCAAGGCAGAGCAGGCACGATCTCGCGGAAGGCGTCTTCCGGCGTCTTGGTCGTTACGATCTCGACGCCGCCCTTCCCGTTGATCGCGTCAACGAGTTCTTTCGCCGATTTCGCGACCGGCTCGAGAACGATGACTTTTGTTTTTACCTTTTCCGCCATGGGCCCATCTACCTAGCGCTTATGCAGCATCCAACTTCGTTTTTAGTTCACTGACTCTGTTGGAAAGCTCTTTGTTCTGGCGCTTCTGTTCGTCAAGCGCCCGCTCGAGCATCTGCACTTTGGATCCGCCGCTGCCGGAAGCCGTCTTGAGCTTGGTCTCGAGCTCCCGGATCTTCTTCGCGGCGTCTTCCTTGATCTGCACGGCCTTGTCGACCATCGACATCAGCTCCTTCTCGCGGCCCTTGGAGGCGGCGAGCTCGCTTTCGATGTTCTTCAGGTTCTGCTTGAGGCCTTCGTTCTGCGAGTCTTTTACATTGGTGATCGCATTGATCCGCTTGCTTGGATCACCGAGCTCGCGGGTGGCTTTGGAGAGCGCCTCTTCTTTGGTCTTGAGGTTGTGCTCGAGTTCCTTCACCCGCACCTCCAGTTCCTTGATCTTCACCGAGCCGTCGTCCTTCACCACGGTCACGGCCTCCGCTCCGCCCTTGAGGCTGGCACTGCCGCTGACCACCACCTTGGACGGCTCAGCCGTGGCCGGAGCCGAGGGCTCCGTCTTGAAAAGAGTGTCCGAAAGTTTTTTCTTGAAGCCGCCCTTTGCCACGCGTTTCTCTTCTGGCACATCGCTGGAAAGGTCGCTGAGGCTCTTGAAGAAATACTCTTTCACGAACGTTGCGCTTTCGAGTTCCGCCTCGCGGTGGAAACTCGTGATTTCGATCGGACATTGCGCCCCGCCCGTCCGGTAGAAGAGGCAGTTGAACTCGATCTTTTTGGAGTCCATCAAGTAGCGGCTCTCCATCACATCGGCGCTTGTGCGCGAGAGTGCGAGCATCGGGCTGCCCCGCATCTCGGTGAACTCCTCCGGGGGGAGATCGAAGCGCACGGTGAGCGCAACTACCTTTTCGTCCGCGCCGATCTGCACGTCCACCTTCTCACCCGTTCCCTTTTCTCCGATCTCCGGAAGCTTCTGGAGTCCAAGGAACACCAGCGACTGCAGGCAGCCCCATACGCTGGCCGCCGAAGCGGCGCTCAGGCGCGCGCGGGCGAACACATGGCAGGGATCGAGCTTGGTGCCCACGGCCTTGCAGTTGAAGAAACCCTCGCTGTAGATCGTGGCGCCTTCGTCCAGGCTGTTCTTGAGCCCGAGGGAGCGCTGGTCATCGGCGAAGATGGCGAGTGAGGGAAGAAAGCGGATCGCGTCCTGGGTATTGCCGCAGAAGGCGACGCTCACCGATCCCGGCCCTGCCGTGGCATCGGCGAACACCACCTTGAAGCGGTTCTCGCTCGAAGCGAGCACGAAGAGCTTTTCTTTGTTGGCGGGGTCTTCGAAATGTTTCTCGATGCGGCCGGGTAGGTCTTCGATGCTGATGCGTTCGGCATGCTCACCGGCATTGGCGCCGAGCTGGAAATTGGCGGATTCAACCACGAGGATTTTTGTTGGCATAGTGTGCTTCTCCCTGTAGAAACTGATCGGGAGAAACCATTGAAGTTTTGAGGGTTTTGATGCGAAACACGGTGGATATTTCGTGGCTGGATTTTGCTCATTTACCGCCCCGGGAGGGGATCGAAAATGAACGCCTCCTTTTGGTCATGCATGGGCTCGGAGACAGCATGGAGGGCTACCGATTTCTGCCTGAGCTGCTCAGGATTCCCGGCCTCCACTACCTATTGGTAAACGCCCCGGACCCTTACTTTACCGGATATTCCTGGTTCGATATTTATAGCGGCCGCAGCGACCTCAAAGAGGGAGTGGTTCGCTCCCGAGACCTGCTTTTCGGCGTGATGGCGGAGCTCGAAGCTCAGGGATGGCCGGCGGAACACGTGGGAGTGTTCGGCTTTTCCCAGGGCTGCTTGATGGCGCTCGATTTGGCATGCCGTTATCCGAAAACGCTAGGCGCCGTCGTGGGCGTTAGCGGTTTCGTGGGAATGCTCGAGGACTACCCCGAGAAACTGAGCCCGGCAGCGCGTAGCCAGAAGCTACTCGTCACACACGGCACCATGGATCCGCTCCTCCCGCTCCCGGAAACGGAAGCGCAGATCAAGGCGCTAAAAGGTATGGGGCTTTCCGTCGACTGGAAGGTTTACACGAAAGAGCACACGATCGATCCGCATAAGGAACTCCCGGACATCCGGGAATTCCTCATGCGGAATCTGTGTAGAGGGACGAAGGCCTAGCCTCTACATGCAATCCACGTTGGTGCAGTAGTAGTTCGGGTAGCCGTTGTTGTTGTGCATAGGATCCGTATCCCGAAGCACCGGGCGATCCCGGAGCGGGCGGTAAACGCGGTTGTACGGTCTGTTGTTCCGATAGTGGTAGCGGTCTCTGTAGCCTTCTCTGGATCCACTGTCCCGAAAGTAAAGCTGGTCGTCGCTCATGCAGTCAGGGTTCGTGCAGTAAGGATTTTCGTACTGTGACGCAAAAGACGGCGTGGAAAGCAGGCCGAGAGTCAGAATGAGGTAGCGCATAGGTTCTCCTTGTTAGGTGTTTAAACCGGTTATTCCGGACTTTTTAAACCTAACAAGGAATGGCGGCGACGGTGCTGCGGTAAGCCGCTACAGCTCTGATTCACCAGCTAGAACGCCGCCAGAGGGTCGGTGATCTTAACCACGTTTTTCACTTTCGGAATAGCCGTGAGCAATCCTTTGGTGCGCTCCGGATCTCCCACCAGCACGATCGCCACATTTTCTGCGTTATGCGCCTTGCGGATCGCCGATCTCAGCGATCCACGGGTCACTCCGTTTACGATCCCGCGGTATTCCGCCACGTCATGGTGGGGCGCGTTTTCGAGCAGCTCATAGAGCCTTGCCGTGAGTCGCGAGCGGGAGGTTGCGAACTTGAAGGGATAGGAGTTTCCCAGTGACTTCTGTGCGAAGGAGAGCTCCTTGGCCGTAAGGCCTTTCTTCGCATAGTCTTCGTAGATCTCAAGAGCGCGGAGTACGAGTTCCTGGGTATGTTCTGCTTGCGGGAAGGACCAAACCAGAAAGGCTCCCGGGTAGCGACGGGGGCGCTCGAAAAGATCGAAGCCCGCGGCGGCGCCGTAGGTCCAGCCTTTCTTCTCCCGCAGCTCCTGGAAAAGACGCGAGGTCATGTCTTCCCCGAACGCGAAGAGCCCGGTCTCCAGGGTATCGCGGTCTTTGTTGTTCGCCAGAATTCCGTGGTGGCCGATCGCGATCTCGGTGGTCGTCGATCCTGGCCGATCCATCACAAATACGGTGCGGCCTTCAATCTTCTCGGGAGACGGCATTGCCAGGGCGGGCGCGTTGCCTTCCGGAAAGTTCGCGAAGGTCTTCTCGATCCAGCCCTTCACCTCGGCCTCCGAGCGGTTCGATGACACTGCGAAGATCACGTCTTTGGCCTTTAGCTGCGAGGCGATGAAGGCGCGCACGTCCTCATTGGTAGCGTTGCTCAGGCCGTTCAGAGTTCCCTCGGGAGGGAAGGCGAGTGCGGTGTTACGGAAAATTGCCTGCCGGAAAATGCGCCGGAGAATGCGGCGGTTGTTGGAAAGCTCCTGGTTCACTCCCGCAAGCAGCTCGGAGCGTATGGCATTGATGTCCTCATCCACGAGACCGGGCTCCAGCACGGCCTCCGCGAGCAATTGCAGGGCCGGCTCCAGATTGTCGCTCAAGGCGTCCACGGAAAGGATGGCGCGTCCGGCGCCGACGTCGATCGAGATCGAGGCGCCCAGTCGTTCCACCGCCGCCTGGAAGTCTTCTTTACTGCGTTTTTTCGTAGCACCCAGCAGGGAGCGGAAGGCGAGCTCGGAGAGGCCTTCCTTGCCTTTGGGATCGGCCAGGCTGCCGGTGCGGAACACCAGCTGCACGGAGGAGGCCAGCGCTTTGCTGTCTTTCTCATAGAGGTAGTTGGGCCCGGCGCCTTTTGACTTCAGCCGGATGCCGGCCTCGGCAATTCCGGGCAGGGCGAGGAGAGCCAGTAGCAAGAATAGTTTTTTCATTTGGACGCTCCTTTGCCCGGGACGAGCCTTACGAAGCTCAGCTTCTCGTCGGTGAAATAGGTGGCGGCCACGCGTTTGAGATCCTCAGCCGTAACTTTCTTCACGGCGTCCAGCACTTCGAACTCGTTGAGATAGTTGTCGGTGGAAACAAGGGCTTCACCTAGATTGCGGCCGATGGCGCTGGAGTCGAGAAGGTCGTTGTAGGCCATCAGAAGGTACTGGTTCTTGGCGCGTTCGATCTCCTCTTCCTTGAGCTGCCCCTTGCGGATCCGGCTCATGGCGTCGTCAAAGGCGTTGATCGCTTTGCTGTCTGACTTTTCCGGCGCCATCTGCACGGTGAAAAAGAAGAGGCTGGGGTAGCGGGTGCGGTAGGGACCGGCGCTTACATGGCTTGCGATCCCGGTCTGTATCAGCTGCTGTTCCAGAATTGAGCCGTCTCCCGTGGTGAGAATCGCGCCGATCACCTCGAGGGCCGCCATGTCGGGATGGTTCCCCTGCGGGATTTTGTAGCCCATGGCGAGGAAGTTGGCGTTCGCGAGCGGATGGGTGATCTCGCGCTTGCGCTTTTTAGCCTGCTCCGGTTCGGCCGGCAGCTCCTGCTTGGGGATGTCTTTGGGCTTATAATTTCCGTAGTACTTTTCCGCCAAGGCGATCGCATTCGGAATCGCAAAGTCCCCGATCAGGATCAGGGTGGCGTTATTGGGCGCGTAGTAGGTCTGGTAGAAGTAGTTGGCGTCGTCGACGGTGAACGAATGCAGCTCCTCCTCCGTTCCGATCACTGTCCACTTGTAGGGATGTTTCTCGAAGGCGAGGTCCCAAACAGCCTCGGAAGCCACACGGCTCGGTTTGTCTTTCCCCATCTTCAGCTCGCCGATCACGGCGCCGAGCTCGGTTTTGTAGCTTTTTTCATCGATCTTGAGGTTCGCCATGCGGTCGCTCTCGAGACGGAAGGCGAGCTCGAGTTTTTCCTTGGGCAGGCTTTCGAAGTAGTTGGTGCGATCTAGCCAGGTGGTGGCGTTCTCACCCACGGCCCCGGCTTGGGAAAGTTGGATGTCGAACTGCCCTTCGGGAACGTTCTTGGTTCCGCGGAACATCATATGCTCGAAGAAGTGGGCGAGGCCGGTCTTCTGGAGGCGGGGATCGAGCTTCTCGTTGGCCGACCCCACCTTGAACCAGACCTGGTAATTGAAAACCGGTGCCGACTTGTCGGGCACCAGCAGCAGCTGCATCCCGTTTTTCATTTTGTACTCGTGCACCACGAGCCCGTTGGGCAGCTTGGTTTCCTTTACTTTCTCGGTTTTTCCCCAGGCCAGGCCGGGCAGGGCCAGCAGAGCCAGGAGAGCCAGGGTCGCGCGTGTCATAGGAGTCCTCCAGGAGGAGAAATTCTAGCCCAGGTAGGGGGAACAAAATAGGGGAATGCCAGGTGTTTTGGCGTTTCGATTCGGTGCGTGGTAAAGAGGTGCCATGGACAGCAAAAATATCGAAATCCGTCTCGAGTTCACCCCCAACCCCAACGCGCTGAAGTACGTTCTCGACGAGCACGTACTGCTCCCCCGCGGTACTGCCAGCTTCTCCGACCGCAAGCTTGCGGAAAGCTCGCCCTTGGCCAGCCGCCTGATGAGCATTCCCGGCGTGGCATCCTGTATGATCGGGCACAATTTTGTCTCGGTGACCAAAACCGACGAGGGCGACTGGGAAGTGCTCGACCTCAAAACCCGCGACGCCCTGAAGGCTCATGTGGCTTCGGGCGAGCCGGCCGTGAACCCGCTTTCCCTCGACCAGGCTGCGATGCCCAAGGGCGAGGAGACCGAGGTCACCAAAAAAATCCGGGAAATCCTCGACCGCGACATCCGCCCCGCCGTGGCGATGGACGGGGGCGATATCGTATTCGACCGCTTCGACCAGGGCGTGGTTTACGTTTATATGCAGGGATCCTGCGCCGGCTGCCCGAGCTCGACCGCCACTCTCAAGATGGGGATCGAAACCCGCCTGAAGCAGGCGGTGCCCGAAGTGAAGGAAGTGGTTTCGCTCTGATGCGCTTCGTTTTTGCCCTGCCTCTCCTTTGCCTTTCATTGCCCGCTTGGGCGAACGACTTCTCCTGTACCGTGGTGGATGGGGAAAACATTTTCGGCCTGGAGAAGCTCAGCCTTTCCTTTGCGGCGGAGAAGGTAACCGTGACGGCGGGAGATGCGGAAAAAGCCGCCAAAGCCACAGGGACGGTGGATCACAAATACAAAGACGACAGACAGGTGCGCTATTCGGGGCCTTTCGACGACCTCGTGCACAAGGGCGGGAAGGCGGATCTAGTGGTGAGCCGGGCGCTGGTGGAAAATAAGGCCGGAGCCAAGTTCGCCAAGCTGCGCTGGCGCGAAGATTCCTATACGCAGGCGTATTACCGCTGCAAGTGACGCAGCCGCTCAGTCAAATTACAGCCGCACCCAGTACTTCACCCGGTTCCCGAGGCTCCCTTCGGCCACGACTTCCAGCAGCTCGGTCAGCTGCAGCTCGCTTTCCCGTTTGGGCAGCTCCCCATCGCCACAGGCATATAGGGAAAAACGCCTCGGACAGACCTGGGTAAAGGCCGTGAGCAGCTCGCCCAGGGCCTTTTTGGTGGGCTCGTTGAACAGCCAGTTCTCGCTTTTGCCGCTCATCCCCTCCTTGAGGCCCCGATCCAGGCCGGCGATCTCGAAGCCCTTCCACTTCCAGAAGAGCAGGCCGTCTTTGGTGGGCTTCATGGAGAGGTCTCCCGCTTTGGGAAGCTTTTCCCCCCAGGATTTCAGCTCCGCCTGGGTGGCGCCCTGGATTTCCAGCGATACAACGAGACTCATGGCACACTCCAAAAACAAAAGGAGCCCGGTTTCCCGCGGCTCCTTGATAGCACGAAAGGGTCCTATTAAAGGTTCGTGGGAACGTCGCGATCCATGACCGTCTTACGTCCATCGTTCTTGGCGTTCTCGATAGCTTTCTCGAGCAGGCTCATTACGCGCTTGGACAGCTCTTCGGGTACCGCACCGCTCGTGTTCATTCCGCCCTTTTCCTTGATAAAGGATTTCACCTTCGAGGCCACAACAAGAACTTCGCTCATTTTCTTCTCCTTCAAATTTGCTTGAGACGCGGCCCCAGGAGGCCTGCAAATGGAATCTTGGCCTATTCCCGCAAAAAAACCAGCCCCCGGGGGATATTTTTTGCCATTTTTCCTGATCTTGACGACGGCCGAACACTCGCCGCGCCGCCACAAGAATATGCATTCTCCTATGAAAATTGCTTTGTAGAGGAGAGAAAGCTGGTGATATAGCTCACCGCAAGGAAAAGGGAAAAAAACTATGGGGAATACCACCAGCAATCTTGAACCTTGGAGCGTAAAGAAAAGCGCGGCGCTTTATAACGTGTCCGGCTGGAGCTCCGGTTTCTTCAATATCAACGATGGCGGACGCATTCGCGTGACCCCTAAAGGCCCGAATGGCCCGTCGCTCGACCTTTACGAGTTAGTGAACGACCTTGTGGACCGCGGCCTGCGCGCTCCTCTCTGGATCCGTTTCCCCGACATCGTGGAGACCCGCGTGAAGATGCTCGCGGAATGCTTCAGCAGCGCCTTTGGCACCTTCGGGTACAAGGGCAAGTACCGCGGTGTATATCCCATCAAGGTGAACCAGCAGCGCCACCTGGTGGAAGCCATGGTGAAGGTGGGGGCCGAAACGGGCCTTGGCCTCGAAGCCGGCTCCAAGCCTGAACTGCTCGTGGCTCTGGCTCTCTTGGACAATCCTGAGGCCCTGCTCGTCTGCAACGGCTTCAAAGACAAAGAGTACATCGAGACGGCTCTGCTGGCCTCCCGCCTCGGCCGCAATATTATCATTGTGATCGACCGCTTCCAGGAATTGCCCTTGTTGTTGTCCGTGGCCAAGAGCCTCGACATCAAGCCGCGCATCGGCTTCCGGGCCAAACTGGAAAACAAAGGCGCCGGCAAATGGGTCGACAGCTCCGGTCCCCGCTCCAAATTCGGTCTCACGGCCCTTGAGATGGTGGAAGGCGTGGAGATGCTCAAGCGCGATGGCATGATGGACTGCCTGCAGCTGCTGCACTTTCACATCGGCTCGCAGATCACCTCGATCCGCCCGATCAAAGACTCCCTCCAGGAAGCCTGCCGCGTATACGCCGACCTCTGCTCCATGGGCGCCAAGCTCCAATACCTCGACGTGGGCGGCGGCCTGGGCGTGGACTACGACGGTTCCAAGACCAACTGGGAAAACTCGGTGAACTACTCGGAACAGGAGTACGCCAACGACGTGGTGAGCGCGATCCAGACGATCTGCGAAGAGCGTGAACTCGCCCACCCCGACATCATCACGGAATCCGGCCGAGCCCTCACCGCACACCATGCCGTGCTCGTGTTCAACGTTCTGGGCACCCACGAGATCCTGAAGCCAGGTGCCCCCGCGGCTCCTGTAGAAGGCGACCATGAGAAGGTAAACGAGCTTTGGGAGATCTATAACAAGCTGTCGTTAAGGAATTTGAACGAGAGCTATCACGATACGATCCAGACCAAAGAAGACTCCATCAAGCTCTTCAACCTCGGCTACCTCACTCTGAAGGACCGCGCCGCCATCGACCGTATTTTCTGGGCAATCATCGGCAAAATTCAAAAAATGGGCAAAGACCTGCAGGAGCCGCCGGAAGAACTCGAGGCTCTCGATAAAGAGCTGCACGACACCTACTACTGCAACTTCTCCGTGTTTCAGAGCGCGCCCGACCACTGGGCCGTGCGCCAACTCTTTCCGGTGATGCCGATCCACCGTCTCAATGAGGAGCCCACCCGTAGAGCTACGTTTGTGGATCTCACCTGCGATTCCGACGGAAAAATGGACCGCTTCATCGACGTGAAAGACGTGAAGCACGCCCTGGAAGTGCATCCGCTCGAAGACAGCGGACGGGAATACTATATCGGCGTATTCCTGCTCGGTGCCTACCAGGAGATCCTCGGCGATATGCACAACCTCTTCGGCGATACCGACGCCGTCTATGTGTCGATCAAAGATGACGACTACGACGTGGACCATATCGTGGAAGGGGACACCGTGACCCAGGTACTGGAGTACGTGGAGTACTATAAGCCCGCCCTCATGGAGCGGATGCGTTTCGCCGTGGAGAATGCCCTCAAAGGCAAGCGCATGAACATCCAGGAAGGCCGCAAGTTCCTGCAGTACTACGAGCAGGGCCTCGACGGTTACACCTACCTCGAGGGTAACGAGTAGTTACCTCGGGCGGATATCGCCTACGACTTTTCCGCAGATCGAAACTTCCTTGCCTTCGAACTGCAAGGTTCGGCCGTATTTTTTGACGATTCTTCCGGCTGGCACCCAAGCATTGTCTTTGTCGCGGAAATAAACCACCACTCCACAGACATTGGGCGCTTCGGGCCTGGTGAGGCCGGCGATCTTCTCCAGCGAATAGGGATCGCAGGCTGCCACGCCGATGCCGTTCACGCCATTCAAGCCCATCACCTCGTTGGTAAGCCTGTTCTGGGCTTCCAGAGCCGCCGCATGAGCAGCAGTGTAGCTGCAGGGATGCCTGGGTCTTGGCAGCGCAAAGGCTTGCGCGGAAACGAGCAGGGTCGCGGAAAGAACGAAAAAAACTTTCATGGTGGCTCCTTGGCGCAGGAGTCTACTGACACTCAGGCAGTCGCACGGACTTCTTTTTTGCCGCTGCTTGGATTGGTATACCTATTTAGAGGGGAACGAGTAGGGCCGCAAGTTAACGGCGCTTTTCCCTTTTAATCAGGATTTTCTGGATTTCCCGATCTAAAGACCTGGCCAGTACGCGATATCCCTCCGGATTGGGATGCCCCCCGTCGGGTAGCCGAGGAATATCTGTAGAAGCGGGGATGCGCACAAGAATGATTCTCGGGTCGATTTTCCCCAATTTTTCAAGAAAGCGCGGTGTGAGCGGTTCCCAGGGAGAAACCTCCCAGTAATTAAGGACGAGTGTTCCCTGCGGAAAGCGGGAATAGAAGTCAGACGCCATGGCCTTGATTCCATCCGAAAAGAGATCAAGGTCTT
>DATBTF010000203.1:0-5673 GCA_036559405.1 Bdellovibrionota bacterium
CGCCAACGTGCTGATTTTTCCGAATCTTTCTTCGGCTAATATCGCATACAAGCTGCTCCAGAAACTTGGCGGTGCTGAAGCCATCGGGCCCATCCTGATCGGCATGAACAAGCCGGTGAACGTGATTCCAACGGGGGCCGATGTGCAGGATGTGGTGAACATCGCCACCTTTACCTCGATCAACATCCAGAATTGCCGTCAAACGCAGAAAGAAGTGGGCCAAGCATGAAGAAGGTGATCACCAGCAAATCCGCTCCCCCTGCCATCGGACCCTATTCGCAGGCCATTTCCGTGGAAGCAGGAAGCCGTATCATTTATTTCTCCGGAGCCATCGCGCTCGATCCCGCCACTGGACAGCTTGTGAGCGGGGGCGTGGAGAAGGAAACCAAACAGGTGATGGCGAATATCGAGGGCCTGCTCAAGGAGGTGGGCGCCACTTTTGAAAACGTGGTGAAGAGCACGATCTTCCTGAAAGACATCGCCGACTTCACCACCGTGAACCAGATCTACGGCGGCTATTTTCGCAAAGACCCCCCCGCCCGGTCCACCGTGGAGGTTTCGCACCTTCCCCGGAACGCCAAGGTGGAAATCGAAGTGATCGTGGCGTTGTGACCAGAAGCTGATGGTAGTGTTCAAGCCCAAAACTTTCGGATTCGTGATCAAGCGATCGTTGCCTAGGGCAACCAAGTTCGCGCTGGAAGTGGCTGACTGGCTGGAGAAACGCAAATGCTCGGTGGTGGTGGCCGACGAAAGCAAGGGCTTCCTCGCCAAGCGTCCCAAAACAAAAAGTGTCTCGAAAGAGCAGCTGCCCACCGCCTGCGATATGGTGATCGTTTTCGGAGGCGACGGCACCTTCCTCTCGATCGCCCGGCAGATGATCTGGAAGTCGGTTCCCATCATCGGCGTAAACCTCGGGCGCCTCGGTTTCCTGACCGAAGTGAAGGTGGAAGAGGCCTACGAAACCCTGGAGTCGGTGCTGAAGGGCAACTACCAGGTACAGGAACGCTCCATGCTCGAGGCCTGCGTGAAGCGGGCGGGTAAAGAGCTCTTCTGCCTGCCCGTGCTCAACGACGTGGTAGTCACCAAGAGCGCCATCGCCCGGGTGATTGATTTCCGCCTTAGTCTCAATGGCGTGCAAGTTGCTGAGCTCAAGGCCGACGGCGTGATCGTGGCAACCCCCACGGGATCCACAGCCTACGCGCTGGCGGCTGGAGGACCCATCGTGCATCCAAAGGTGGGCGCGATGGTTATCGCTTCCATTTGCCCCCACAGCCTGAACGTGCGGCCCCTAGTCATACCGGAAGACTCCGAGGCTGAGGTAGAATTACTGCAGAAGGACGGCGACATCATGCTCACTCTCGATGGACAGTTCGGTTACGAACTCCACGAGGGCGACAAGATTTCCGTGAGGAAATACAAGCGCCACGCTGTGCTTGTGGTTCAGTCGCCGAAACGGGATTATTTCGAGCTGTTGCGCACCAAGCTGTACTTGGGCGCACGGGGGGAATAAATGCTCAAGCGTCTGCGGATCCAGAACTTCGCGATTATCGACGAAGTGGCGATCGATTTTGGCCACGGCCTCAACATCATTTCAGGGGAAACCGGGGCGGGAAAGTCCATCCTGATGGATGCCCTAGCCCTCATCTTGGGCGGCCGCGCCTCTTCTGACCTCATCCGCTCTGGAGCCGACGAGGCTTCCGTGGAAGCGCTCTTCGAAATTCCGGCAGATTCCGACGTACATGAAGCCCTCGAGGCCCAAGGCATGAATACAGAGGACGGTGATCTCATCATCCGCCGGATCGTGCACCGTTCGGGAAAGAACCGCATCTTCGTCAACGGCCATATGGCCAATATGGCGGCGCTTCAGGCCGTGACCTCTTCGCTCGTGGATCTCTGCTCCCAACACGACCAGCAGCTGCTGAGCCGTACCGAGGAGCAACTCCTCTGGGTCGACCGCTTCGGCGGATTGGAGAGTGAGCGAGCTGAGATAAAAGCGCTCTACCTCGATTGGAAAGATAAGGCTTGTGCTTTAGAGGCTTTGAGCACGGATTCGGCCCAACGCGCCCAACGGATCGATTTTCTCCGTTTCCAGATCCAGGAGCTCGAGGACGCTTCCCTGTCTTCGGCATCCGAAGATGGCGAGATTGAGCAGGAGCTCAAAACGCTTGGCAATGCCGAAAACCTTTTCGCCTTCGCGGCGGAAGCCGAAGGAGTGGTGTTCGGCACGGATTCCTCCGATACGCCTCCCATGCTCGACAGCATTGGCGCGCTTCTTAATAAGGTGAAGGGGCTCGCCTCTTCCGATCCCAAGCTAGGCCAGGCGATCGAGCATCTGAGTTCGCTCAAGCTACATGCCGACGAGCTGGGATTCTTCCTTCGTTCCTATTCCCAGGGACTTTCACGCAATGAAGAACGGCTGGAGGATCTCAACGCCCGCCATGCCCTGCTGACGAAATTGAAAAGGAAGTACGGCCCTGCTCTTTCTGATGCGATTTCAAATCTTTCTTCCTTCCAAAAAGAACTCTCCCTTTTGGAAAACCACGACTCCTCTCTCACGGAGGCCCGCGCCGCAGTGGAGCTCTCGATGGCTAGACTCAGGAAGGCGTCGGAAAAACTTAGCTCTGTGCGCCTGAAGAAGGCACGGGAATTTTCCCAGGCCGTAGTTCGTGAGCTGGGCGAACTCCACATGGACCGTGCCCGCTTCGAGGCCAGCCTCGTGAAAATCGACGAGCCGAATATTTCTGGCCTTGATTCCGTTCGCTTTGAGATCGCGGCCAATCCGGGAGAGCCCATGGGCCCAATGAACAAGGTGGCCTCGGGGGGCGAGCTTTCCCGCATTATGCTGGCCATGCACAACGTGGTATCGAGCCGCGGGAACGTGGGCGTATTCCTCTTCGACGAAGTGGACACCGGCATTGGCGGAGCCACTGCGGTTGCCGTGGGCTCCAAGCTCCGCAAGGTGGCAGCGCACAACCAAGTGATCTGTATCACCCACCTTCCTCAGGTGGCCTCCTTTGGCCAGACCCACCTCCGTGTCGACAAGAGCGTGGAAAAGAAGGGCAGGGAGGAACGAACCATCTGCCGCGTGATTCTCCTTTCTGAAGACGAACGCGAGCTCGAAATCGCCCGAATGCTGGGTGGAATGGGCAACCACAAGGCTGCTCTGGCGAATGCCCGGGCGATGCTCGAGATGGCCGAGAGCAAGTCGGGCAGGGACAAGCCTGCTGCCAGGTTGAAAAAGCCGGAGACGAAAGCTCGGCTGGAAGCCACCCGTAAAAACTAAGCTCAGCCCTTGACGCCAGGCCGCGGGCGGTGGATTTTCCTTCTCTTAAATATGAAACCCTTCCGCCACATCTACGTGCACATCCCTTTCTGCGAGGTGATCTGCCATTACTGCCACTTCTATACGGCCCGGACCAAGGAAGCGCGCCAGCCGGAGTTCTTCGCGGCCCTGGAGAAGGAGCTGGATCTTTGGTGGGATCGCTTGGATGAGAAGCTCGATGCCATCTACTTCGGCGGTGGCACTCCCGCCGCCTCGCCCCCTGCCTTGGTCGCCGCCTTTCTCAAAAAATTAGAGAAGAGAGTACATCCGCAAACCGAGATCACCCTCGAAGCCAATCCCACCAATGTGAATCCTGAAAACGCCAAGATCTGGAAAGACGCGGGCGTCAACCGGATTTCACTGGGCGTACAAAGCCTCAATGACGTTCTTTTGAAAAAACTTGGCCGCATGCACTCGGCCGACGAGGCCAAGCGCGCGGCCGCGCATTGCTTGAAAGAAATCTCCAGCGTCTCCGGCGATCTGATGTACTCGGTGCCGGAGCAGACGGAACAGGAGCCGGGCGAACACGCACTTCAATTGGTAAATTTAGGTATCCAGCACATTTCCGCTTACCACCTAACCCTTGAGCCCGAGCACTTCCTGCATTCGAAGCTGCCCGCGGACTCCTTCGCCTGGAACCAGATCCGGGGAATTGCGGATCGTCTTTCCCCGCTTGGTTTTCATCACTACGAAGTGGCGAGCTTTGCGGCTTCAGGAAGAGAATCCCGTAACAACAAAAATTATTGGAGTGGCGGCCCCTATCTGGCGCTAGGCCCATCAGCCCACGGATTCGACGGCCAAAACAGCCGTTGGTGGAACGTGGCCGACTGGAAAGAATACATTCGCCGAACCGATGCCGGGGAGAGTCCCATAGGAGAAAAGGAAGACCTCACCCCCGACCAGCGGAGGATAGAGGTGATCTTTACGAGCTTGCGCACCTCGGAGGGGCTCGAATTGGGCGCCCTGGGGGCCCAGAAAGCCTCCCTCCTGGAACGCTGGAGAAAAGAGGGTTTGGGAGAGGTGACAAATGGCCGCTTCGTGCTTACTTTTGCCGGCAGAATGCTGGCGGACGAAATCGCCAAGGCCCTACTCTAGAGCGCCTTGACAGAGTAGGATCCGGCCTCATATTCCCCTTAAGGCAATTTTTGAGAATGGAGTGAGAAAATAGCCAATGATTTCAAATGGTTCTGTAGGCAACGGTCCGGAGAAGGAAACCCCTGAGCAGGAGGCCACAAGTAAGGGCTCCGAGAAAGAGGGTCCCAATCCTGTAGAGGAGTTGCAGACCAAGGTGCAGGAGGCAGAGAAAAAGTATCTCTACCTCTATTCAGAATTCGAGAACTTCCGCCGCCGCAACGAGCGGGAGCGGCTCGACTTCCTGAAATTCGGACACGAAAGCTTTTTGAAAGAGTTGCTGCAGGTGATGGACAATTTCGAGCGCGCCCTCGCACATGCGAAAAGCCTCGGGGGAGAAAAGGGCTCTCCGCTGGCCCAGGTAATCCAGGGCATCGAGATGATCCATTACCAATATGCCGAAGCCCTGCGCGGCCAGGGGGTAAATCCCGTGGCAGCCATGGGACAGAAGTTCGACCCTTCCCTCCACGAAGCCGTGGGGGAAGAAGAGGCGGAGGCAGAGCCGGGCACCGTTGTGAGAGAGGCCCAGAAGGGCTACTTGCTTCACGGCAGATTGCTGCGGCCGGCTCGCGTGGTGGTGGCGAAGAAGGTTTAGGATTTTGAAATTTAACTGATTTTGTTTAGGAGGATTTTTATGGGTAAGATTATCGGGATTGACTTAGGAACCACGAACTCTTGCGTGGCAATCCTTGAGGGTGGCAGCCCCAAAGTGGTGGCGAACTCCGAGGGCGCCAACACCACCCCCTCCGTAGTGGGCTTCACCGACGGCGGCGAAGTTCTCGTGGGCCAGATCGCGAAGCGCCAAGCCGTTACCAACCCAGATAAAACCGTGTTCGAAGCCAAGCGCTTGATCGGCCGCAAAACAAATTCCCGCGAAGTGCAGGAGTTCGCCAAGGTGGCTCCCTTTAAGATTCTCGATATGAAAAACGGCGATGCCGGCATCGAAGTTAAGGGCAAGAACTACTCTCCGCAGGAAATCTCCGCACAAGTGCTGATGAAGATGAAAAAGACGGCTGAAGACTATCTCGGTCAGCCCGTAACGGAAGCCGTGATCACGGTTCCCGCCTACTTCGACGACCTCCAGCGCCAAGCCACGAAAGACGCCGGCCGCATCGCCGGTCTCGACGTGAAACGCATCATTAACGAGCCCACCGCAGCCGCGCTTGCCTACGGCCTCGACAAGAAGAAAGACATGAAGATCGCCGTATTCGACCTCGGCG
>DATBTF010000204.1:0-4454 GCA_036559405.1 Bdellovibrionota bacterium
TTGGGGAGCGCGGGAAGCAAGGATGCTGAAGAACGTACCTCGCCTGATCACGATTGGTCTTTTGCTGCTGTTTTCGCTTCCGTTGGCGATCCAGCACTTCACCTACCTCCTGGCGTCCACTTCGGGACAAGCTGGATCCGAATCCACCAACGCCCTCCGCTACGGCTTGCACGAACGGCTGGAAAAAATGGCGGCGCTCTTCAGCTGGCTCGAGCGCGTGGACTATGACCTCCATCTGCGTTCCCATGTTCCCGGCAAGGTCCATCCCGATGTCGCTGTGATTGAGGTGAACGAGCGTTCGCTTTGGGTAAACGGGCAGTTCCCTTTTTCGCGCAAGGTTTATCAGCATCTCCTGGAAAAGCTCTCCGCTGCCGGCGCCAAGGTGGTGGCCTTCGATATCACCTTTTCCGAGCAGGAGCGCAATGAAGCGCCCCAAGTGCTTCAGGCTTTGATTCACAAGGTCAAGCAGCGGGAGGGCTTCGATTCCCTTACGGTACGCGAGATGGAAGAGCGCTATCTCGAGCTTGATGCCGACGAGGCCTTTGCCACCGCCCTTTCCAAAAGTTCTCTTCCCGTGGTTCTCGGCTTCACTTTTGCGGAAAGCAGCCACAACGTGGAGGTCTCCAAAGAGACAGCGGAGCAGTTCCTGACTTACGACGTGAAGCGGAAGCAGTTCTCCGACATGGGCATGATCCACAGCCAGAGCCACGCGCTTCCCGTGGTTCCGCTGGTCTACCTGATGCGCTCGCTGAACAATAAGGGCTCGATCGGGCACTTCAATCCGATTCCTGACAACGACAGCGTGATCCGCCGCGTGCCTCTGGTGGAGGAATACAAAGACCGAATTCTGGCTTCGCTTTCCCTGCGGGCGCTGGCCGCCTACTACGGTGAAAAGCCCGTACTCGACGGCACGGACGGATTGGCCATTCACGGCGAGCTTGAAGATGAAAAAGGAAACACCCGGTCCGGGCAGCTCAATGTGCCGCTCACGCCCTGGGGCACCCTCTATGCCCGATTTTACGGTGGTAACCGCATCTTTCCGTTCACCGAGTTTTCCGACGTCTACTACGATGAAGCCAAGTTCGAAGAGATGCATAAGGGCGAGAAAAAGCCGCCGCTGCTCTCCGACGCTGAGCTCAAAGAAAAATTCGGTGGCAAGATCGTTTTTGTCGGCGTGACCGCCGTGGGGCTCAAAGATCTTCGCGCCACTCCCTTCTCGTCGGATTATCCGGGCGTGGAGGTGCATGCGACCGTCGCCAGTAACGTGCTTTCGCAGAACTTCATCCTGCGCGACCAGCGATTTTTTCTTTTCGGATACCTTTTCCTCTGGGTGATGGGCACGCTCGTGGCTTGGGCGGTGTACCGCTACCATCCGTTCCGGGCCGTGTGGCTGATGATGGGGGCGGTTGCTGCCATTCAGATGGCATCGCATTTCTTTTTCTACAACCGCGGCGTGATGGCGCCCACGCTCCTTCCTTCTCTTTCCTGCATCATCGTATTCTTCGCCGGCGTGCTCTACCGCTATTTCACGGAAGAGCGGGAAAAGAAGATGGTCCGTACCGCGTTCTCCCGGTACGTGTCAGGCGCGGTGGTGGAGGAGATCCTCAAAGACCAGACCAAGTTGCGGCTCGGCGGGCAGAAAAAAGAACTCACCGTGATGTTCGTGGATTTGATCAGCTTCACGCAGATCTCCGAGCATATGGACGCAGCTTTCGTGACCCAGCTGCTCAACGAATACTTCACGCGGATGACGAACATCCTGCTCCGCAACCAGGGCACTCTTGATAAGTATATGGGCGACGGGATCATGTGCTTCTGGGGCGCGCCTCTCGAGAACCACGACCACGCCCGTTTGGCCTGCGTTACCGCCCTGGAAATGCGCGCCGAGCTCGCCAAGATCAACCATGAGTGGAAGCTCAAACACAACATCACCATCAACAACCGGATCGGCGTGCACACCGGCGACATGGCCGTGGGCAATATGGGCTCCGACCAGGTGTTCTCTTATACAGTGATGGGCGACGCTGTGAACCTCGGATCGCGCCTCGAAGGCGTGAACACTGTCTACGGCACCAATATTGTCGTAAGCGCCGCCACTGCCGTGAAGTCAGGCCCCGGCTTCCTTTTCCGGCCGCTCGACCGCGTGCAGGTAAAGGGCAAGGAAGACGCGGTGGACATTCTCGAGCTCATAAGCGTGAAGCAGGATAAGGAGCCCGAGTGGGTGCATGCTTTCCGCACCGGCCTGCAGCACTACCAGGCCGGCGAGTGGGACGATGCAGAGAGTGCGTTCAGCGCTTGCCTTACGCTCAAGCCGGGAGACGGCCCCTCGCAAGTTTTCGTGGACCGGATCCATGACTTCCGCATCGTGGAACCTGACGAATGGCGCGGAGTATGGAAGCTCAGCTCCAAATAGACGACCCTGGAAAGGACGCCATGCTTAGGAAGAGCAGCGATGGATTGGCCTACACGGTAGAGAAACCTGTAGAGCTCCATGAGACAGTGATGGCCATCGCCTTGGCGGTGGAGGCAAAGGATAGATATACCGGAGGCCACGCCAAGCGCGTGGCGTACTACTCCTGCCTGATCGCCCGGCATCTAGGCATGGATGAGGCCGAAATCGAAGAGGTGCGCCTTTCGGCCATCCTGCACGACGTGGGCAAGATCGGAATCGCGGATCAGGTGCTGAAAAAAGAGGCGCCGCTCGACGCTCCGGAATGGGAGCATATGAAGCAGCATCCGGAAATGGGTTGGAAAATTCTCGCTAACGTGAAAGGGATGAGGGCGATTACCGACGGAATGCGTTTTCACCACGAGCGCCCCGATGGGCTCGGCTACCCGCACGGCCTCAAGGGAGAAGAGATTCCGCTCATCGCCCGGATCATTTCCGTCGCCGACACCTTCGATGCCATGACGTCGAATCGTCCTTACCGAGATGGTCTCAGCCACGAGAAAGCGTTTGCCGAAATCGTGAGCCATACTGGTACCCAGTTCTGCGAGAAAGTCGTTGACGGCTTCGTCAGAGCTTTTAAAATGGAGAGAATGGGTAAAAAGCGGCCTAAAACCGACTGATTACCTACCGACGTTTTCTCTTTTTTTGGGAGCACGCCTTTTGAAATTGCGCGTTCTCGGCGCCGACGGTGGAGTGGCTCCGGGTTTTCAGACCACCAGCTTCCTGCTCAACCAGAACATCCTGATCGATGGCGGCTCGGCTGCGACTTCCCTCAGCCTTAAAGAGCAACGCGACGTGGATTATATTTTCATCAGCCACACCCATCTCGATCACATCAAGGACATCTGCTTTCTTGCGGACAACGTATTCACCTTCCGCCGCCGTCCGATCGAGTTGATCTCGACCTTTGAGATCCTCGATCTTCTCCGGAAGCATCTCTTTAACAACAAGATCTGGCCCGACTTCACGAATATCACCAACGGACACTGCCCCATTTTGTCCTATCGCCCGATCGAAAACTCGGTACAGATCGGCCCGATCCAGGTGAACATTTATCCAGTGCATCATCCCGTGCCTGCGATCGGTTTCATCGTGAAGGAGAGGGGCAAAAACTCCATCCTGATCACGGGCGACACAGGTCCCACGGATCTCCTGTGGGAGGAGGCCAATAAGGAGCCGCGGCTCAAGGCTGTATTTACCGAAATCGCCTTTCCGAACCGGCTCACGAAAGTTGCGGAGGCGGCGGGGCATTTCACGCCAGGTATGTTTTTAGACGAGATGGCGAAGCTGAAAAAAGACGTGCCGCTCTTGATTTACCACCTCAAGCCGGAGTACATCAAAGACTTGAAGCGTGAGATAAAAGCCTTGGGAATTCCAAAGCTTAAGTTGCTAAAAGGATTGCAGCGCTTCACCTTCTGAACTCACTCTGCCCCAAATTGGAGGGAGCGCGCATGTCTTCATTTGAGAACGTAAAAACTCCCGGCATCAAAGGAAAGAAGTCCAAGGAGGAGCGTGCCACGCGCGTGCCGGAGGGCATGTGGTTCAAATGCACCAGCTGTGGCGAGGTGATGGAAACCAAGGCGCTGCAGGATAACCACCACATCTGCGTGGAATGCGGCCACCACTTCCGCATGAGCGCCCGCGAGCGCATCGAGCACCTCACGCAGGGTGCGGCCTTCGACGAGTACGCCCAGGATTTATGCTCGAACGATCCCTTGGAGTTCAACGATCTCAAGCCCTATAAAGAGCGCCTCGAAAGCACAATCAAGAAGATCGGTGCGAACGATGCTTACGTATGCGGGCGGTCGACGATCGGTGGGCTTCCCGTGCAGATCGGGGCCTTCGAATTCAAATTCATGGGCGGCTCCATGGGCTCGGTGGTCGGAGAGAAGATTACCATCCAGCTCGAAAAGGCGATCGAGGAGAAAACCCCTGCCGTAGTGGTGAGCGCCAGCGGGGGCGCGCGGATGCAAGAGAGCATTCTCAGCCTGATGCAGATGGCGAA
>DATBTF010000205.1:0-22568 GCA_036559405.1 Bdellovibrionota bacterium
CCCTGGGAAACGCTATGAATATTGTACGGAAACGCCCCCTATTTTTCCATCATTTCCAGGGCAAGTTTATAGGCCTCATTTTTACGCAATCCGTGGCTCATCGCCACCCGGGTCAGCACCTTTTGGCCAGCCCCGAGGTCCGTCAATTCTTTGACGAGCTCTTTTAAAGCGTCTCTCCCTAGGGCCGCGCACTGCTCTTCTTCAATCTCCGGTAACTGCAGAGCCAGGACATATTCCCCCCTTGGTTCCTCGGCCTCCAGGGTCTCCGCAACCTCTCGGCTGCTGCCGCGGGTGATGGTCTCAAAGCGTTTGGTCAGCTCCCGGCCCACGATGAGCGGAGATTGGGAAAACTGCTTCGAAAGAAAGGCCAACGTCTCTTTGATCCTATGAGGACTCTCGTAGAAAAGCTGCAACCCACCCTGCTTGCCGGCTCTCTCGCTCCACTCTTCCCTATCCTTCTTTTCCCTGGGGAAAAATCCGTGGAAAGAAAATGCGGTGCCTGGGATTCCCGAAATACTCAGCAAAGCCAGCAAAGCCGAAGCACCGGGCACGGGATAGACAGGAATGCCGGCCTTCACGCAGGCCTGAACTAAGGCAGGGCCCGGATCACAAAGGCCGGGGGTGCCGGCGTCAGAGACATAGGCGCCCACGCCTCCGCCCTTGAGGCTCTCCACCAGCTCTTCCACCCGCGACAGTGTGGAGTGCTCGTGCAAGGAACGCAGCTCCGATTTGATCCCGTAATGATCCAATAGTTTGCGTGTTTCCCGTGTATCTTCGGCGGCTATCCAGCGAGATTGTTTAAGAACGCGAAGGGCGCGAAATCCCAGGTCTTCGAGATTCCCGATCGGAGTCGCTACCACGTAGAGCCCGGGGCTCAGTTCTTCTGCTTGGCCTTTCATGACGCTTCCCTTATACTTTTCTTAGAGCGGTGAGGCAATCTCCCGCGTGTGACTGCCATGGAGGGACGTCATGTCATTGAGAGCCAGCTTAGTCAATCAAGGGGATACCACGGTAATCGCGCTCGAAGGCAAACTCGACTTCGAGAACCAGGACATCCTGAAGGAAAGCATCATCACCCTGACGCGCCAGGGTAAACGCGTGGTGGTGGATATGGAAGGCCTCAACTTCGTGGGGTCGAGCGGCATCACCCACTTTATCCGCTCTCTGTATGAGCTGCAGGAACGCGGGATGGCGGTTCCCCACCTCTGCAATGTGAAGAGCGAGTTCCGCAAGATCATCTCCGCCTACGACGTGAACCGCGAGTTCGCGATCCATGAAAGCCGCGAAATGGCGCTTTCCGGCTTCTTCCGCCCGGGCGACTCTGAGTCCCATTAGAAGCTAAAAATAAAAAAAGCCTGGCTCAACACGCCAGGCTTTTTTTATTTTTAGCTATAGTCGTTCTATCTAACCAAGCAGGCCTCTAGAACAGCATGGTCATGGCGAAATCGTTCAGAGTGCCATCCGAGCGGTTTTCCAGGATCCAGGTATGGCAACCGGCCGAACGGTAAATTTCCTTGGCCTGGCCATCTTTGAATACCGTCGTGGAATACGAAGGAGTGTCGGTGCACTGAGGCGTGCCTTCTTTGGGGTCAACCAGCTTATCGTTCATATCCAGGCGTTCCACCTGCTTCATGATCTGGGCGAGACCAGCTTTCGTAAGTTGGCCAAGATTTTCCACGGTCGTGGTGTTCTCGCGGAAATCCCTAATTTCGCGAGTCATCTTCCCGGAGCTATCCAAAGTGAAAGTTTTCTTTTGCGGAAACCGCTCAAAGCCAGGGTTACGCACGGCCTGCAAAACAGGTGCGGCTTGGGCAGAGGCGAAGGTGGTGAGGGCGAGGGTCAAGGCGAACAGGGTCTTCATAAGGGCTCCTAATTTATTTAACAGTTATCGGTCATTTCTCCCCACGGCGGGCCTTATATCAAAAAAGCGGGGGTACAGAAGGGAAAAGCCGCTTATTACTGTGATAACGAATCCCTATTCTTGTCAGCGCGCGCCACCCATGGTCTAAAAGGGCGTGGAAATCGCACGCATTTTTCCATTAGAAGAACAGCTCGCCAACCAGATCGCCGCAGGCGAGGTGGTCGAGCGTCCCGGCTCGGCTTTGAAAGAGCTGGTCGAAAACTCCCTCGATGCCGGCGCAACGTCCGTGATCGTAAAAATTTCCGAAGGCGGAGTGCGCCTGCTCGAAGTTTCCGACAACGGCCACGGTATTCATCCCGAGGACTTCCCGCTTGCCCTCGGACGCCACGCCACCAGCAAAATCCGCCAGACTTCGGACCTGTTTGCCATCAAATCCTGGGGTTTCAGAGGCGAGGCTCTCGCCTCCATCGGCGCCGTCTCCCGCCTCACCTTGAGCTCCCGCACGTTCGACCAGAAGCTCGGCCGCGAGGTGCTCACCGAAGGCGGAGAAGTAAAGCGCAGCTCCGAAATCGCTCGCGCGCAGGGCACTACGGTGCGCGTGGAGGAGCTGTTTTTCAACACCCCCGCCCGCCGCAAATTTTTGAAATCGCAAGGCGCCGAAACCGCGCACTGCTGGCAGACCCTGCATCGCCTCGCGCTCGGTAGCCCGAATGTTTCCTTCGAAGCCTGGCAGGATCTGGAGCGCGTGTTCCACTACCCCGCCGTGAAAGACTTCGCCTCCCGCGTGGTGCAGGTTTATCAGGAGACCTGGAAACTCAACCTCGACGAAAAAGAACTGCTCGAGCTGAGGGCCGATAGCAGTCCCCTGAAGATGCGCGGCTTCGTTCTCCCCGCCAGGCACTTCATCCCCTCCTCCCGCGGCATCTTCACTTTCGTGAACGGGCGTTCGGTGAAAGACAAGCTGCTCCAGCAAGCGATCCTCGCCGCCGCGAAGGAAGTGCTGTTCGGCCGCCTATATCCGCAGCTGGTGCTGATGCTCGAAGCTCCGCCGGATTGGGTGGACGTGAACGTGCATCCCGCGAAATCTGAGGTGCGATTCCGCGAACCTGGGCATGTGTTCGGTTTTGTGCGGAAGTATCTGGAGAAGCTTTTGTCCGAAGACAGGAGCGGGTCCGTCTCAATGACCGTTCCCGGCTTCACCCCCGCCGCCACGCTCGCCGACTTGCTGCTGCCGATGCCGGAAACCTCCGTGCAGTACCATCAGAAAGGGGCGGGCGCCCCCTACCAGGAGAGTTCCCATTCGGTCAATCCCGGCTACTCTCCCGGTGCCGCTCATCCCCAGGGTCCCCAATTCCTCGGCACACTCCGCAATACCTACCTCGTCTGCCAGGACGAAAACGGGCTTCTCCTTGTGGACCAGCACGCCGCACACGAGCGGGTGACCTATGAGCAGCTGAAAAAAAGTTCGTTCGATTCAGCGGGCAGCTCACCCCTGCTGATCTCCCTGCAGGTGGACCTGCCGCGCGCCACCCTCGACAGAATCGAAAACGGCTTGCCCCTGCTGGCGGAACTCGGCCTGGTGCTGGAGCGCACCGGCCCCACTCTACTCGCCGTGCGTGAACTTCCCAATCTTCTCCTAAAAAGGGATGGCTCACCCGTGCTTCCTCCGGGCGAGCTCGTGCGAAAGATCGCGGGCGAATGGGAAGAAGAAGCGGATGCGGAAGGCCTCGCCGAGCGCCTGCGGGAGCTGATGCTCGAAACTCTGGCGTCCCAGAGCTGCCACGGCTCGGTGCGGGCCGGACAGACCCTCTCGCCCCCCGAGGCACAGGCCTTGCTCGCCCAGATGAGCGAGACGGACTTTTCCGGCCACTGCCCCCACGGCCGGCCAACCACGCTGAAGTTCTCCTGGACGGAAATCGAACGGCTGTTCAAAAGGCTGGTATGAGCGTTTGGGTGATCGCCGGCCCCACCGCGAGCGGGAAAAGCGCTTTGGCCCTCAAACTGGCCAGGCAATTGCGGAAGGAAGGAAAGGAAACCGAAATCATCTGCGCCGATTCGGTGACCGTCTATAAAGGCCTCGAGATCGGCGCCGCAAAGCCCGGCAAAGAAGAACGGGGCGAATTCACTCACCACCTTCTCGACGTCTGTGATCCCCGGGAAAACTTCACGGCCGGAGACTTCGTACGCCTCGCGCTGCCCGCGATCGTCGGCATCCAGTACAGAAAGGCTCTCCCCCTGCTCGTCGGTGGCACCGGCTTCTATCTGCGCGCCCTTCTGCGAGGCATGGCATCGAACGAAGAGGAGGACACGGAAAAGTCTGCCGCGATCAAGGCGAGACTCGAAAAAAGAGCGGAGGCGGAAGGCTACGAAGCCCTCCACAAAGAGGTGCTGCGGCTCGATCCCGGATCCGCGTCCACCGTGCATCCCAACGACCACTACCGCGTGATCCGCGCGCTGCAGGCGATGGAGCTTTACGGCAAGCCCTGGAGTGAACTCAACAAACACGCTCGGTCCACGGGTTTTCGCTTTCCCGACACACGTTTTTTCTGCCTCGATGTGGACCGGGAGCTGTTGAAACAGAGAATCGAGCTACGCACCCAAAAGATGATCGAAGCCGGCTTGATGGATGAGGTGCGCGGCCTACTCGGAAATGGCGTACCGCCCTCCGCCAAACCCCTTCAAAGCGTGGGATACAAGGAGTGCGTGGAAACTCTCAATGGCAGCGAACCGGAGAGCACGCTCGCGGAGCGGATCGTCCAGAGCACCATGAAGCTTGCCAAACAGCAGCGCACCTGGTTCAAAGGCGAGGCGGGTGTGGAATGGCTGAAGGAAGACTACTGGGCGAACCTGGAGAAGCTTCTCCTGAACGACTGAGCGCTACCTAGTGCAGTGGGAGGCCACTTTCTCGAGACAGGTGGCCACGTCTTCGAGCTGTTTGCCATAGCTGTTGTACTTGTTCTTCTCTTCCATCATCGGCACAGCCTGCATGGGCAGGAAGCCGTCGATCCCCACGCGGTTGCCCGTAGGATCCTGGAAACCGTAAATCGTATGCTCTTCCTGTTCGAAACTCGTGGCCTCGGGAATCTTTTCTTTTTGGAAAAATTTTAGAGCCTCGTCTGAACGCACCTTCGCCTGTTTGTTTTCTTTTTCCAGATCGCTCAGGCTTTTATCGATATTGGACATGTAAGCGTCCACGTCCTGCTTCTCCTTGCGGAGAGTCTGGCTGGCGCTCGAGTACGGGCAGTCGTCAAACTCGTTGACCTGAAGCTCGTTTTCAATCGTAAAGCCGCTCATCCGGCCAATCTGCTTTTTCCCCGAACAAAGAAGTTTCTTGGTAATCGCCACCGCTTCGTAGGCCTGCTTCATCGCCTCGTAGCTTTCGCGAGCCGAGGCCTTCACTCTGTCCGATGCGGCGCTCATGGCGCTGCCTTTGTTGCTGAGCTTGCTATGCACGTTCAGCCTGCGCTCGAGCTCGTTCCCCACCAAACCCGAGGAATAGCAGAGATCGGTCTTGGGCGTGAGAAAGCTCCGGATCTTCTCCTTGCACTCATGCATCAGCTTCTGGCCTTCGGGCCTGAGAGACGACTCCACGATCAGCGGCATCACAGCGGCCTGAGTAGGAACCGGAGCCGGCGCGGCAGCGGGCACCGAAGCGGGCGCATGGGCGGATGTCGGCATGTCTATCAGATCATCCGCGGAAGCGTTCAGACTGAAGACCCCGGCGGCCAAGCCGCAGAGGAAATAAGAGAGAACACTATTGTGAAAAAGCATATGCTTTGTATCGACTTCAATCGATCCATACTTGAGAGCAGCATTTTTCGCAGTGAGCCCAGTGTACCTGGTAGCGGATTTCGCGTAGCGCCTCCCCCTATTCTCCTTTATGATCTCCCCATGGATACAGACCAAGCTCGTCAGGAAGAGGTACGGATCATCATCATTTCCGATGGCACCGGGGAGACCGCTTCGCTGATGACCAAGGCGGCCGTGGTGCAGTTCTCCGACCGCGAAATCTCGTTCACCCGCTACAAGAACATCCGCACCCAAGTGCAGATCGAGGCGATCTTCGAGGATGCGGCCAGCCGCCACGACCTGATTGTATACACCCTGGTGGCTCCGGAGCTTCGCAAGGTGACCCAGGAGCTGTCCCAGAAATACACCGTTCCCGCCATCGACCTGCTCGGCCCGCTGCTGAACTCTATGGCCGCATTCTTCGAGGCCGCGCCCCGATCACAGCCGGGACTCACCCATTCCGTGAATGAAAACTACTTCAAGCGGATCGCCGCCATGGAATACACGATCTATCACGACGACGGGAAGGTGATGGATGGCATCAACGATGCGGACATCGTGATCCTCGGCATCTCCCGCACCTCGAAGACTCCGCTCTCGATGTACCTATCCATGCAGGGATACAAGGTGCTCAATATCCCGCTCGTGAACGGAATTCCCATTCCCCAGGAAGTGTACCAGGTGGATTCCAACAAAATTGTCTGCCTCACCATCCAGGCCGAGGTGTTGCATACGATCCGCAAGGCGCGCCTGGACCGCCTCGGCAAGGATCCCCGCGACCACGCCAATGAAAGCTATGCGAGCATGGAGCATATCGTGGGGGATATCGAATACGCTAACGCCCTCTTCAAGCAGAACCGCAAATGGCCGGTCTTCGACGTGTCTGGAAAAGCGCTCGAGGAGACCGCGGCCGAGGTCGTGCGCATCATCACCACACGCCAGAAAATCGCGGCAAAGGCCGGCCGATGAAAAAGCGCCGCTCTCCGGACCGGCCTGTTTGTTTTTTCGGCAAGATCACCTTCGAGTTCTTCAACAACGACGACGAAGACTTCAAGGCGCGTTCCCTGAAATCGCTCAGCAAAGAGGTGCGCAAGGAATGCAATATTTCCTGCCATCCCGTGGAAGAGCACGAGGTGGAGAACCCCGAGCGCGGCACATTGGCGGTATCCCTCGTCGCAGCCAACCACGACCAGGGAAAAGCCGTGCTGGATAAGGCCTTAGCCTACTTCGACGGCAAAGCGCCCGCCCGAATCCTCCTTGAGGATTTCGAAGAGTCTGAAATCACATAGATTTATACGGCGCGTCTGCATTAGCCTGGGAAAGCCTTATGCGCTCCAAACTGCAGAAAAAAACCGCCTTGGCCATCGCCCTCGAAAACGATTACGGGGCACACAACTATCACCCCATACCGGTGGTACTCAGCCGGGGCAAGGGCATGTACCTCTGGGACCTTGAAGGGCACCGCTACTACGATTTTCTCTCCGCATATTCCGCGGTGAACCAGGGCCATTGCCACCCGAAGATCGTGGCTGCGCTCGTGAAGCAGGCGAGAAAGCTCACGCTGACGTCCCGCGCGTTTTACAACGACCAGCTCGGCCCCTACGCGAAGTTCATCACGAATTACTTCGGCTACGACCGTGTGCTCCCGATGAACACCGGCGTGGAAGGAGGAGAGACGGCTCTCAAGCTCGCCCGGCGCTGGGGCTACGAGAAAAAAGGAATTCCCGACGGCCAGGCCAAAATGGTTTTCGCGAGGGGGAACTTCTGGGGCCGCACCCTGGCGGCGATCTCGGCCTCCACCGACCCTTCCTCCCGCCGCGGCTTCGGCCCCTACGTACCGGGCTATGAGATCGTCGGCTATGACGACCTCGCGGCACTGGAAAGCGCTTTCCAGGACAAAAACGTGGCTGGCTTCATGTTCGAGCCGATCCAGGGCGAGGCCGGAGTGGTGATCCCCAAGGAGGGCTACCTCAAGGGAGTGCGCGAGCTCTGCACTAAATATAACGTATTGATGATCGCCGACGAGGTGCAGACGGGCCTGGGACGTACAGGCAAGCTGCTCGCCTGTGACCATGAAGGCGTGCGCCCCGACATTCTCGTGCTCGGGAAGGCGCTCTCGGGCGGACTGCTGCCGGTTTCGGCCGTGCTTTGCGACAATGAGGTAATGCTGAACATCCGGCCCGGCGAGCATGGCTCCACCTACGGCGGGAATCCCCTCGGCAGCGCCGTAGCCGTGGCCGCGCTCAAGGTGCTGAAGGATGAGAAGCTGGCGCAAAACGCCGAGCGCATGGGACGGCTCTTTCGCAAAGAAATGCAGAAGCTCAAGCAGCCGTGGGTGCTCGCGGTGCGCGGCAAAGGGCTGATGAATGCGATTGTGATCGATCCCAACGGACCGTTCAAAGCCTGGGACATCTGCCTCAAGTTGCGCGACAACGGCCTGCTCGCCAAGCCGACCCAGGAGCACATCATCCGCCTCGCCCCTCCGCTGCTCATCACCAAAAAACAGATGAAGGAATGCTGCGGGATCCTGATCCGCACCTTCAGATCGATGGTATGAAACGGCTTCGGCCTCGCCATACCCAGGTAATTCCCGAAGCCAAGGCCGACGGACGACCGGCCATTTTATTCGTGCACGGTTTCTACGGGTCTTCCCTGAGGGCGAAAAATAACGGGCGCCGGATCTTCCTGACCGCACGGGAAGCGCTTTTCGGCCGGTCCGCCCTCAGCCTCTTTCAAGACGAGCTCGGCACTCCGCCGGGACCAGAGCTTGAAGTGGAAGGCCTCCTCGGTGGCGTCAGCATCGTTCCCTGGCTCTACGAGGAAGACGTCTATGCCACCTTGATTTCCCGTCTTTCGTCCGCATTTCCTGAAACGCAAATTCTTCCCTTCGCCTATGACTGGCGCGACGATCTGCTCCAGGCCGTGAAAAAACTCGATGCCGCGGTAAAAAAAATCCGCGAGCGAGGAGCTCCTTCCCTTTCCCTGATGGCCCACAGCATGGGGGGAATCGTCGCCACTTACTATTTGGCATATGGTACGCAGGATCCGGAGCAGGCCGGCGCCAACTGGCGAGGCGCGGATCTCATCGACAAAGTGACGTACTTTGGCGTTCCCTTCCGCGGCACCATGATCACTTTCCATACGTTTCTGAACGGCTCGGGCCTTCCCCAAAGTAAGCGGCTGCTGCCCGCGGACACAGTGTCTTCCTTTCCCTCGATGTACCAGATGCTGCCAGCCGATGGAGAGTTGTTCGGAGCCGGCAAAAAAATTTTCCGGCAGCACCTTTTCGACCATTCGTTCTGGGATCAGCACAGCCTGGGCCTCCTGCAGCGAACCGGAATCGCTCGAAGCCATCTCGAAGCAAGGCGCCGGTTCACCGGGAGCTGGCTTAAAAATGGCGCTCTCTGGTCGAGGCATCTGCGCTTGGAAGGAGCAGGTTCCCCTTCCCACCTGAAAGTGCTGAACGTGATGGGGCATGGCCGCAAAACCCTTGATTCCGGGTATCTGGGAACCGGCCTCCATTCCGATCTCGTTTTCCGCGACGGCGATCTTACCGTGACACAAGCGAGCGCCCGGGCACCCGAGGCATTGAAGGCCCGGGAAGTGAGAAGCCAGTACGAGCACGCGAAGCTTTTTCTCGACCCGGCGGTCGAGAAAGAGTACATATCATTCCTATCTCAGTAAGGAGGATTCCGTGCATAAGCTGGTGCTTCTACGCCATGGGGAAAGCGAGTGGAACAAAGAGAACCGTTTCACCGGCTGGACCGACGTGGACCTCTCCGCCAAAGGCCGCGAAGAAGCCTACAATGCCGGGATCGCGATGCGGGATGCGGGCTTCTGTTTCGATCTCGCCTACACTTCCGTGCTCAAGCGCGCGATCCGCACGCTCTGGATCGCCCAGGAAGCGATGGACCTGCTTTGGATTCCCGTGCACAAGAGCTGGTGCCTCAACGAACGCCACTATGGCGCGCTTCAAGGCCTGAACAAATCCGAAACCGCGGCTAAGTACGGAGACGAGCAGGTGCATATCTGGCGCCGCTCCTACGATGTGCTCCCTCCTTTGCTGGAAAAGTCAGATGAACGGCATCCCTCCCACGACCGGCGCTACCAGGGCATTAAAGACCTGCCGGCCGGCGAAGCCTTGGCCCAATGCGTGGACCGTATGCTGCCGTACTGGAATGAGACTATCGCGCCCGCAGTAAAGAGCGGCAAGAGCGTGATCGTCGCTGCCCACGGCAACAGCTTGCGCGCGCTCGTAAAGCATCTCGACAATATGAGCGACGACGCCATCATGGGTCTTAATATCCCTACGGGTGTGCCCTTGGTTTACGAGCTCGATGCCCAATTGAAACCGATTAAGCACTATTACCTCGGCGATGAAGCCACGGTGAAAGCCGCCGCGGAAGCAGTGGCCAAGCAAGGCAGGAAATCGTGAGCGACGAAAAGCGTCCCTTCAACAGAGAAAAGCGCCCCTTCGGCGGCAAGAGCAAACGGCCCTTTGGCGATAAAGGCAAACGTTTTGGTGGTGGTGACCGTCCCAAGCGGCCCTTCGGCAGCCGCGACGACCGCGGGCCAAGACGCGATCGTCCACCGGGCGAAGGGCCCAGAAGAGAAGGATTTAAGAAAGAAGGCTTTCGTAAGGAAGGCTTTCGCAAAGAAGGTTTCCGTAAGTTCGACGACCGCGACCGCGGACCAAGGCGGGAACGTCCGCCGAGCGAGGGACCCAGAAGAGAAGGCTTCAAGAAAGAAGGTTTCCGAAAGTTCGACGACCGCGCCCCACGACGTGAGGATCGTGAACCGAGACGCGACCACTCCCCACAGCGCCGCGACGACAGCCCCTTCCGCGGCATGCATGGCGGGCCGAAGCAGGAGCAGGACCCGAATAAAAGAGAACGCCCTCACCTGGCCGAGAACGAGCTGCGCTATCACGGCAAGAATGCTTGCCTGGCTCTCTTCAAAAATCGCCCTGACGACATCATCCGCGTCTACGTTTTACGAGAGCTCGGAGACCAGTTCAGCGAGCTGATCGAGTTCTGCGCCAAGAACCGCAAGAGTTACCACCTCGTGGGCGAGGGCGACCTCGAGCGGCTCACCGACTCCATCCATCACCAGGGAATCTGCGTAATCGCCAAGGCCAAGCGCTTCGAGAAGGAAGAATATTTTTTCCGCTCGATCGGCGCCCATCGCACGCTCGTGATCTACCTCGACGGCGTGGCCAACCCCCATAACCTCGGCGCCATCCTGCGCACTGCGGCCCATTTCGGCATTGCCCACGTATGCGTGCCCAAGGATGAGATCACGAAGATCTCGGCTGCCCTCTACCGGACGGCAGAAGGCGCCGCGGAATTCGTGCATCTGGTTCGCGTGGACGATCCCGAGAAATTCCTCGACCGCCTCCATGGCAGCGGTTTCCAGCTCTATGCCTTCGAGCCGGGAGAAGGCTCGCAGTCCCTGTTTGAAACACGTCTCAACGAAAAGTCCGTTTTCGTCTTCGGCGCCGAAGTGGAAGGCCTGAGCGGCCTCACGCGTTCGATCGTGGAGACCAAGCTCACCATCCCCGGCACCGGTGCCGTGGAGAGCCTCAACGTATCTGTAGCCGCCGCCGTGGCGATCGGTGAATTCGCAAGACAGGGCGCGCAACGTGCCGTGCGCATTGTGAAAAACAAGCCCTGACGATATCCTTTTGGCCAGACACATGGCCAAGCAAGGTAACTGCAATTTCTCTCCGGACCATCCCGCGCTTGGCTGGGGCTCGGCTGTGTTCACCTCGGCCGTTTTTCTCCTCGATCTCCGGCGTCCTTGGGACATTTCGGAGTCGACTCTCACGATTCTCGCAGCCTTCGCGCTCCTGCTCACGGCTTTCCAATGGCGGAAACATGTTGCCGGGGTTCGGCCACTGCTTACCTTCCTGCCCGCGATCCCGCTCGCTGCCTGGATGGGCCCCCATGCCCTGGCGGCCGTGGCTCTGGCCTTCCAGGCGCGCCTTTGGCTGGCGCAGGCCGTAATGCATTCGGCGGAGGAGCGGAACTCCCTGGCGCTCTCTCTCGATGCCCAGCGCCCCGGACAGGCCACGGTATTCGTCGATAACGACATTGAAAGCGAGGTGAAGGCCAGCGCCTTGCATGTCGGGCATATCTTCCGCCTCGACCAGGGCCAGATCGTGCCCGCCGATGGCGTGGTGACCTACGGTTCGAGCTTTGTGGACGAATGTTTCCTCCCCAACGGTGCCGAGCGCCTGGAAATAAAAGGCATGGGTAGCTATGTGTACGCGGGAACGCGCAACCGCAATGGCTCGCTGCTCGCCCGCGCCTCAGCCACGGGCGAGCAGACGTTTTCGGCCCGCCTGGCAATGCGCATCCGCTCCGGCTGTGAAGTCCGTGACAAAAAACTTCTCTGGGCCGAGGCCGGCATCACCGTTTTGGCCGCGGGCGGAGCTTTTTTCCTCCATGGAGCACCAGGCGCTCTCTGCGTATTTCTCCTTTCCTCGGGTGCCCCGCTCGTGGCCGTGATCGCTGGCTTCGAGCGCAGCCTCGCGGAGACCTCCGTGGCCCTGCGCTGCCTGTGGAACCAGGGAGGACTGAAACGTTTTTCCCAGGCGGGCATGCTGGCCCTGCCCTCGTCGGGAGTGCTTTCCGAAGGCCGCCCCAAGCTCGTAGCCGTGGAGTGCGCCGCCGACCGTCTTACGGAAGACGCCGTGCTAGGACTATTAGGGCCCCTGGCCCGAAAGCTCGAGACGCCTGCCGGTTTCGCACTCCTGCAGGAGCTGCGCACGCGCAACATTCCTCTCCAGCAGAGCGAGCTCTTCCAGCCGACGGAAGAGGGAGGCCTGGCTTTCGTGGGCGGAGAAGAAATTCGCTGGGTACAGCTCTCCCAGACCCGGCCCTATAACGCGCCCAAGGCGGCCCTAGGCGCCTTTGTAGAGGAGCACCTCAATGCGGGTGACGAAGTTTGCCTGATGGAGCGACAGGGAAGCGTGCAGGCCGCCCTGGCCTTCCGTGACCAGACCGTGAAGAACTGCACGACAGCCGTACAGGCCCTGCGAGCCCTTTCCCTCCCGATCCTGCTGGTGAGCCGGCTCCCCCGACGGAGCATCGCGAGAATCCAGACTGAGCTGGGGCTCGAACATGCCCAGGGCGAGTCGGGAGCGCCAGAAACCGACAGCCTGATGGGCCGCCTTGCCGGCGAGAAGCTGGCGCCTGCCTGGGTGCGCGTATCGCCTTATCTGCCCAAGTCAGTGGCTGCAGTGGCCGCTCATTCATCCCAGGCAGATGGCGCCGATCTCGTGCTGACCGACACCCGCCTGCCGGAGCTGGCATCGGCATTGGGCTTCGGGCGGCCCGCCTACCGGCGCTTCCGCCTGCTGCTCAGCTGGATCTACAGCACCCAGCTCGGCTTCCTCGGTCTTTTGTTCTTCTTCGGCGCGCATCTCACCGCTTTCACCCTCGCAGGCACCTCCCTTTGCCTACTCACCCTGGCTTCTCCCCTATTTTTCCGGACGCCCCCCAGTCCGACACCGGTAGGCGTGTAGCAAAAGCCGTCGCATTTCCCAATTTCCCGCTGTTACAATAAAAGCTGACCCGACCTCTCCCGACAGGGAGAGTTCCCACAGCCGGAGTTGCCCCTCCGGCTGTTTTTTTGTAGTCTCCCCCCATGCACCTCCTCCCCCAAGACCTGCTCACCCGCCTGCAATGGCGGTACGCCGTGAAAAGCTTCGAATCGACGAAAAAAATCCCCACTGCCACCTGGGATGCTCTCGAAACGGCGCTCCAGCTCACGCCCTCGTCCTACGGGCTGCAGCCCTGGAAGTTCATGGTGATCCAGGACTCCGAGCTGCGGGAAAAGCTGCGCGCCGTCTCCTTCAACCAGCGCCAGGTCACCGAATGCTCCCACTTCGTGGTGTTCACCCACCATCCGGAGATGACCGAGGCCGATATCGACCGCTTCCTCGACGCCTTCGCCTCCGCCCGCAAGATCCCGCGCCCCAGCCTCGACGGCTACCGCAAGGTGATCGTGGGCGACGTAATGGGCCCGCGTAAGCCCTTTGTTCCCGAGTGGACGGCCCGCCAGAGCTATATCGCGCTCGGGAGCTTCATGACCGCCGCCGCCCTCATGGGCGTGGATACCTGTCCAATGGAAGGCTTCGACTCCAAGAAGTACGACGAGATCCTGGGCCTCAACGAGACGCGCTTCCGCACCGTGGTGGCCTGCGCTGCCGGCTATCGCTCCCCCGAGGACAAATCCTCGGCAGCCGCGAAGGTGCGCTATCCGAAGAAAGACATCATTGAGCGGCGCTAGGTCCCTCGTTTCGCTTACTCATTTAATTTCCACCACTTAAATCATATGGGCACACCCATTCCTTCATGCTAATTTGCCCCTTCCATGACTAGTCCCCGGCACGCAACTTTTTTTGTTTATGTCTGGCCCGAGCCGCTTTCGAGCGCGGCCGGCGTGCGCACGCGGGAACTGATGCGCGCTCTGCTGGAAGACGGCTGGAAGGTCACAGCGGTCAGCCCTTCCGGCACTAGCCAATACAGCGAAGAGCTGAACGCCCTCGGCATCACCACCCTCAGCTGCGATCCCAACCAATCGGGTGATACGGAAAAGGCGCTCTTCGCCCTCGATCCCTCGCTCCTGATTTTCGACCGCTTCGTGATGGAGGAGCAGTTCGGCTGGCGCGCCCGCAGCCTTTGGCCAAAAGCCTTTCAACTTGTGGATACGCAGGACCTTCACTCCCTCCGCCGCGCCCGCGAGCGCCTTGTGAAAACCGGTGCCCGCTGGGAGCAGGTGCTCGCTCCCTCGGAAGACGATATGGGCGAAGACCTGCTGCGCGAACTCGCCTCCCTCCACCGCGTGGACGCCGCTCTCGTGGTTTCCTCCTTCGAGCGCGATTTTCTCACCCAAAGGCTGGGCTTTCCCGACGAGCGCCTCCTTTGCCTGCCCTTTCCCACCGATGCAGAAAGCCAGATCCCTTCGTTCACCGAACGCTCGGGCTTCTGCTTTCTGGGCAACTTCCGCCACCCACCCAACCTCGATTCCGTACGCTGGCTGCTAAGTGAGCTGTGGCCTGTGGTGCGCCGGCAGCTGCCCGAAGCGGAGCTCCACCTCTACGGCGCCTACCCGCCCGCTGAGATCTCCCTGCACAAAGGGCAGAACGGCATCTTCGCGCATGGCCCCGTTGCCAACCACCGCGCCGCCCTCGGAAAGCACAAGGCCCTGCTCGCCCCGCTCCGGTTTGGTGCCGGCATCAAAGGCAAGGTGCTCGAGGCCTGGGGCGCCGGCACTCCGGTGGTCGGCAGCGTGCTCACCTTCGAAGGCATGGGCCACGAAGGCCTCGTGACCACAGACGCGCTCGAATTCGCCCACGCCTGCGCGGCCCTTGACGGAAGCGAGTCGATCTGGACCGGACAGAGCGAGGCGGGACTGGAAGCGGTGAGAACTCTTTACAACCGCGCCACCCTGGCGAAATCCTTCCTGACCTTTCTAGAAAGAGGAATGCGCGGCCTCGAAAGCTCCCGCTCCCAGAATCTCCTGGGCCGCATCCTCCGCCATCAGCAGAGCAACAGCACCAAGTACTTCTCTCGCTGGATTGAGGCAAAAAATGCCGGGCAGCCTGATGCCTAAGGCTCTTCTTCTCCAGATTCGCGGCAAAGTGCAGGGTGTATTTTTCCGGGACAGCATGCGGCAAGTAGCCCAGCGTCTGGCGCTTTCCGGCTGGGTGAGAAACAGGCAGGATGGCTCGGTAGAGGCTTGGGTGCAGGGAGAGGAGCAAGCCGTGGACGAAATCCTTGCCTGGGCCCAGCATGGTCCCCCTTCCGCGAAAGTGGATCAGGTCGAAAGCCATTCGCAGGAGCCCGATTCCGCCCTGCAGGATTTCAAACGAAAGGAAACGGTATAGGGTCTTTTTATGGCTAAAACTCCTTCGACCATGCTGGAACTCGAAACCGAAGCCCCGGACTTTTCCCTCAAAGACGCCGTCACAGGAAAGACCGTTTCTCGTACGGACTTTAAAGGCAAACCCCTGCTGGTGATGTTCATCTGCAACCACTGCCCCTTCGTGAAACATGTGGCCGCCAAGCTCGCCGAAATCGGCACGGTGTTTCAGGAAAAAGGCATGGGAGTGGTGGCGATCAATTCCAACGACATCAGCACCCATCCCGACGACAGCCCCGAGAATATGCGGATCGAAGCCAGGGCCAGCGGCTACACCTTTCCCTACCTCTTCGACGAAACCCAGAGAGTGGCCCAGGCCTATCAGGCCGCCTGCACCCCGGACTTCTACCTCTTCGACCGGCAGCACCGGCTCGTCTATCGGGGGCAGCTAGATGGCTCCCGTCCCGGCAATAACGTGCCGGTGACCGGCCAGGACCTTATGGCCGCTGCTGAACTTCTTCTGGGCGGGGGCACGATTCCTCCAGACGGCCAGAAGGCCAGCCTTGGCTGCAATATCAAGTGGAAGAAGGGCAACGAGCCGGCGTACTATCAGAGCTGATGACTCGAAATAAATTTTTTCGGTCTTTCCTTCCCTACTGGGCCTGCGCTCTGCTCCTCGGCTGCTCTTCGCTTCCCGCCGACCGAACCCCCTCCGCCACCACCCTCGACAAAAGCGGTTACTCCTACAATCCCTCCGACCGCAGCTGTGACGGCCTTCCGCAGCTGCAGGTAGGCTCGGTGGCCGGCACCTGCCTGGGCCTTGTGCTCCCGCAGTCACGCGCGGTCGATAAGAATAGGCCTTGGGTGATGCCCCGCACGATCGTGCAGGTGCCGGGGTCCAAGAGCTTTCTCGTGGTCGATATGGGAGGCTGGGCCCCCAACAAAGGCTCCCTCTACCTCCTTAGACAGAGAAGCGACGGGCAATACGAGAATACGCTCCTGAAAGCCGGCCTGAATCTGCCGCACGGCCTACGGCTCGGGCCAGGAGGATTTTTCTATTTGGGCGAATCCGACAAGGTAATGCGCTTCCGCTTCGAGGAAGGCGAAATACGTGACTGGCGGCCAGTATTGGTTAGCCTGCCCCGCTACAAAGGCCATATGCACCCGTTGGTCTCCCTCGCCTTCGATCCGCGCAATGGCGATTTGTATGTGAACTCGGGCTCCCCGAGCGATCATTGCTTCGTGAAGAGCCAGGGCTCCTATAGCTCCTGCCCGGAAGACACCGAAGTGGGCCTGGCAGTGATCCTCCGGATCCCCGCCAGCAAGCTCCAGGAGTTGCCTGCGGCAGGTCTTAAGCTCTACGAAGTCGCAGCCAAAGGACTGCGTAACTCCATCGCCATGGAGGTGCATCCCGCGGGTCTCTTGCTCCAGGGCGAGAACGGCCGGGACTTTCCCCAGCTTGAAGAGCCCTACGAAGAGCTCAACGTGATCGATCTCTCCGACGATAACCGCGGCAGCAAACACTACGGCTGGCCATACTGCTACGACTTCCACGCCGTTTCTCCGGAATGGAAGTTCAGCCAGAACTCGGGCGATCCCCTGCACCAGCGTTTTACCGCCCCGGTAGATTGCGCCCCCTCAACCACGGCAACGTCCCAGTACTACGAGCCCCCCTACATCCTGATGCCGCCTCACGTAGCGCCCCTGCACATGGGGTACTATCCCCCTACCGGCCAGCTGGCTGGCCTACTCCAGGGAAAGCTGCTCGTAAGCTGGCACGGCTGGCAGCCCACAGGGCACCGCCTGGTGGCCTATGCCGTGGACAATCGCGGTCTGCCGCTGCACCAGAATCCGACGGGCAGGGAGTCTTATTCCGTGGATGTAAAGGGTGGCTGCCCCGTTCAGAAACCATTCCAGCCGGAAGGCGGCATGGACCGCTATTCCGCCTATAGCGAGGTCATTTCCCAGTGGAGCAAGGTTGCAGGTGTGCGGCCCCAAGGCGCTCCCGTGGGCTTCACTGTGGCGGAAGACGGCTCCATTTTCATTGTCGAAGACAAGAACCGCACCATCGTGCGCCTCGCCCGCTCCGATCGTCCGGCGGCTGCAGGCTGCACGGATGGGCAGGGCAATGCCACCGACTATCGGATGGAACTCCTTGCCTGGCGCCACCATCTCGAGACCCACTCGCCCGCCAAGGTTGCTTACCTGGACCTGCGGAAAAACGTGCTCCAGAAGTACTGCGCCGGCTGCCACGGCGGCTTCACGGAAAAGGAAATCGGCGCCGACTTCTATAGCGAGCTCGACTACCTCGTAAAAAACGACTTCTTCGCCGGCGGAAATAGCATGGCCAGCAAGCTCTACCAGGCGCTGGCCCATACCGGCGAAGTCCCCGCCATGCCGCCCGCCGACGTGGCCTTCCCTTCCGGCGAGGCGGGCAACGCGCTGGTGAGCTCAGTAAAGAAGTGGATCGACTCCCTGCCTCCGGGCACTGAAAATTCCGTGAAGAAAACCTCGATGCGCGACGACCGCCGGATCCGCTCGCAGCCCTCCGCCGCTGGCAAGGAATGCGGGCGCCTGGCCAAGGGGGAATTCGTTTACACAGACCCCCGCCCGGAAGGTCGCCTGAAGAAAGATGGCTGGATCTGGGCCAAGGTTTATCTTTTGCCGGGAGATTCCCGCCTTTACAAGGGCGCCTGCGCCTATCCCCTGGATGGAGTGTTTTATCTGACCGTTTCCCGGCAGTAGAACCTGGCACCATTACTGCTATCTCTCCTGCACCCCCTGCCTGTGGCGCCTCAAGGCGTCCCGGGCCGTTAGTAGAAGAACGGCTGTACAGAAAATAGCCGTTTTGCAGGAGTTTTATGAAGTCCGCGATTCTTCAGTTCTGGGCCGTAATGGCAGTACCCTTCGTGCTCTCCATCACCACCGTGATGGCCGAAAGCCACAGCGCCATCCCCCAGAAAGACCAGATTTTGGAAGTCAGAGCAGCCGCTCTCGCCCTGCGCGACTCCACCCCCGACCCCTCGCTCGGCAGCAAAGGCACCCGCATCGGCTGGGTGAAAAAGGGCGAGGTTGTGAAAGTGCTCGAAACCAAGCAATACCTCACCATTTTCGGAACTGAAATTTGGGCCGAAGTGGAGAAGCAGGACGACGCCTCCCAGCACGGCTGGGTGCTCGTGGGCATGGCCAAAGAGATCATGGCTGGCCAGTCGGGCCTGATTTCCCCCCACGTAGCGGCCGAAGAAGAAGCTGCTAAAAAAGCGCTCGACGAAGCCGGCTCAGACGCGCCCATTTCGCGCACGCCCTCCGACCAGGACTAAATAGCGTTTCCTACTTTTTCGAGAAAGCGCCGGTGGCACCAGCCGCTGCTGCCTAATTCCGGATGGAAGGCCGTCACCATATGGCGGCCACTTTCGAGAAATACGGCCTCGCCCTTCACCTTCCCCAACTCCTTCACGGCTCCACTCCAAGACAAAAACTTGGGAGCGCGGATGAACACCGCCGGCTCAGTTCCGCTTTCCAATTGAATGTCCTGCTGGAAGGAATCCACCTGGCGGCCGTAGGCGTTGCGACGAACTTTGAGGTCCATCACCGCCAAGGACTCCTGGGAGGGATTCTCCACTTCTTTGGCCATCAGGATGGCGCCCGCGCAGATGCCCCAGAACGGAATTTTTCCGCTGAGCTTTTTCAGCTCGTCCCAGAGGCCGAATTTCTTGGCCAGCTTGAGCATCGTAGTGCTCTCGCCCCCAGGAAGGATCAAGCCCTGAATGCCGGTCAAGTCTTTGGCTTGGCGTACGTAGCGCACCTCGCAGCCGAGCGCGCGCAGGTGTTCGGCATGCGGTTCCACACAGCCCTGGAGAGAGAGAATCCCGATTACGGGAGCGGCCATTACCAGCCTCTTTGGGCCAGGCGCTTGTCTTCAGGGATGGACTTCATTTCCACGCCGGTCATCGCCTTGGGCAAGCCGGTGGAAGCTTCCATCACGGCGCGGGCGTCGTGGGCCTGGGCCACAGCGGTCACGATCGCCTTGGCTCTCTTCGTAGCTTCAGCGGGAGTGCTTTCCATGAAAATGCCCGAACCAACGAATACCGTCTCGGCTCCGAGCTGCACCATGAAGGCAGCGTCGGCCGGGGTGGCTACGCCACCTGCTGAGAAGTTGGGCACGGGAAGTTTTTTATTCTGGGCCACCCAGCGCACGATCTCGAGCGGAGCCTGGAGACGTTTGGCTTCGGTGGGCAGCAATGAGACAGCGCCTTTGGTGAGCTGCTCGTATTCGTAGAGCGCGTTCAGGGTGTAAATTTCGCGCATGAGCGTGGTCATATGGCGCACAGCCTCGACCACGTTGCCCGTGCCCGCCTCTCCCTTGGTGCGGATGAGCGCGGCACCTTCCGCGATGCGACGGAGCGCTTCGCCCAGATTCGTGCAGCCGCAGACAAAGGGCACCTTGAAGGCGAATTTGTTGATGTGGTTATTCTCGTCCGCGGGAGTGAGCACTTCGCTTTCGTCGATGAAGTCCACGCCGAGTTCCTGAAGGATCTGGGCCTCGGCGAAGTGGCCGATGCGCACCTTCGCCATCACCGGAATGGAAGAGACGCTCATAATTTCTTTGATCATCTGCGGATCGCTCATCCGGGCCACACCACCCTGGGAGCGGATCAGGCTCGGGATGCGCTCGAGGGCCATCACGGCCACGGCGCCGGCGTCTTCCGCGATCTTGGCTTGCTCGGCGTTCATCACGTCCATGATCACGCCGCCTTTGAGCATTTCGGCCAGACCGGTTTTCAAATTGATTTGTTGGGACATCGCCTTCTACCTCGAATGGAAATTTGAGCTTTTTTACTCTGAAAAGGCGCGTCAGAAAAGGATTATTTGACCCCGAAAAGGGAGGAAAACCGCATTACTTCAGTCTCTTTGGAAGAGGCTAGCCGCCCATTACCAGCACCCGCCAAAGCGTGCCGGTAAAGATTCCGAATGGTTCGCCCAAAAGCACGAGCGGGATCACGTAGAGAATCCCCGCCCAGGTGAGCACAAAGAATAGAAAACCCAAAAAGAGGCGCTTGAACCAATGCACAGTTTTGGCCTGCACGAAGGCCTTCAAGATGATCATGAACAGAAAAAAGGCCGCCTGGATGGCTAGCAATTTGTTGCGGTCCGGATGATCCCAGAGGTCTTTGACTGCCTTCAAAAAGCGCTCGTCCTGGGCCAGCGTCATCAGCTTTTGTCGCATGCCCTCGAGATTCTCGGGCAGCACGGGGGCGCCAGGAATCAACGGAGGTGCATCGTGGGGCGGAAGCGCGGGCGCGGGCGGCGCCAGCTTTTCCACCTGGTTCAATACCTGCTGGGCCTGCTGGTGGATGCCGTCGAGCTCTTTGTTCAGCTCCTGGGCGGCTTTCTCACTATTGTTGTTGGCAAGCGGAGCTGCGGCCGGCATCGCAGGCTTTAAGGCGGGAGCACCCGCCGCGGGGGCCACTGGAGAAGTAGGTTTCGCGACCGGCGCAGGCCCAACGGCGAACGAAAGCCCACTCCAGAGCAGGAGAAAAAAAACAGGAAAGGTCATTTTCATAGTTGGGTCCTTGCGGCGGGGTTCTTGGCCAGGTCACGGGCGATATTCTTCTGGTGGGCTTCCAGGGTGCCCCCCCCGATTTCCACGAGCTTGGCGTCTCTCCAGAGCCGCTCCACCCGATATTCGCCCACATAGCCATAGCCGCCCAGCACCTGGATGGCTCGGTCGGCAATATGCTTCGCCGCCATCGAGGCCACGAGCTTCACCCCATCCGAATCGAGGCGGTTGCCACCCTTGGAGAGGTCCAGGCGACGGGCTGTTTCGTAGAGGTAGGCCTTCGCCGAACGGTACTCGGCATAGCTTTCGGCGATATGGCGCTGGATCTGTCCGAAGTCCTGGATGGGCTTGCCGAAGGCATGGCGTTCGGAGGCGTACTGCGTCATCACCTCTAGGGAGCGGCGCGCAATGCCCACGCTCATCGCCGCCAACGTAAGCCTTTCGAGCTCGAGGTTGCGCATCATATGCAAAGCGCTTTCCCCTTCCTGGCCCACTAAATTCTCAGCAGGAATTTCGCAGCTGTCGAATACAAGTTCGGCCGTATTGGACGCGCGCACGCCGAGCTTGTCGCGAATCTTCTGGCCCACGGAGTATCCCGAGCAGGAGCGGTCCACGAGAAAGGTGGATATCTTGGCTTTGGGATCCTTTGGATCATTCGTGCGGGCATAGAGCCAAACAACATCGGCCGGGGTTTTGTTGTCGTCGATGGCGCCGTTGGTGATCCACATCTTGCGGCCGTTGACTTTATAAACTCCGCCCGCTTTTTTGGCGTAGGTTTCCATGCCCATCACGTCGGTGCCGCAGTTGGGCTCCGACATCGCCATGCAGCCCACCCACTCCCCCGTGCAGAGCCTGGGAAGAAACTTCTTCTTCTGCGCCTCGGAAGCATTTTGCGCGATATTGTTCAGACACAGCATCGAGTGCGCGAGATAGGCGAGGGCGAAACCGGGGTCCGACCAGGAAAGCTCCTCGTGCACGATGCAGGCGGCGGTGGCGTCCTGGCCAGAGCCTCCGTAAGTGTCAGGGACTGTGAGACCCAAAAGTCCAAGCTCCCCCAGCTTTTTGAAGAGCGGAAGGTTGAAATACTCCTTACGGTCGCTTTCCGCGGCCTGGGGCTCCAGCTCGTCTTTGGCGAACTGGCTCACCATCTCCCGGAGCATTTTGTGTTCCTGGGTAGGATTAAAAAGATCGAAACTCTTCCACTGGTCCATGCGTGCACAAATTGTAGCAGGAGTAGAAGAAAACATCTAATATCCTCGGCATGTCTCGGCTCATGCTGCTCGGCCTCATTCTTTGTAACGCGGTCTGGGCCGTGAATCCGACGATGGGCAAGCTGCTCTTGGCGCAGCATCCCCCTGAACAGGTAGCCTGGCTCCGATCTTTTTCGGCCCTGCTGAGCGCTTGGATGGCCGTTCCGTTTTTCCGACGATTCCAGCCCCAATACGTCTCCCCGCTTTCCACCTCTTTCCACGGATCCAATCTGCGATG
>DATBTF010000206.1:0-4565 GCA_036559405.1 Bdellovibrionota bacterium
CCAGAACCTGAACATCGTGGGCAGAATAGTCGCCGGGCGCGACCCACAACACCTTACTGAAATCGCTGCTGAAGATGCAAAATCTCTTTCCGAAGTTAACGATGAAGTTGCCCGGCCGGAACGCTTCGTGTGTGGCTGAAAGAGAGTTTTCCGGAACTTCATAGATGGAGTTGGCGTGGCTGACTTCCATCTTGGCCTTTGAACCCAGGGCTTTGAAGTAAAACCGGTTGAGGCCGTCGTCATTTTTTTTGAGCTGAAGCACGTTTTTGAGTTCCGCATAGTGATCGAGCAGGCTCCAGCGATGGAGCACTTTCCCATCCATGCCAATGATGTAAATGACATCACCCCTCACCAAGTCCCCCTCCACAACCCGGTCTTCAGACGACAGCAGCGCCACCGCGGAATTCGCTTTGCAGAAATTGGTCATGTGGTGGGCAACCAGGTGGCGGCCCCAGATTTTCCGCCCGTCCGCCCCACTCAACCCGATCAGATCTTCACCAGTTGAGCTGACATCGGCCACGCTCTTTGTCCAAAATAGCTTTTTGTCCTTCGTGTAAAGGCACTGGTATACCCCGTGCGCCGGCTTGGACACCAGACGTCCCCGGGAGTCGATAACACTGCAATCGAAGCTGACCTGAACTTCTTTGGAATACAGGCGGGCGAGTGAATCTACGGGTAAAAATCCCAAAAAAAAGGTTCCGCATATCACCAGGTAGGCAATACCGGCGCAGCCAGCGGCAAAAAACAAAATGGCCTTGCCCCTAACCAACTCTCTAAGCCTGAGCAAAAACCCTCGCATGGCAAAAAACGCCTCTCTTCGCAAATTTATCCGGGTTCTCCAGGGCAGGCAATTGTGAAGCTGGCCCAAGGAGGCCCACCCCGTAAGCGGCTTTCCTATGCCGCGGGATTACGGTATGGGTGAAAGGATGCGCAACGAGACCCTGTCCCAACGCATGGAGCTAAAACACTGGATCGAGTCCCGCCCCCGGCTGAATCCGCTGTTGGCGGCTGCGCAGGGCCAGGGGGGCGAGGACGCTGCGCACGACTCCGCCCATCTCCTGCGCGTGGCCCTTTGGACCTGCCGGCTGATGCAGGCAAGTGGATTCGAAGAAAGGGCGGTGGCTGCCGCCCTCCTCCACGACCTGGTAAATCTACCCAAGAACCATCCGGACCGGGCCCTGGCGAGCGAACGTTCCGCAGAAGCGGCTAAAGGGATTCTGGAAGGAGCCGGTTTTTCGGTAGGAGAGATTCGGGAGATCACTTTAGCGATCCGGCAGCATAGCTTCAGCCGGGGGGAAGCTCCCTCGAGCGCACTGGGTAAAGCCCTCCAGGACGCGGACCGGCTGGAAGCGCTCGGCGCGATCGGTCTGATGCGGGTGTTCTCCACGGGCGCCAAGATGGGCGCCAGCTACTTCCACCCAGAAGATCCCTGGGCCCTCTCGCGCCCCCTCGACGACAAATCCTATTCCGTGGACCATTTTTTTACCAAGCTGCTCAAGCTTGCGGATACGATGAATACCGAGGCCGGGCGCGAGGAGGCCAAGCTGCGCCTGCGCCCCCTGCGGGTATTCCTGGAAAGCCTCGGACACGAATTGGGAGAGGAGCTGCCATGAGACTGCTGGTAGTGGAAGACGAAAGAAAGATGGCGGGCTTCCTGAAGAAGGGCCTCTCCGAAGCGGGCTATTCCGTGGACCATGCTGCCACCGGCGCCTCTGCCGAGTCCCTGGCTGCGGAAAACCTCTACGACTGCATTGTGCTCGATGTGATGCTGCCCGACCAGACTGGCTTCGACACCGCGGCCCACCTGCGCAAAGAGGGTTATGCCGGGCCGATTTTGTTCCTGTCGGCTCTTTCTTCCACTCGCGACAAGGTGCACGGCCTGGATTCCGGCGGCGACGACTACCTCACCAAGCCGTTTTCGTTTGATGAGCTGCTGGCAAGAGTGCGCGCCTTGCTTCGCCGGCAGACCGACCAGAAAAGCTCCTTGATCCGCTTCGCGGATTTGGAGATGGATCTGGTAAAGCGGAAGGTAAAGAGAGGATCCAGGGACCTTGCTCTCACGGTCAAGGAATTCTCGCTTCTGGAATACTTCATGCGCAATCCCAACAAACCGCTGTCCCGCACCTCGATCGCGGAGCATGTGTGGGACGTGCATTTCGACAGCGATAGCAACGTGATCGACGTCTATGTGAATATGCTGCGGAAAAAGATCACCCTGAAGGAAGAGAAGCGCCTGATCCATACGATCGTCGGCGTAGGCTATGTTCTCCGCGAAGAATAACCCCTTCCTCCGCACCGTTCCGTTTTTCAAGAGCATTCGGGCGCGGCTCACCGGCCTCTATCTCGCCCTTCTGGCGATCACGCTCTCCGTTTTCTGCGCCATCCTCTACCAGGTGTTCGTGCGCAACCACCAGCAGGAGTTCGACTATGCTCTATACAACCACGCCGTTGACGTTTCGGAGAGCATCTCGATCGACCTCTACGGCGACCTGCGCTTCTCCAACAACGCCCTGATCGCGAAAAACAAGATCTTCCCCTTCTACGCCAGCAAAGGATTGGTGCAGGTAGTGGGCCTTGACGGCACCGTGCTCGACCGCTCCCTCAACCTCGGCAGCAAATACCTGCCAATCTCGACGGCAGAGTGGCAAGCGGTATTCGACCGCGGCTTTGTCTACCGCACCCTCGGCGCCCAGGCCCTGAAAGAGATCGACTCCTCGCTCGCCCGTGGCGACAACTACCGCCAGATCACCTTTCTGGCGCGCAGAGGAAAGCCGCTCTTTATTTTGCAAATCGCCGTGCCGATGACGCTTCTGGAGAGGGAAGCCAATAGCCTCTTTTTCTTCTTCCTCCTCGGCATCCCGATCACGCTCCTGCTCGCCGGCGTGGGCGGCCTCTACCTCGCCAACAAAGCGCTCGAGCCAGTGCGCGAGGTGATCGCCAAGGCCGAGCAGCTGAACCCCTCCAATCTTTCCGAGCGCCTGCCCGAGCGCACCACCAACGACGAGCTCCACCAGCTCACGGTAACCCTTAATGGCATGCTCGGGCGCATCGAGCGCGCCTTCGAGAGCCACGAGCATTTCATCGCCGACGCCTCCCATCAGCTGAAAACCCCGCTCGCCATCCTGCGTGGCGAGCTCGACGTATTCCGCTCGAAGCCCCGCTCGCAGGAAGAAGTCACAGCGTTCGTGGATTCCGCTGCCCAGGAGCTGCGCCATATGTCGCGCTTACTGGATGACCTGCTGCTGCTGGCGAAGATGGAGGCCGGATCCGGCTCGCTCACCGTGCGTGACGTACGGCTCGACGAGATCATGCTCGACCTGGTTTCCAAATTTGAAGTATTGGCGAAGAAAAAAGGCGTGGCCATCAAGTTCTACCTCGAGGATCTTACCGCCGACACCCAGGCCGACGACTTTCTCGTGAAAGGCGACCCCGACCTTCTACAAAGTATGTTTAGGAACCTCGTGGACAACGCCATCAAATACTCGCCGGAAAACTCTCCGGTGGAGGTGCGCGTGATCAACGAGGCCTATCGCGTGGTCACGCAGATCCACGACCTCGGCCCCGAGATCTCCGCCGACCAGGCGGAACGCCTTTTCCGCCGTTACGAGCGTGGAAATCTTACAGTCAGCAAGGTTTCGGGCACCGGTTTGGGGCTCCCGATCGCCCGCCGAATTGCCGAGATGCATGGCGGCAACATATCGATTTTATTGGATAATCCACCCGGGAAAGCCTTCCAAGTAGAAATGAAAAAAGTTTAATTTTCTTTTCATCTCTCTTTAATCCACGACCGCTAAATTGGAATTCATGGAAGGCCTGAACAACCTTCCAGCTCGGAAACGAGGCAAACGGAAACGTTGAACGAATGGAATGAAAGGCGTGGCGATGAGTGCAGGAAGGCACTGGAATCAAGAGCTTTATGTCGGGTTTCTCCTCTTGGCTCTGTCCTTCCTGTACTTATCGCATTTAAGCCGCGAAGTTCTGCGGGCGGAAGCGGAAGATCTGGCGAAGACAAAAGAACATAGCCAGCGGCTGCTTAGCTCGGTTGAGTCTCCGGCGATCGCGATTCGCTCCGTGATGTAGACGTTCCCGACTTAGACTTTCTCAACTTTGGGATCCAGACGCGCTTCAACCCTCCATCAACCACCAAACGCGTCTGGGTCCTTTTTTATTTACAAATAATTCATTTAAATCAATGGATTGGAATAAATCCATCAACTATTCATTGTCTATGGGCCTCCCCGGCGCTATAAGCCCCTCCCCTGCTTTCTCGTCTGAGCTTAATGAATGGAGCGGCCGTATGGATCGTCAAGCACCATGGAGACTCGCTTCTCTTTTCTTGATCGTTCTTTCTTTGAGCGCCTGCGGCTCCGATTCCTCCAGTAGCGAAAATGGCGGGGCAGCGCAGGACCTCTCCGGGATTAAGTTCCCTGCCGCGGTCGTATTCGAAGGCGGCAAAGGAAATTCGCTCCCTGCCGCCGATGGCATGGAGCAAAACCCCGCCTGGCGCCTCTATATCTGTCTGCAGGAGACAGGCGCGGAGACTCAAGGCGAAGCCGAGCTGGACT
>DATBTF010000207.1:0-3773 GCA_036559405.1 Bdellovibrionota bacterium
GTAAACGAACTGCGACAGTTCTTCCATCCACGAAAGCGAAGGTCGCGGCGATGAATGTAGTGGTGAATCTCGCGCCCGACTCGGCCGGGAAAAAGCCCGATGTGGGTGAAGTTCTCAAGCTGCAGATCTTCATCGACGAGAAGATCGGCTCTCCGGGCGATGGCTGGGAAATCGACGCGCCCCAAGGAACACTGTGGCAGCCCGCAGGAAGTGTGACCGCTTCTGTTATGAGCGTTCGATCGCAGCCCGCCGATGGAAACGCCACAAAGCTGGAATTTGAGGCCATGGTGCATCAGCCGGGCCCGCTTTTTGTCGGGCCTTTGCTTGTCCGCAACCAAGTGACAAAAGCGGAGGTGGAAGTTCCGCAGGTCAATGTAGGAAGCATCGAAACTTTCGCTGGAGAAAAACCCAAAGAAGAGCCCCCCTGGCTGCAGCCGTCGGTGGGCTTTGGCGGATGGGACTGGACCTTGCTGGGACTCTTGCTCGCCGTGTTTTTCGCGCTGGCGCTGGTTGGTGTGCGCATTTTTCTCCGTAAGCTGAGGAGCCATCTCGAAAGGAACCTGACCAATACGGAACGCGCCCTGCATGCACTCGCCAATCTGCAGAAATATGCCCGGGCAAAAAAACCGCTTCAGCTCGAGGAATGGAAGAAATTCTCTTTCGAACTTGCTGGCATTCTCCGCAAGTACGCCGACATCAACTTCCACATGGACACAAGGGACATGACGGACCGTGAGCTGCTGGTCGAGCTGCGCACACACAGCACCGCCGCGCCCCAGGTGAATCTGCTGGGGAATATTTTGGGGACAATTACCGAAGTTCGTTACGGGCGCAAAGAGCTGGATGCGTCGGTGGTTCCCGGGCTCCTGCTGGACTCCCGTAAGTTCGTCGAGACAACCTCACTGGAAACCAGGAAGGAGGAAAAGCGATGAGCTTCCGTTATCCGCTCTTTCTCCTCCTCATACCTCCGGTGCTGTGGCTGCTGTATTCGGCCCTGCGCTCGAATCGGGCCACGAAGGTGTTGTACTTTCCGTTGGCCAACCGCCAGTTTTCCTTCAGAACGGCACGGATGCTTCTGCCTGTCTGGCTCCCGTTCGGACTGCGTGCCCTAGCCTTTGCGCTCTCGATCGCCGCGCTGGCGCGTCCGCAGACCTCCACGTCGATGGCCCGCCGCCTTTCTGAAGGGATCGACATCATGATTTCTTTCGACGTCTCCCAGAGCATGTTGATCGAAGACATGGGCAAAAAAAACCGCATCGATGCCGCCAAAGAGACAGTGCACTCCTTCATCGAAGGACGGAAAGACGACCGCATCGGCTTCAGCGTATTTTCCGGGGAGGCGATCACTCTTTGCCCCCCCACCCTGGACTATGAGTTTCTTCACTCCGCCGTGAACATGGCGGACGTGAACCAGCTGCGTGACGGTACGGCGATCGGAGAAGGGCTGGCCATCGCCGTGAACCGGCTCAAGGAAAGCCGGGCGAAATCGCGGGTTGTGATCCTGATTACGGACGGCGACAACAATATGGGATCGATCGCCCCACTCACGGCAGGCGACATCGCCGCAGGATATGGAATCAAGGTCTACACCATTGCCCTGGGAAGCGAGGGGTTGGTCAACATCCCCGGCTACGTGAACGTATTCGGATCCAAGCAAAAGGTGATGACGCAATTGGTGAGCTCCATCAATCCTACGCTGCTGATGAAGATCGCCGACGTGACCAACGGCAAATTCTACCGAGCCTCTGACCAGGGTTCGCTGCACCGGATATTCAATGACATCGACAAACTCGAGCGCAGCAAGATCGAACGAAAAGATCGAGTGCTGTGGACGGAGCACTTTCAGCTCTTGCTGGCTCTGGCATTCCTGTTTCTCACCGTCGACCTCATTCTCCGCTCTACAGTTTTCAGGGTGTTGCCGGAATGACCATGACTGATTTTCAATTCGCGTCCCCCACCTATCTGGCCTTGTTGCTCGCACTGCCGGCGCTACGCATTCTGTTGGGGCGCATGGACCAGGACGCCTATACCCGGCTGCTGCGCTTCCTTTCTGAGGCAAATCTGGATCAGCTGCTGCTCACGAAAGGCGCATTGCGGGATAAGGGAAAAAAATGGGCCTTCTGGCTGGGGCTTGGCTTCCTGGTGCTGGCACTCGCCCGCCCCCAGGCCAACCCGTCGGTGGAGGAAGTTCGGAGTTCCGGACTCGATATCTACGTATTGCTCGATGTATCCCGGAGCATGGACGCCGAAGACGTGGCGCCAAGCCGGCTGAAGAAAGCCAAACGAACGATCCAGCACCTCACGGAGCGGCTGGCCGGCGACCGCATTGGCATCATCGCCTTCGCGAACTCCGCCATCCTCATCAGTCCGCTCACGAACGACTACTCCATTATCGATAGCTACCTTCAGAACACCGACACATCGCTCGTGCCCTCGCAAGGCACGAATATCGGGCACGCCCTGGAGACCGCCAAAGAGGCGATGTCGCGGGGAGCGAAAGCCCCGGGTAGCGACGAAGAACGGTCGAATATTTTCGTGGTCATGAGCGACGGGGAAGACCACGGGGAGTCGGATCTTTCCGTGGCCGACCATATCCATAAAGACGGTGGTCTCATCTTTTCGATCGCGTTCGGAACGGAAAAGGGCGTGCCGATTCCGGTTCGCGACGAAAAAGGCGAGCTGCGTGGCTATAAGAAGGATCCTGCCGGCACGCCCGTGCTGACCGCCGTGAAAACTGGCGTGCTCCAGGACGTGGCCAAGCGGGGCGGCGGGCACTTCTACTTCTCCACCCTTGATGAGGGTGAGGTGGAGGACATTCTTGCGCGGGTGAATAACGGCAAGCGCGGTGCCTTCACCTCCATCAAGACCGTGGTTTACGACGAGCTTTTTTGGATTTTCCTCTTACCCTCACTGATTTTCCTTCTTTTCTCTTTCCTACCTCTGCGTTCCCTCGCTTCGTCCCTGCTCTCATTCGTGAAGGCGATCAAGCCGAGACTCTCCCGAAAGGCAAAGACGGCCACGGCCGCGCTATTTTTCATTTTTACGTGCCAGGGCTCGGCGCAGGCCGGGCCACTGTCCATGTTCTGGGATAAAGAACGGCGGGCCAGTGAAGAAAGCGGTGAGCTCGCGCGGGAGAAAAAATTCAGCGAAGCGGCAGATGCCCTGAAAGAGCTCCAGGCGGAGAATCCTGATGGTTCCGAGGTAAACTACAATATCGGAACCTACCTTCTCCAGGACAAGAAGGGTCGGCTGGGGCGCGAGCAGCTCAGCCATCTCCGCAACGCCGACGGCATCGTGCGTGATCTGGCGCAGTTCAATACGGCGGGATCCTTTGCCCTCGAAGGAAAAAAGCCCGAGGCCCGTGCGGCCTATGCCGAGCTTCTTCATAGATTGCAAACCAAACAGAAGCGCAGCGCTCAGGAAGACCTGCTGCTGGAGCAAGCGCGCCGGAATGTAGCCCGACTGGCGGATCCGAACGAGCAGCCGCCCCCGCAGCAGGACAAATCGGATTCCCAGCAGCAACAGGGAAGCGGCGGCCAGGACAATAAAAACCAGGATGATAAGAAGCAGCAGGGCGGGCAGGGCCAGGGCGACTCAAAAGACCAGAAGAAAGATCAGGAGAACAAAGGCGACCAGGGCAAGCAGCCCGAAAACGATAAAAAGGATGATAAAAAGAACGAGGGGCAGGGAGAAGATCAAAAGAAGGACGAGTCGAAGACTGATCAGGACAAGAACAAAGAAGATCAAGGCGATAAAGAGAAGCAAGAAGGCAA
>DATBTF010000208.1:0-6446 GCA_036559405.1 Bdellovibrionota bacterium
GAAGGTGGAGGTTCCCCGGCCAATTTCATCGATGATGAGCAAGCTGCGCGCGCTGGACTGGCGAAGAATGCGTGCCATCTCATTCATTTCCACCATGAAGGTGGATTGCCCACGGCCGATGCGATCGGAAGCTCCGACGCGGGTGGCGATCCTATCGACCAATCCCACGCGAGCCGACTTTGCGGGAACGAGGGATCCCACATGAGCCAACAGGGTGATCAGCGCGACCTGGCGCATGTACGTGGATTTTCCGGCCATATTGGGTCCTGTGATCAGAAAGGCGCGCTCTTTGGCCGTGAAGGCTGAGGAGTTGGCGATGAACCGGTCCCGGCCGACAAGTTTTTCGAGAGCGGGATGTCGGCCATCCTCGATCTCGAGCAAATTCTCGTCCGTAATTTCGGGGGCCTCGTAGCCATGCTCGTGAGCGGCTTCTGACATGGAGGCGAGAGCGTCAAGCAGCGCGAGCTCGCGGGCGGTTGCCAGAATGCCCTGGCTTTCTTCGCTGATGCGGTTGAGCGCCTGCTGGAACAGGAGTTCTTCGAGCGCGATTTTTTTCTCCTGGGCGCTGAGGATTTTCTCTTCGAACTTCTTCAGCTCCTCCGTGAGGTATCGCTCGCCATTGGCTGTGGTCTGTTTGCGGATGTAGTGGGCCGGAACGTTGCCGAGATTGCTGTTGGTGATCTCGATGAAGTAGCCGAACACGCGATTGTATTTGATCTTGAGGGACGAAATTCCGGTGCTGGTACGTTCGCGCTCTTCCATCTCCGTTAGCAAGCTGCGCGCGTCGTCCGTAAGAACAATAAGCTCATCGAGTTGGCCATTCCAACCCTGCCGGAAAATGTTTCCTTCGCGGGTGTTCGCCGGCAGCTCATCTCGCAGACGGAGGGCCAGATAGGAGTGAAGGTCGCTGAAGGGATTGATCTTGGACTCGATCGCCTTCAATAAAGCGGATTTTCCGTCAACCAAATGTGTTTTTATGGCGGGTAGCTTTTCGAAGACCAGCTGGAGCGCCTGGAGGTCGCGCGGTCCTGCCGTTCGCAACCCAACTTTGGCGGTTAGCCGTTCGAGATCGCGGATTCCGGTGAGCTCACCGCGAATCCGGCGCAGGAGGGAGGGGGTTTGCTTCAGCTCGTTCACCGTGGATTGGCGCGAAAGGATCGCGTCTTTGGTGGCCAGGGGGCGACTCAGAATTTCCCTGAGCCGGCGGGCACCCATGGCTGTGCAGGTGCGGTCGAGGTGATGGAAAACGCTTTCGGCCGGATTCTGGCCCGGCTTGGGAAAGAGGTCGAGATGCTCGACTGTGGTTTCGTCGAGCTGAACGAAGCCCTCCCTTTTTCTCGGACTGGGAGGTTGGAGGTGTTTCAGGTCGCCCTGCTTTTGCGCTTCGCGGATGATGCGATAGGTGGCGGAGACGACGTTCAGTGCCGGATGATCGGAGGAAAGCCCGAACCCTTCGAGGTTCAGTACCTGAAAGTGTTGGCAAAGGTCGCTTGGACCCTGGGAAAAATAAAAGTCCGGTGCAGGAGTGATGCAGCTGAAAAATTCCGGGCCCACCTGCTCGATCAGCTCGAGCCAGGCATTCGTTCCGACAAACGAAGAGGGGGCGGCGATTTCCCGTGCGCGGATCAGCGAAAGATCATCCCGAAGTTGCTCTAGGCCGGCGTAGGTGGAAAATTCGATCAGGCCTGTGCTGACGTCGGCGACGCAGTACGCGCCCTGTCCCGCTATTTCATCCGGAGCCAGGACCACCATGAAATTGTTTTGCCCGGCATCGAGGGAGTCGGAGTCGTATGCCATTCCAGGGCTCACGACGCGCACGATCTCGCGTTTTACGATGCCCTTGGTGACACCTGGATCTTCTGTCTGCTCGCAGATGGCCACTCGCTTTCCTGCTTGCAGGAGCCGGTTGATGTAGTTGGTGGCGCTGTGGAACGGAACTCCACACATCGGAATGGGAACATCTTCGCCCTTATTGCGCGCTGTGAGTGTAATCCCAAGAATGGCCGAGGCTTCCACGGCATCTTCCAGGAAGAGTTCGTAGAAGTCGCCCATTCGGTAGAGCAGTAAGGCGTCCAAGGCATCACGCTTGATGGCGCCGTACTGCACCCACATGGGAGATTGAGGAAGTTTTTCGAGCTGAGCCGCCGTCATCGAGAGGTTTTTTTTACCCGCCTCGGGTGCCCCGGGTCAAGAAATGACGTTGCGCATTATTATTTAGCGGGCGCCTTTGATTACGTGGGCGGTCACCGTATTCGTTTTGGCGCGAACCATGGTGGGGATTCCTATGGTCATGACCAAAAGATCGCCTTTTTGAAGGGGCTTGAGGGCCGGCACCAGATATTTGTTCCACCACCCGACTACCGCACGCTCGGCCATGGTGAGGGCGTCGACCTCGGGTACCACTTTAGGAATTAAAACGCCTTTCACGCCCCAGATGAGCGCCAGGCGCTGCAACACTTCGCGCCGGTCGGTAATCGCGAACACTGGAACTTTGGGTCTGAACTTGGAAATCGCCTGTGCGGCCTTTCCTGAATTCGTGACACATACGATGGCCTTCGCTCCTGTTTCGAGAGCAACTTGGGAGGCAGCGTGTTCGATGGCGTCTGGAATGGAAATTACGGGAGGTTCAGCAGGCTTTCGCACCTTGAGTGATTCGCGGTCTCTCTCCGCCTGCTTGATGATGTCGGTCATGATCTGGATCGTCTGGATGGGATATTTTCCTGAGGCGGTTTCCGCCGAGAGCATGAGCGCATCCGCACCATCGAAGATCGCATTGGCTACGTCCGACGCCTCAGCTCGGGTGGGCCGAGCATGATCAATCATGCTTTCCAGCATCTGGGTGGCCAGGATCACGGGTAGGCCGGCTACGTTGCACTTGTGGATGATCATCTTCTGGGCGCTTGGCACCATCTGAGGGGAAATCTCCACGGCCATATCCCCACGAGCCACCATCACTCCGTCGGATACGGCGATGATGTCGTCTATGTTTTTGATCGCTTCGGGTTTCTCGATTTTGGCGATAACGGGCACATTCTTGAGGTGGGTGTGGATCAGCTGCTGCACGTCGCGCACATCGGAAGGCTGGCGCACGAAAGAGAGCGCGATGTAATCCACATCCAGCTCGAGACCGTGGAGGAGGTCCGCCTTGTCCTTTTCGGTGAGGCTGGGGATGGAGGTTTTTACCCCAGGAAGGTTCATTCCCTTGTGGCTGGAAAGCTTGCCGCCGAAGATGACCTCTGTTTCCACCTCTTTGCCCAAGGTGGACAGCACCTTCAGCTCGACATTCCCGTCGTCGAGCAGGATGCGATCGCCCGGTTTCACGTCCTGCGGAAGTTCCTGGTAGGTTGTGGAAAGGCGGGTGGCTGTGCAGGGTTCGTCTTCGTCCGTGGTGACGGTAATCTTCTCTCCTGGTTTCACGGTAACGGGGCCGGCGGGGAAAGTGCCGATACGTATTTTGGGTCCTTGAAGATCGAGAAGTACTGCAACCGGCCGCGCGAGTTCTTCGCTGGCATCGCGCACGAGTTTCACCATCCTGGTGAGTTCTTCGTGCGAGCTATGGCTGCAATTGAGACGGGCTACATCCAGCCCCCGGCGCATGAGCTCCCGTATCGTCTCGGGATTGGCCGAGGCAGGGCCAAGCGTACAGACGATCTTAGCCCTTCGCATGTTTAGTTAACCGATTCGTCGATGATCTCGCGGAATTCCGCGATCGGTTGAGCGCCCTTGACGAGCTGGCTATTCACGAAGAAAGAGGGGGTGGAGTTCACGCCCAGCTTCTGGCCTTCAGCCAAAGACGCGTCAATTTGCGATGCGAACTTCTTGGAGTCGAAGCATTCCTCGAATTTCTTCACGTCGGCGCCCGCCTTTTTGGCGTATTCCTTGAAGTCTTCTTTCGTCCAGGCTTTCTGGTTGTCGAAAACGATGTCATAGAACTTCCAGAACTTGTCGGAGCCCTGGGCGTTCACGCACATTCCCGCTTCCGCGGCAGGACGGGCCTCGGCGTGCATCGGTAGGGGATAGTTTTTGTAAACGACTCGGAGTTTCTTGCCGTAGATCTTCTTGAGCTCGGAGATACGCTCCCGCGCCTTGCCGCAGTAGTAGCACTGGAAGTCGGCGTATTCGACGACGGTAATGGGGGCGTCGTTGCTGCCCCAGGTGGGCTCGCCGTCAACCTTGAACTCGAGCTGTGACGCCTTCGGCCGCTTCAGGTAGAGTTCGACCTGGTTGGAGCGCGTGGCGTTGGAGACGATTTTCTGCATATGAAGAAGGCCGCGGACCTGGTCTCTTACGTCAGCTGGTACCTTGCTGGTGTCGGGAATGCGGCCTTTGAGGAAAGCTTCCACTTCTTTATCGGAGATTTTTTTCTTCGCCGACTCCATCTCCCCCTTCATGTACTCATCCATCGACTTGCTGTTTTTCTTCGCCAGGCCTTCCAGAACCTGGTTGCGAATGAATTCGTCGAGGGCGGCTCTTTGAGTTTTGTAAACCTCTAGACGGGCCGAGTAGATCTCCGGGCTGCTCTTTTCGAGTTCCTCCAGGGAGATTTCTTTCCCGTCGAACTTAGCCACGACACCAGCGCCTGCGCCTTCCTTTTTTACGTAGGAGATTCCCGAGTCGTTCGCCGCGCTTTCATTTTGGGTGCAGGCCGCCACCACAAGGGCGATGATCGATAATGTGCCGAGCGCGAGAAGAGTTTTTTTAATGGTCACGGGGCCTCCGGAAGTCCTAGGTTACTTTGCTAGAGACGATCATCATAGACGGGATTTCAGGTCTTGTGGAGCGAATTTCCTTTGGGAGAGAAGCAGAAAAGGTAAGATTCGGTCATGAGTGGAATTGTCGGGAAGAGCGAAGAGGTGCTGCACTCTTGGAATCGCTGTCACGGCGCGTTCTATGGGGTGAGTGAAAGCGATCTTCTCTGGAACCTGCAGCAGCAGAAGCTTGTACGCTACTGGCGGTCGGACCTGGAGGGCGTGCCGGCACTCTGGGCGGAAGCGGCTGAGGAGGGCGTGGAGCGGGGAATTTCTCCTGGAGGAATCTGGCTTGGCCTTTACGGGGAAATCCCCCACGGAAGAGAGGCGGCCTTCGCCAACGCGGTGGAGAATTTCGCGCGTAGCGCGGGCAAAAAGCGAGTGGCTATTTCCAGCGACGAGTTTCACTTCCTGCCGGGCATTCCCGTGGATGAACCCGCTGGCGTACGCCTGGCCGCCGCGTTTTCCGCGGCGGGATTTTCATCGGCGGATTGCGCGGATTTTGTGGGTGAGCCAATGAACCCTGCTGCCGCACAGTATGTGGGCGAAGCCGAGGTGGGATTCCAATCGAGGAAGTGGGCCTTTCACGTCCTGGAGAATGAAAAGGACTCCCGCGACCTCACGGAATTCATGGAGCGGGAATTCCGTGGGCGTTGGAGCCGGGAATGGCGGGTCTGGGGGGAGCGCTCGGATACCAAGAGGGCATTCTGGAATCTGCTGCGCGACGAGCAGGGAAAAGTTCTCGGCTTTTCCCGACTGGCCGTTCGCGGCCGGATCCGTCCCTCCACTTCCGGCTGGGTGCCTGGGGCGCTACGCCTGCCGCTTGCCCCTGATTCCGGGTGCCGTGACACGGACTCCTGTTTGGGCCCGATCGGAATATCCGCTGCCGAACGCGGGCGCGGAGCTGGAAAAATCTTGCTTGGTCTGTCATTGAGAGAATTGAAATTACAAGGGGCCGAACTTACTTGTATCGACTGGACGAACGCATACAATTATTACACGCCCCTCGGCTTTCAGATCGTGCGTAGGTATCTCACGGTTTGGAAGGAGCTTATGCTCTAGGGTGGCGAGGGGGACATGGATGCGTTCCAACAAGAAATATTTAGTTTTCATTCTGGGCATTGCGCTCAGCTTCATCGTGGCCTGTGGTTCGGCAGATGCGGACAGCGGGGATCCTGAGCCGCTTCCGCCAAATTTGGTAAAGGTGGGCGATCTCAAGCCTACCTTCTACTGGGTAGCCCTGGAAACAAATGATGGTCAGCCCAGGGATCAGGATCTGCTCGACCTCGATGGGCGATTGCTCGCTCGCATTTCCGCATCTTTCCTGGCTGGGATCAAGATGGAGGGAACGGGCCGGATGTTGGATGGCCGCATTATCAATTTTCACGCGCGTGTGGGAACGGAGATTCGTTGGCGATTCTGCCCACCCTCTGCGCCCTACGGCTATGGCCTCGAAGAGTATGCATTGAAGCCGTTCCGCTCGGTGGCCGTAGACCCCACGGTGGTGCCGATACCCTCGAAGGTCTATATTCCCGCAGCCAAAGGCGCCAAGCTGCCCGACGGAACGATCCACGACGGCTACTTCGAGGCTGTGGATATTGGCCAGGCGATTCAAAACCAGAGGATTGATATCTTCACGGCCATGGGAGACCAGAGTGAGGTCTTTAAGAGGAATGGCTTGTCCAATATGAAGCCAAC
>DATBTF010000209.1:0-44587 GCA_036559405.1 Bdellovibrionota bacterium
CTCTGCCTGCTTGAAACAAGGCGGACGCGTGATCACCGACCGCCGCTACTTCGTGTGCGAAGGCGGCAGATACGACGGCTACATTACCTCCGGCCCCGCCAGCAAAGTGAACGCCAAAGAGTGTCCGAACATCAACGGCACCTATAGCCTAAGAATGGAATCGGGCGAAACCGCCCTGCTCACACTCTACACCCGCCGCGCCGGAGAAGAAGTGAACTACGGCCCCGTTCTTCCCAACACCGAAATCTACTTCCCCGCTGATGGCGTGGCTCGCGACGTGAGCCAAGACGGTGTTTCCGGCCAGGTGAGCTTCCGCTGCGTGAAGAAGTCGCTGGAGATGCTGGCGAACATCGACGGCAAAGGCTCGACCAAGCTGCGCATGACCCTGGTGGACGCGAAGCACCTCAAGGTGACCAGCTCCAATCCCAACCTGGGCTTCAGTGGCGGCATCTACGAACTGGTGGAAGGCGAGCCTCTGAACTAACTTTTCGCCCGAAATAGGAAATCGCCGGTGCCTTCAAGGCCCGGCGTTTTTCTTTTCTAGAAGTTGAACATACGGTGCGGCTGGTGCATTCCGCGCCACTCTTGCAGCGAAGCGATCGGCATTCCCTCGGTGGTGTACTCCACGAAGGCGAAGGTCAGGTTCGTGCTCTGGCCGAGATGGCGGAAGTCGAGGTTGATCATGCGGGTCCAGGTGCCGGTATTGATGTAGGTCTTTCCGTCCCGGTAGAACCGCTGCATCGGCCCGTGGGTATGGCCGAAGATCACGATGTTCACCTTTTCGTTCTCGTCGAGGATGGCGCGGGCGTCGTCTTCCAGGCCGTAGAAGGGCGTGATCTCATCGCGCATGATCGCCAGCGTATTGCCGATCGTGGCGCGGCGGCGGGGGCTGTAGATGAAGCGGGTGTTCAGGAAGTAAAATGTATTCATCAGAAAGAACTTCAGCGTGAAGATCGGGTCGAAGATCAAGCTGATCAGCAGGAAGAGCTTTATGGGCTTCACCTTATCGAGGTAATGGCGCTCCCATTTCATACGGTTGATGATTTTCAGCACGTATACTGAGCCCCAGGGCATGTAGAGAATCGGCTCTGGCAGGTTTTCGGTGATGAAGGGCTGCTGATAATTCGTGGCATGCACGGCCTCGAACTGGTTGCCGTGGTGGATCTGGATGCCTTCGGGATAGTCGAGGAACTCCTTTTCGGCGTTCACCCAAACTTTGTCCCTCGTCCACTGCTCGCCCCCGATCACGCGGCAGAACGTCTCACGTACGGCGGGGAAGAAAAGGTCGAGATCGTGGTTCCCCACGTTGTAGACGAGATTTTTCCCGGGCTTGCTCACGAACTTCTGCAGGGCCCTCACCACATCGCGGTGGCCTTCGAGAATGGCCACTAGCTTTTGCACGGCGATGTCGGAGGTCACCACGTCCACCCATTCGTCCTGGATCGGAACGTTGAGAAAGTCGAGCACGTCGCCGTTGAGGATCAGCTCCACCTCGCAGCCGTCACCGTAAGGCCCGGTCGAGAAAAATTCGAGGAATTCACAGAATTCGGCGTCAAAGAAAAAATCTTCGTAGGGATTCTGCATTCCGTCGACGAAACGACCCGCGGAGAGGTGCATATCGCTGGTGACGAGCTTGATCTTCCTCGGAGGGGAGGTCGCAGCGGACATTGCTCTATTTTAGCAGAAAAATCCGTCAGTTCATCTCTTCGAGCCGGCCCGAACGAAGACAAAGAAAGCGGGTGGCGAATTTATGCAGAACCTGCCCATCGTGTGACGTGATCACGAGGGAACGCCCTTCCGCTATCCATTTCCGTGTGAGATCGAAGAAGAGGTCACGGAAGTCCTTGTCCACATAGTTCAAGTTCTCGTCGAGAAGGGCCACCTGGAAGTCGGAATGGGCGAGGGCGCAGAGAGCGATCTTGGCACGCATTCCTTCCGACAGGTGCGAGGTGGGGCTGTACAACCGTCCGGTAAGCTCGGCCATCGCCGCCACTTTTTCCAGGTTAGCCTCCGCCTGCTTGAGAGTGGAGCCGATCAGCTGCTGGGCCAGCAGCAGGTTGTCGCTCACGGGCAGGTCTTCGTAGGCGCCAAATCCGTGGGACAGGAGCGCCGCGAATTTCCCGATCCGCAGCACCTCTCCATCGGTGGGCTCCACCAGTCCGGCCAGGCAGCGCAGAAACGTGCTTTTGCCCGAGCCGTTTCCGCCCACGAGCGCCACGCATTCGCCCGGCAGCAAGGTGAAGTCGGCCTTTTCAAAAACGTAGACGCGCTCCGGCGGCTTGCCGAGGCGCCAAAGCCGCTGGGCTACGGTATGGGCCAGGCCGCCGCGCTCGGAGAACGACTTGCCCAGCCCCCGCGCCAGCAGCAATTCTTTCCGCTCGACGCTCATAGCGAATCCCCGATCTTGCATTCGGCGGCGCGGAAGGCGGTGTAGCCGAGCAAGAACACGCCGATCGAGCCCGCCGCGATCTTCCAGGCGGTGAAGTGGATGGGGAATCCGTTGGCGCCAACGATATCGCGCACCCACATCATGTAAATGGTGAAAGGGTTCCACGAATAGATCAGGTTCGCGAGCGGGCCGAGATGTCCCGGCAGGTAGAAGATGGGCGTCGCGAAGGAAATCAGCCGGAACATCACGTTCCAGAACGGGATCACGTTGCGGTGGAGAACGCCCACGATGGCGAAGAGCGAGCAAAGTCCCGCGCAGAAGAGAAACTGGGCGGCCAGCATCACCGGCAGCAGGAGATACTTCCAGGTGATCGGCATGCGGAAGTAGCGGGCGACGCAGAGGATGAGGAAAAGCTCCACGAGATAGGGCACGAACACGGCGCCCGTGCGCGCGATCACCAGCAGCTCGCGGGGGAAGGAGTAGCCCATCACGATCTTCTGCCGGTACACCATGCAGGAGAAGCCCGCCAGGGAAACGTTCACATAGAGGTTCCACTGCACGATCCCGAGCAGAAGATACACCCACGAATTGGGCACTCCGTCGAGAAAGCGGTTCACGAACAGGAGATGAAATACCAGCAGCATGAGGATGTTATTCGCGAACGAAAGCAGGAAGCCCAGAAGCGTGCCCTGCTCCATCAGGCTGAGCTCGGTGAGAAGAAGCGACCGGCAAAGCTCGACGGCCTGGGGCCTGCCCAGGGAACGGAAGCGCTTCATGGCCGCTCTTTCGCAGCCAGTTGCTCCAGAAGAAAGCGGGCGTTGCTCTTGCTGTCGCGGCCGAGCTCCAGGCGCATCGGCTTGGCCCTCGCCAGGAAAGCAGTGGCCGCGGCCAGCCGAGAAGCGGCCGTGGGAGCCAGGCCCGGAAGGCTGCGCGCGCCTTTGGTGAGAATGAGCTCCGCCACCTGGGGAATGCCGAGACCCACCACGAGATCACGGAGCAGGGGAGTAACGCCCTGCCAGCGGGAAAGGGGATTGAGCTCGGGTTCAGCGCGCTGGCCGTGGCGGCGGGCGAGAATCAAGTAGCCCGGGCGAAATTTTTCCCCGGGACGGGGCAAGCTGCTGCTGGGCAGAGCCGCCGTGGGCACGAGCAGCTTTTTTCCATGGCGGCGGCGTTCGAAAACAGTGGCCTGCTCTTTCCAGAGCGGAGGAAGCTTCGCGTCCGGACGGAAAGAAAGACGGAGCGGGTACGGATGCACGTTGCCGAATCGGTCCACGAGAGGGGAGTCGTCGGAGAGCAAGCGGCAGTTTTCGCTTTCCAGAGCCTGGGCCGCCAGCGTGCTTTTCCCGCCCCCGCTTGGAAGCAGCACCAGCGCCGCCGACCCGTCGGGCAGGCCGAGGCCCAGCGCGTGCACACGGTGCAATCCTTGCGCGTCCAGGAAGCGGCCGATCTCGCTCTGCAGAAAAAGATAGCCGATCTCCTGGGCCAGAGTTGCGTTGGCCGAAATCAGGCACCCGCTGGAGGAATTTTTCCCTCTTTCCACGCGCAGCACGGTGCCCGCGTATTCGTAAACCAGGAAATTGCCTTCGCGATACAGAACGCAGTCGGGGAAAACGCGGTCGGCCGCCCGCTTCGGCAGATCAGTGGGCCGGGGGTCGCGGGCTTCCACCTCAAGAGAAACGGTATACCGCGCCTCAACTCCGGCTTCGGGACGGTCGGTGAAAAAATCGAAATCCCGAACCAATTGCTCCGAACCGTCTCCCGCGATTTCCACAGCGATGGAATGGAGGCGAAAGCGTTTGCTTTTGCGGGCTTCGGGATACATCATCATGGGAGAATTTATGGCAATGTCCCCCGAGATTCAAGCAGTGGATGGTGACGCCCTTTGAGCCTCGAAACGAACCAGCGCTGGCGCCAGTGTGAAGCTCCCGCCCTCAGCGTGGTGGTGATCGGCCACCGCTCGGCGGGATTGCTGGCGCGGGCTGTGACCAGTCTGCTGCGTACCTCTTCCCGCGAGCTTTCCTGGGAGCTGGTGCTTGTGCTGAATGGCTGTTCGCCTGAAGTGCGGGAATACGCCGGCGAACTTTCGCGGTCGGAATCCGTTCCTCTCGCACTGCTTCCTATTTCCGAAAGGCGGCCCGGCGCGGCCCGCAACAGCGGTGTGAAGGCCTGCCGCGCTCCTCTTCTGCTTTTCCTGGACGATGACATCCATTGCTTTCAGGACCTCGTCTCCGCCACAGTGGAACTGTTCCGTGATCCGGAAGTGCATGCCGCTGGTGGCGCAAACCTCACCCCTCCGGGAAGTGGCGCCCTGGCGCGGGCCACGGGCGGGGTGATGGCCTCCCGCTTGGGTGCGGCTTCGATGCGCCGGCGCTACCGGCTGGGGGGCGAAGGGGCCGCGGACGAGCACGACCTTATTCTCTGCAATCTCGCCGTGAGACGCTCCGTATTCGAGGATGAAAGAGGCTTCGCAGCGCACCTGATTTCCAATGAGGAAAACGTTCTCCTCCAGAGGCTTTCGGCCAAGGGCTCTCGGCTTTGGAGTTCGTCGCGGCTCGCGGTTTTCCACTGCCGGCGCGACACCTGGAGGGGACTCTGCTCCCAGGCCGCCAAGTACGGAGCCGGCCGCGCGCAAAATCTCCTACTGCTTCCCGAGACCCTCCGCTTTCTTTACTTTCTCCCCCTGCTGTTCTGGCTCTACCTCGTATCCCTCGTCTCGCTCTGGCATCTCTGCGGTGCCTCGGCGCTGGCGCCCCTGGCCCTCTACCTCACCCTGGCGGTGCTGCAAGGTCTCCTTCTCGCAGTGCGCGAGTGGGATCCGGCCCATCTGCTTTCGATTGCGGTATTTCCGTGCGTGCATCTCGCCTACGGCTGGGGATTCTTGCGCGCGCTTTGCGTCTGGGCGATGAGAAGAAAGAAGCTCCGGGAGCATAGCGTTTGAGGTCCTACGTCGCGCGCTGGGGCGGGCAGATCTCCTTTGCCTGGCTGCTGCTCGCGGGCGCGGCCCTGGGCGGTTACCTGGCCGTTTACCTGCGCACCCTGCCTTATCCGCTGGTCTTCGACGATATCTCCCATATTCTGGACAACCGCGCGATCCGCTACCTATGGCATCCGCGGATTTTTTTCGAGAGCGAGTATACCCGTAGCCGTCCCTTTCCCTATATCACCTTCGCGCTGACCTACGCCCTGACCGGGATGTCGCTGAGCGCGCTGCGGATCTGGAGCCTTGTGCTCCATCTCGCCAACGCCGTGCTGGTGGGGTCGCTTTTCCAGAAATGGTTCGGCGAACGCGGGTACTCCTGGGGAGCCCTGGCCGCAGGGGTTCTCTTTCTCTTCCATCCGCTCGCGGTGGACACGGTTGTCTACCTCTCGGCCCGGGGCTCACTGATGGCGCTTTTCTTCCTGCTGCTGGCCCTGCATTTTCATGGGCGGGAAAGGCAGAACGCCGTGAGCTGGCTTGGCTTTCTGGCCTGCGCCTTCTGCGCATTCCTGAGCCGTGAGAGCGCGGCTGCGCTCCTCCCGCTTCTGTTGTGGGTGCATCTGTTGATTCGCCGCCGGCCTCTCGACCTTGTGCCCTATCTTTTTCCGCTCTTGCTCGGTGCGTGCGTGGTGGCCTGGCTCAAACTCGGGTATCTCCAGGGGGCCTGGAAAGGCTTCTTCAACATCCAGGGCGAGGTGGATGTTCGGTCTTTCTCCGACTACGCCCGCCTTTCCCTTTCGCTCTGGCCGGCGATTCTCCAGCTGCTTTTTTTTCCCTCCGGCCAGTCGATCGACCACCAGATCAGTTTGCCAGCTTCCTGGCTGCAACCTTCGGTTTTGGGCGGCCTGGGTCTCTGGTTCGCCGCTCTTTTCGTTTTCTATCTCGCCTGGAGAAATCCCCGGCTGATCTGGCTGCCGGTGGGCTGGCTTTTTCTTTCGCTTACACCCACGAACACCGTTTTCCCTCTTCTCGATCCCCTCTCCGAGCGCCATCTGTATCTGGCCTTGCCCGCTCTTGCCTGGGGCTTCGGGCTCTGCGCTGAGTGGTGGCGGGGGACCGCCGGCCGCGTGGCTTTTGTGGTTCTGCTTCTAGGCGTAATGGCCTGGGGAGGGACGGCTTCCCTGCAGCGGGCCCTGGTTTGGCGTAGCCCTGCCGGCCTTTGGCTCGATGCCTTCCAGAAGAGTCCCGCGAAATTCCGTGTAGCCTTCAATGCGATGAGCTTGATTGAACGGGAAAGGGAAGATCCGGTGCTCGCCCTCCAGGTGTTTCGTTCGGCCCTGCAACACCTGCCTCCCGGCGCTCTCACCTATGAGGAGCAGGATACCGGCACGGACATGGCAGTGGCGATTCTGAAACGTCTGGCGGCAAGCCAGGGCAAGAACCCTTCACAATTGGCCAGCGAGTTTTTTCCGGATGAGGGAAACTTCTGGCGCGAAATGTTGCTGCTGAAGGCGGGCATGAGCGAAGGCGGGGATTGGGAGGGCGCATGGCGGAAAGCGAAAGATCGAGTGGGCGCTCCCGCCCTGTCCGCGAGAGCCCGCGACCCGCTCTGGGTGCAGAACTCCTTCCGGCTGCTGCATGCTCAGGTTCTGGCGGCGCAGGGGAAGGATGCCTTGGCACTCCAGGAATTCGAGAGCGTGATTCTGCCTTTCGGAGATACACATTTTCCCTATTGGACTGCGCGGGTGGCCCTGGGGGATCTCTATTTGAGAGCGGGAGCGGAGACCAAGGCACTGCGTCAGTACGAGCTCGCAGTCTACCAGTACAAGGTATACAAGCGCTTTCCCGCGGAGTTGCATAAGCGGCTCTATCGCGCTTACGAAAAACAGAAAGATCTCGTTCGTGCGGCGGACGCTTTAGGGGAGATCGTGCGTGTGAACCCCGATGATCCCGTTCTTCGTAGGGCATACGCGGAGCTTTTGGCGGCCACGCATAGTCGGCACGCTTTGCGTCAATTCCGAGAGGCCGACTACTACTCTCGCCATGCAGTCTCAGCACAAGATGCACGCGAGTTTCTTCGGCCCTGATCTCGCATCCTACGTTGACAGGAGCGATCCTCTATGCAGAAATAGGAAAGATGCAAGCCGCCAAGATGAATGAATCCACAAAACTCCGTAAATCGGAGCAAGTGCACTGGAAATCTGTGGATGGAGAGGCCGTTCTCCTGCATTTTGTGAGCGGAAACTACTTCGCCTTGGACAAGGTAGGCACCTTTCTCTGGTCGTCCCTCTGCGAAAAGCCGAAATCTATTGGCGATTTAGTAGGGAAGTTGATGCTAGAATACGACTGTACTGAAATGCAGGCGAGAAAAGATACTTTGGAATTCTGCGGTCAGTTGGTGGCCGAGAAGCTGTTGGACACTTGAAGATAAGGGTCATTCCATGACGAAAGACAATGCCAAGAACCGAAAAGCCAAAAAAGATTACCAAAAGCCGACGCTCACGAAATACGAGAAGATCAAGCGCGTCCACGCCTACTTCTAAACCTCCTTCCTCTTCCGAGTTCCGTAAACAGCGCCACTCTAAGCTGGCGCACGCTCTCTACAGCCGGTCATTACGCCCTCAATCCCGTAATAGAAAAGAAGAAGCCGTGGTGGAAGGGGTGTCCATGTGGCCCTCATTGCGCCCAGGCTTTCGTGTTGCCTATCGCTCCGTTTCACCCGATTCCCTCTCTCCCGGCGACATCCTTGTGATCTCTTCCATGGACCGACGGGGCAGGAAGCACTGGCGGGTGCATCGGCTTCTGGGCAGGGTGGGTCCCTATTTTGTGGAAGCCGGGGACAATACCTATTCCGCTTCCCTGGTTAGGCCGGAAGACATTCTTGGCCGGGTGGAAGAAGTGAAGGACTGGAAGGGAAAAGCCGTCGCTTTGCCCGTCCGTCCGGAGAAGCTCGAGCGCCGTTTCGGTTATTTTTTGTGGTGCGCACACGCTTTCATGTTCGCCCACGAGTGCAAAGACCGCCTGGTGGGCCGCCGGAGAAGCTATCTGCTCTGGAAAATGTCGGAGGCCTATCGGGCTAGTTTAGGTGCCTTCGGTCTGAAAGTTCCCGCTATCCGTCCGAGTCTTTCTTAGACACCTTCCCCCTGTAAAAAAAAATGACGCTCTGTACAGGGTTTCAACAGAGCGTATCTTGCCTGGTTCCCTCCGGATACAGCCCGTGAAGCGCGGAAATCTTAGGGAAATTCCGAACCGGGGGCTGGCATATGTCTTGAGATTATCCGGGTATGGGAAAGGGATTTACAGGCTGGATGCTTCTCTGGGGCGTAACCCTCGCCTCCGGCTTTTCCGCGTCTGCCGAAAGCGTGCCGAGCGGCCTCGACCCCTTCCTCAACGCGGGCAAGGTTCCTCGCTACATCCGCATCAGCGCCAAAGGCTATCAGACCCGCACTTCCCCTGATTTCGCCAAAGCCACCACCAACAATCTCGGACCTCTAAGTGAGGGGGGCGAGCTGCTCGCCGTCAAAGGTGTGATCCGTTACGAATATGGCACCGCCGTCGAGGCGCGCACGAAAACCGGGTCGATCTGGGTGTGGGTGCCAAAGGGCGAAAAGAAGGCTTTTGAGTTTTGTGAGACGCAAGCCTGCTTCGCGAGTCTGGCTGAGGCTTTGGAAAAGTTCGCCCACGGATCCGGAGTTACGGTAGAGCAGGCCGAGGCCTGTGGTGTGGTCGCCGATGCGCAGGGGCTCGCTCTCAGCCCCGATGCGGCCTGGCGCCTGAGCGAGCAGGGCGCACCGCAAAGCGGCTTATCCAAGCCTTTCAAGATGAGCGTGCGCGCTCTTTGGGAGGTCAGCAAACCTGGACGTGGCGAGATGCTCACCAAGCTGCTGAGCGATTCGCTGGACCGTTACGGCAAAAATCTGCTGAACCAGCGAACCCTGGCCGACGCCGGAACTTTCTGCCCGAACTACTCCCGCCTCAGCCGCGACCAGCGCAAGGAATTCTGGATGCATCTCTTCAATGGGGTCGCCCTGCGCGAATCGAGCTTTACGCTCGGCCCCCCCGTTTTCGACGAGGAAGAGAAGAAGCAGGTGTTTCGCGGGCCCCTCGATCCCCAGCACTACAGCATGGGACTTTTCGCCCTTTCCTATCAGGCGGCCACAAACCCCAACTACAAAGGCGGCGGCTGCCACATGAATCTCGGACGCGACCGCTATAAAGACATTACAGACTTGAGCCTGACCATCTACGACGCCAAAGTGCAGACCGACTGCGCCGTGACGATCATGAACACCTGGGTTCCCAAGGACGGAGCGATCGGGCTCAGCGTCCGCGGCGGCGCCCGGTTCTGGAGCACCCTGCGCACCAGCAATCCGGCCACGGCAAGTGTGATTCAGTCCATGAAACGTTTTTCACCCTGCTGGAAAGCGGGAGGTTCTAAATGAAGACGATTAAATTATATATGTTTATTACCTTAATTTTAATGCTCGTAACCCCCTTGGCTCATGCCGACTTCACCTACCTCTGCGGGAAAGACCGGGAGAAGGGCGTGGAAGCGGCGGAGATCGCGTTCATCGACTCGCTCGACATGGGCTCCATGCAACTCTATCTGAGCGGCGAGGAAATCCAGGAAGGCAAAGTCGGCTTCAAGGGCACGGAATCCGGGGAATGGATCGTAGGCGTGGACCGCGGCGCGGACCAGCCTGGCCTGAAGCTCGTATTTTCGGAAAAGAGCCATACGGTTCAGATGTTCTCGCTTGGCGAGAAACAGGAAAAAATGGGCGAGCCTCTCGAATGTCGGTTCGAGCGCAAAGCGATTTCGCTCCAGTAGTTCACGCGGTTCAGTGGTGGTTCCCGGCTGTCGAAAATAAATTCAGGTTCCCTGTCATCTTATTGAAATAATTGAATATTTTCGATTCTCGAGACTTAAGAAATCTCCGGATTCCGACGATCGAGAATGTATAGGTTCGATGGAAAGGAAGATTATGAAGATCACCCCAATCCTGGTTCTTGCCACAGTAATTCTGGCCCCCTCCGCGCAGGCTGCGATGAGGTGCCAAACCCAATACGATAACCTCTGCTACACCATCTCTGGCGTAAAAATGCAGAGGATCAACGCCAGCCCCTCCTTTCAGAAAGCGCTGAAGGCCGTGGCGAGCAAACTCAACCCCACGACAGTTTACATTTACCAAGGCTACCGTACGGCGGCAGAGCAGAGGGCGCTGGTACGCCAGAACTGCGGTGCGGGCCGAACCCACTGCCCCGGCTTCGCCAGCCCCAATGGCTCGCGGCACGTGATTTCCACCGCCGCTGATCCGATGGTGCCCGGAAGCGTCACCAAGAAACTCTGCTACGCCGAGAACCAGGCGCGCACCGAGTTCCTGGGCCCGAGAAGCGCAGCCGCAGTGTATACGCCTGCGGGAATGAAGACCCCCTATACCTACGGCCATGTCGACGACTCGACGGGCTCCAACTATACGCCCCGGAACTGCGGCCGGAACGAAGGTATTGGCGCCGGCACGGTGGCTCAGAAGGACGACGGCCAGAAAAACAGCGCCGCTGTGGAAGACTACAAAAAGCAGAAGGAGCTGGAAGGCAAGCCGATCGTAGCCGACGCGGCGAAGCCCGCCGCTCAGCCTGTGGCTCCCAAACCGGTGGTGGCCGCGAAGCCCCCGGTTCAGCCTGTGGCAGCAGTCCGCAAGCCCTCCAGCGTGGCCGCCGCGAAGCCGAGGTATGTGCCTAAGGCCCGGCCGAAGATCAATTACGGAGTTTCCAGTAGAACGGGAAGCGGACTCTTCGAAGATTACCTCAAGAAAAGCCTAGGTGGTGCGTGGTAATGGGAATGTATATCGTCGCACTTTTCTTGTGGACCACGGGCGCGCAGGCCGCAGACTACTGCGCGCCGCTCGCCCGCCTCGCCAAGGCGAATAACAGCTGCGTCGATAACGAGGTGACATTCAGCGAAGCCGCAGTGCTCTGCCTGAAAAAATTCGATGCCGATGTGAACCTGGCCGGCAACTTGATGTCCAAGAACCTTCTGGGCGGAACCAGGAACTCCGCCGAAAAGGTGAAGAACCAGGAAGGATATTTTCAGGGAGCCGAAAAGGACTACGCCCAGGCGAACCTGAAGATGGCGGCACTGATTCTCGACGGCACCCGCGCCCTTGCGCAGGTGGAGGAGTACAAAAATAACCTGGCCGTACCCGAGGATTTCGAGAACGCCTCAGTGATGGGTTTCACGCCCGACAGCTTTCTGGCGTCCATTCCCTGCTACGACGACAACGAAAAAATCCTCAAGACCGTAGCCCAGGATTTCCGCGATAAGATCGCCCAGCTCCAGAAGGCCCACGACGTAGCCTTCTCCCACCAGGATACCTCCAAAGGCTCTAAGGTGGGCATCGGCCGCGACGTGGCCAGCATGAATGCTCCGGTGGCCGGGGGCGCGCGCGGCACAGGCCCGAAAAAATTCACGAAGGGCAGCGCCAGAAACGGCAGCAGCGATATCACCGGCACCGAGAAAAAGAGCGAGAAGCTCGAGCAGAAGTAGGCGCGCTTAGTTCGCGCCCTGAGCCAGCACTAAATTGAGCAAACGCGAGTCGAGGGTGGAGAAGAGCGCCTCCTCGATCTCGTCGCTATGGTTGGCGGTCACGGAGATGCATCCCCACTTCGGAGACGATACCAACTTGAAGACCACCGTCACCTGGGAAATGCCGGAGTCGCGGGTCTGCACGATCCCGTATTTCTCGATCTGCTTGGACTGCACGGACTGGTATTCCTTGCTCAAGCGGGCGTTGCGGACAAGGATGTCGTCCTTCACGGAGAGGGCAGAGGCGCAGAGATCTCTGGCGGAGGCGAACCAGCCAAGCGTGTCTACCAGCTCCAGGCGATCTGTGCGGTACAGTTCCGGGAGCGGTTCGTTTTTTAGGCCGGAGATCAGCTTGGCTGCCTGGGCGCGGCTGCCGATTTTTTCCTTATCCCGGGCGGCGAGGATGAAGTACTCGCGGAAGGAGGGGAAGGAGTCGAGGCCCTTGGAGTAGCCTTTGAAGGCGCCCTTTTCCATCCGGCTGAGAATTAGGTCACTCGCGCTGAGGTCCTTTTCGGTGACCATAAGGTTCAGCAGGGAGTCGAGCGAGATCTGGGTGCCATCCTTCCAGTAGTGGATGATCCCCATGGTGCGCACGGCGCGCTCGGTGTCGAGGGAAACCAGGTCCGAGAGCTTGAGCTTGCCTGAGGCCACGCCGTCCTGCACGGCCCGCAGGAGAAAGATCTGGTTGGCGCGCGAAATGGACATCGGTTTGTCGGCATTGCGGGAAAACAGCTCCTTGCCGTCTTCGAGTCCGGCGTAAAAGGAGACCGCATAAGGTTCCCGCTTGAGGTCCTCTTCGAGCTTCTTCAGGCTGTCGTTCCTGATCCTGGGCATGCCAAAGAAGTTTCCTTTGATCTTCTTGCCGGACTCATGCACCAGGTCCAGGGGCACGGAGGCCTCTTTGTATTCGAGCTCGAACTCCGTCGACGAGATGCTTTTCAGCTCAAGACATTTGCCGAACTGACGGTTCTGGTCCTGGAGAATCTGGCGCAGCTCTTCAAAACCACCGTGTTCGAGGTATTCGTGGTCAAAGTACTTGCTGTATTTGTCGTCAACCTTTCCACCGGGGGGGCAATAGATCGCCTTGATCTGGGCGGTTTCGAGGCTCCAGGCCGGCTGGGATAGGAGAGCGAGGAACAACAAAACAAGAGTGGGCCGCATTTTTCCCTTTCCTAAATGTGCAGGCTTCTCGGCCGGCGGGAACGCAGAAGTGTTTCCTGGTGCTGCCGGGCGATATGCTCGAGGCCGCGCTTTCCCCATTTGAAGGCAAAGCGCGCCATACCGTCCTCGATGCAGCGAACTCGGCGGCCGCGGAAGCTCGCGCTCCCGAAATGGTGCACGAACACGTCCTTGGCGTGCACGTTGGTGAGTCCGGCGTCTTCCGCCCGGAGGCAGAAGTCGTCGTCCTCGAAATAGCCGAGGGCGAAGCTGGTGTCGAGCAGGCCCACCTTATCCAAAGCGGCGCGCGTGATCAGGAAGCAGAGTCCGCTGATTTTCCGCACCCGCTCCCAAGCTCCGCTTTCGCGGCCGAGATTTTCATTCAATGCGAATAGCTCAGCGATGGACTGGTAACGGGCACCAGGAAAATTTTGTCCCGTCTCTGTATTGGTGCTGGGACCGAGCACGCCCAGATCCGGAATGGAGTCCACGTGGTGCTGGAAGCGCTTCAGCCAGCCGGGGGTCACCACGGTATCGTTGTTGAGCAGAATCACATTCTCGCCTCTAGCGGCTTTGATTCCCTGATTGTTGCCCGCGGCGAAGCCCAGATTCTCCGTTTGGGCGAGCACCCGCAAGCCGGGAATTCTACCGGCGTAGGCGGGGGTGCCATCGGTGCTGCCGTTATCCACGAGAATATACTCAGCCAACCCGGAATCCTCCCGTTCGGCATGGGCGAGGGAGCGAAGGCAAAGCTCCGTGAACCCCCATTTGTTATGGGTGAGCACGATTACGGAAAATTTCGGGCGAGCCGGTGCCGCCGGGAACACAGGAGGGGCGAGCTGCACCTTCCGGGTGGGGGAAGCGGGCCTTTCGGCAGGTTTCCGGGATGCACGAGGGAGCAGTTTCGTCACGGAGCGCACGATTTCCTCTTCGAGGCCCTCCCGGGAGTAGAGCTTTTCCACGTGAGCCAGGCCGGCAGCACGCAGCTTTTCCCAAAGCGTTCCGTCGTCGTGCAGCCGCTGGATGGCGTGGGCAAAGGCGGCGGGTTCGTCGGCCACCAGGCAGGTCTGCTCGTGCACCAGCCCCATGCCCTGCGCGCCCAAGGAGGTGGTTACCACCGGAAGGCCCGCACTGAGGGCTTCTCCGATCTTGCCGTTCATACCGGCGCCAAACAGAATGGGCGCTACGCTCACTTTTGCGCTTTCGAGATACGGCAGAGTGCTGGGCACATAGCCGGTCACGGTGAAGAGGCCGGCCGCCGGCCCACATTCCGCCATCGTGCGGACAACCTTGGGGGGACTCGAGCCCACGATGTGAAAAGGAATCTCCTTTTTCAGCAGGCCGGCCACTTCGTGCTTGAGGTAGAGTGCCGAGCTGACGTTGGGATCATGGTCGAAGTTGCCCACAAATACGCAGCCGTGGCGCTTTTCCCAGGGGACCATTGCTCCTGTTTGTTCGGGCTTGCGGTGGATATTGGGCACGAAGAGAAGCGGAAGCTGGGGACAATGGCCCTGCAGGGTCTCGCGGTCGTCTTCGCTCACCACCGCCACGGCATCGCATCTCTGGTAGGCGCGCAATTCTCTTTCCCGGGTATCGTCGGCATGGCGGCGCTGGTCGGCCAAGCGCTGCCTCTGGCTCTTCGTGGCCATGCTCTTTTTCTCGTGGCGGCTGTTCACCAGATAGCGGGCCTGCCCTTCGAAATAGTTGCACTGGCGGGCAAGGCGGCGGAAGTGGAGGTCTACCGAGTCACAGACCACCTTGGCCTGCGGTTGCAGCCGGCGGATTTCGCCGATCGTCTGCTCCGCCAGATAGAAGAACTCCACCCATATGAGATCGTAGGATTTCTTCTCGAGGTATGGACGGATATCGAATTCGTTCTGAGAACGCACAGTGAAGGCTGCGGGCTCAGCCTGGTTCAGCGCGTGCACGCCGAGCTTTTCCAGATCGTCGATATATTCCTGGTCGAGCAGCTCGAGACGGGTGCGTCCGAAGCGGGAATCGCGGGGCAGGTACTCCAGCTTGCCTGTTTTTCTATCGAGAGCGGCGTGGGTGGTGCTGAGGAAATCCACCTCAAAGTGCCTGGCGAGGATTTCCAAAATGCGGCTGAGCCGGAAATCCCCGCTCGCACGGTCGTGGAGCGGGAGCGTTTTGGCGAGCACCAGGATTTTTTTCCGGTTCTGGTTCACGGCTGGAAACTCTTGCGGAACTCGGCCACCTCGTGCAGTGCCTGGTGGTGATTGGCTTTGAACAGGCGCATGAAGAGACGCGCGAGCAGCTCGTCGTTGTCGCCGGCCTGCAGCGCCTCCCAAAGTTGGAGCTGCTTTCCCTCGAGCACGGCCACGCCCTTACCCGGCACGAACACCGTCACGCCCTTGGGTCCATTGCGCCAGTGGATGGCGGTCTCGGGAGCGGAACGCTCCAGTGGACACTCGCGGTGCGGCCGCTCATAGCCAAGCCGCACTCCGCCCGCGAAGGCGGTGGCCACCTCGTCGAGGGCCGGAAGCAGCGCTTTCACCTTGCCGGCTTCGCTCTGGTGGCGCAGGCGGCGGAAAGAATCCACGGAAGCGAGCAGGGGGTCGGGCTCCTGGTCTTCCGTAGAAAGCAGAAAGGAGTAGGTGCGGTGGAGCCAGGCCTCGCCCATTCCGTAACGCTCGAACTGTTCGAGCAGGGCGCGGCGCTCGTTCCTGCGGGCATGCTTCACCTTGGCGTCCTTGCAGTAGGCGATGCGCGCGCCCTGGAGCACAGCACGCCAGCACCAGTCGATATCGAAGGCCGAAGTGGCCTCGGGGGAAAAAGGGCCCACCTTCTCGAGCACCGAAACGCGCACGCCCAGGTTGCAGGTCGGCCCCCAGGGAAGGGCGTGGCCCCGCGCATGGGCGGTGCGCTCGGAATGCCCTTCGAAAAGTTTCGCCGCAAGCTTGCCGTAAACGGTGGCCTTCTTCAGCGGGAGCGACTGCGTTTCGCCCACCACGAGGTCGCTTTCGTCCAAAGCCTTCTGCATGGCCGCCGCCCAGTTCGGCGCGGGAAGGGCGTCGGCGTCGAGAAAAAGGAGGAGATCTCCCGTGGCTTCCGAAAGCGCCTTGTTCAGAGGTTCCGCGAAGCCTTTGCGCGGCTCGCTCAGCACGCGCGCGCCCGGAAGCGCGGCCGCTTGGAGCATTTCGGGGCTTCCGTCGGTGCTTCCGTTGTCGACGAAAAGGATTTCCAGGTCTTTTGTCTTCTTGCACACCTGCTCCAGCGCGCGGAGCAGGCCGGGGATGTTTTTCGCTTCATTGAAAACGGGGACGAGTACCGACGTCTTCACGGCAGTAGCCTCCGTGTGCGCAGGTCGAGGGTGAGCTCGTCGATATCGCGCAGGATGTCCGGATTTTCGCGGCTCTGCCCAAGGGCGAGGGCGGCATCTTCGCTTTGCCCGCGGGCCGCTTTGACCTCCCAGATTTTCCAGGCGCTTTCATTCAAGCGGAAGCGCTCATGGCGCTGAGGGCGGAAGAGGATGAGGTCTCCGTCCTCGTCCACCGACGGCGAATCCTTCCAGTAGGCCCAGCCTTCGCGGTGGAGGAATGCATAGCCTTCGGGCAGCAGCTTCTCGAGCGTGCGCGGGGTTTTCCCCTGGCGGGTGGGGTTGAGCTTGGGGCTGGGTTGCAGAGGGAACAGGCGCGACTCGATGTCGCCTTTCACCTGGGAGGCCGCCGAAAGCAGGTCGAGCCCGCGGTAGGAGACTTCCCGGAGACTGGTGGTGGAGGTGAGCAGCCCGAGCGCCCGGCGTCCGCGCCCCATCAGCCGCTCCTGGCGGGCTTTGACCTTCGGCAGGCGAAGCAGTGATTCATAAGTGTTCAGCAGGCTCTGGTTGTAAAACGAGTAGTTCTCCATCTGCCTGATGAGTCCCTTGAGGCTGCCGCGGCGTAGGTGGCGCACTTCGGCCTTGGGGGCGTAGCCGAGCACGAAACCGCAGAGCACGAGCCTCCAGCAGAAGTCCACGTCGTAGGCGGCGTTTTTCCAGCTCGGCTCGAAGCCGCCGAGTTCCCGGAAAACCTGCGCCTTCACGGCGAGGTTGCAGGTGGGGGCCCAGGGAAGGAAGGCGGGAAAGGCGGAGAGGCGGTCTTTCTCCCAGAAGTCGAAGAGTTGGTCGAGGTAGCGCTCCACGATCCCCGGGCTTTTGGATTTCTCGAAATCGCTGACAGTGCGCCCCCCGACTGCGGCTAAAGGGTAGGAGGAAGGTGTGAGCAGGGGTCTGGACATTTCGCGCACCCAAGTGGGCGAGTGTCGGCAATCGGCATCTGTAAAGAGCAGAATTTTGCCGCGGGCTTTGAGCGCTCCGCGGTTTCGGGCGGAGGCAGAGCCGGGTTTTCTTTCGCGTATCACATGGAAGTTTTTGTGCTTTTTCGCCAGGCGGGTGGCCAGAGCGTAGGTTCCGTCGGTGGAGCCGTTGTCCACGAGGATCACTTCGAAGGGATAGGGCGAGCGCTGGCGGCTAAGCGAATGAAAGCAGGCCTCTACGCGCTGCGCTTCGTTCTTGGCGGAAATAATGACGCTACAGATGGTCCTTGCCACTCGGGGCGATGCTAACGCAAAATCCAGGCCTTGGGGAGGTTGGATGCGGGTTTCGGTAAATATGGCCATGAGCATGGACGGAAAAATCGCCACCAAAGCGCGTGGGCCTGTGAATTTGGGCACGAAATTCGACCGCCGGAGAATGAGCGAAATCCGTGCCTTACATGACGCGGTGATTAATGGCTCAAGCACTTTCCGGGCCTACCCTTATCCTTTGCATGTAGTGGGGGACGATCTGCTCCGTGAGCGGCGCTTACGGGGGCAGCTTTCCCAGCCGATCTCCGCCGTGGTTTCGTCCCGCCTCTATATGCCAAGGAAAACCCCCTGGGAACTCGAGCGAAATGCCGAGCGCTGGGTATTCTGCGGAAGAGAAGCATCCCCGGCGCGGATGCGCTCCCTGGAAAAAAGCGGGGTGCGGGTGGTCAAGACCCGTGGCCTGCGGCCCAAGCCGGAAGAGATCGTAGAGGCTTTCGGGAGCGCAGGGGTGAAGCGGCTGCTGGTCGAAGGGGGAGGGGAGTTCAATGCCTCCTTTCTCGAGGCCGGGCTGGTGGAAAAAATTCATCTCACCCTTGTTCCCCTGGCGATCGGGGGCAAGGATTCTCCCACTTGGTTTGAAGGAAAGGGTTTTCCTCTGGGAAAATTCCCCAAGTTCCGCCTGGAAACCTGCCATCGGGAAGGCGACGAGCTGTACCTGACCTACGAGCGGGCGTAAAGCCGTCTGTTCCGCCTTGCGTAAAAGGCCCTCTAGCGATAATTTCGCCCTGAATGACCCTCGACGAGATCAAGGCCCGCATCGAGCAGAACCTCGCGCCCACCCACGTTCAGGTGATCGACCTGGGCGGGGGCGATCATATCCGTGCCGTGGTGGTGAGCGAGAAGTTCGCCGGACTCCCCCTGCTCAAGCAGCATAAGCTGGTTTTGGACCTGTTCCAGGCGGAGATCAACTCCAATGAGGTGCATGCGCTTACGGTGAAGACTCTCACCCCTGAGCAGTTCGACAAACTTTAACGAATACCGGAGGAAAAATGGCTGACTACAAATCGATGATCGACGAGCAAATCAAAAGCAAACCCGCCTTCATCTATATGAAAGGCACACCTAATATGCCGATGTGCGGTTTCTCAGCCCGCGCCACCGAGGTGTTGAAGAGCACCGGAGTGGAGTTCGGTTCGTTCAACATTCTCGATGACATGAGCCTCTTCGAAGAGCTCAAGAAGCGCAACCAGTGGCCGACCTCCCCACAGATTTACGTGAAGGGCGAGTTCGTGGGCGGATGCGATATCGTGTGCGAACTCTACGAAACCGGGGAATTGGACAAAATGCTCAAGTAGAAGAGCGCGAAAACGAACTATCTTTAAACGGCGGCGGATAAAAATCCGCCGCTTTTTTTATCCGTCTTTTCCCGAAATCCGTACGGATCTTAAGACCTTAAGCGAGGCTCCGGTCTTCCCGATACGCTAGGTAGGGAAAACCATGACGCAATCTTTAGCCCAAGCCAGTGCTGCTACGTCCGCCGCGCGGATGGAAGAAGAAATCGAACTCCAGGATAGCGAGCTCGTGAGCGTTCGCATTTCCAGTTTCTTCTCGCCCAAAAAAGTTTCCTGCGATCTGCACCTTCGTCTCGGCGCGAATCGTTACCTACGCGTCTTCCGCGCCGGCGAACCTTTCGAAGAGGCTGAACTCAAGGCCTATGAGAGCGATCGTGGCGTGCGCAATGTCTACTTTTCGAAAGAGCATCGTTCTTCCTACGTGAATTCTTCCGTGGCGCTGCTGCAGAAGATCACGCTCCTGCCCCAGGTGCCCCTGCGCACCAAGTTCGGGCTCGCGCAGATCATCTCGGAGCTCTATATGCAGGAGCTCTTCGCCTGCGACGACGATTTGCGTTCGACATTCGTGGAAAAAGGCAAGCTGATCAGCTCCGTGGTGGCCGCCTGGGTGGATGTGGAACCCGGTCTCGAAACTTTTCTGCTGAAGTTCTATGAGACCGACGACACTATCGAAAGCATCGCCTTCCTCACCGGCCTCTTCGCTGCCACGGCCTCGCGCCGCTTTCCCTGGAAGTCGCGCCGTACCACCGAAACCCTGCTGTTTGCTTCCTATCTTTGCGACATCGGCCTCTTCGCGCTCAAGCCGGAGATCTACCGGACCAAGCCGCGGAAGCTGAAGAGAGAGCAGAAGCGGGACTACCAGAAGCACCCGGAAATTTCCTATCTCCTGCTCGAAACATGCGCCTCCAGCGTGCTCAGCGACAACATCCTGCTGATCGTGCGCCAGCATCACGAGTACTGCGACGGCAGCGGCTTTCCGCAGGCGCTGCAGGGAGAGCAGATTCTCCTGCTGGCCAAGCTCATGACCTTGAGCGGCGACCTGATCCGCACGGCGAGCGATTCTCTCCTTCCTCCGGCGGAAGCCGTGAAGGTGCTCTTCCGCTACAGCGGTGACCGGATGGTGGAGGAAGACCCGGAAGTGATGGTGAAGTACGACAATGAAATCCTGAAACCGTTCTTTCTGATCTTCGGCAAGAACCTCGCGGAGGCCAAAAAATGAGCAGCAGTGCGCTCATTAACTCTCCCGTCGTCGCGTTCTTCGAGGACCGACCGAAGCAGCGGATGGTGTTCCAGCTGAACATGAGCATTTACCTCGATGCCCAGGTGAAGCTGGTGCAGAGTCCGCTTGACCTCAAAAAGCTGGCCGCTGAACCGGGCGGCCTCCAGCTTGTAGTCTTGCGTGCGGGTTTCAAGGGCGGGCAGACCGGCGGCCGCCTGCTCAAGTTTCTGAAAGAAAATGGCATTGCCTCTCCCCTATTGGTGCTCGGCGACCAGGCGGAGTTGCCGGGCCTCACCGTAGTGGGCGACGACAGCCAGGTGAAGCCACTTCTGCAGGCTTGCGCAAAGATTCTCGGCATCACGGCACGGCAGATGGTCGATAAGGTGCGCCCCGATCAATACGAAATCTCCCCCGAATTCCTGCTGATGCTTTTCACCTCCCCTTGCGATGTGTTCGAGGGTGGCAAGAAGATCATCTCCGCCGGCGACACCGTGGCCCGCCATGCGATCGAAGGGTTCGTGAAAATTGGAACGAAGCTGACGATCGATTCGCTGCAGCGCCTGAAGCTCGCGAATGCGGTGACTGAGCAGAGCGCGCGGGCGTCCGAAGAGCTGGCGAATCCGAATCTGAGCGACGAGAAAAAGATGAACATTCTTTCCGCTTCGCTCGAAATGGTGGCCGCCCAGTTCCAGAACTCCGGGATGGACGAGGAAACCGTGAAGCTGGCCAATGCTTCGATTCAGGCGGTGGAAAAAATCGCGAACAGCGCCACGAATGTGGGCAAGCTGGTGAAGCAGCTCCTCGAGGCCAAGGGCGGCTACCGCTACGCCCACTGCCAGCTGATCACGTTTCTGGGCTTCCATGTGATCAAGATGATGGGCTGGTGGGGCGACGACCAGCGGGAGATCCTTTCGCAGGCGGCCTTCTACCACGATATCTCGCTCACGAGCGACGACGAAGCCCGAGTGCGCACGCAGGCGCACCTCAAGACCTCGGGCATCCAGGATCCGAAAAAGCAGGAGGCCGTGCTCACCCATCCGCAGCTTGCCGCCCGTGAACTGCAGACCGTGGCCGACATCTCTCCCGAGGTGGTGCGCGTCGTGGTCCAGCACCACGGCTCACCGATCGGCCGGGGCTTCTCCTTTGACATCACCCGTTTCGACAATCTCACCAAGGCCTTCATGCTTTCCGAGGAATGGGCCGACTACCTGATCGAGCTCTCCGAAAAAGGCGCCGAGCCGCAGAATGAGAAGAAACGGGCCGAGCTGCGCGATCTTTACAAGGACGAGGTGGCCCACCAGATCATCGAGACTTTCAAATACCTCGATCCCGAGGAGTTCAAGTCCGACTTCCTCACCACGCCGGAGTCCCCGGCCACCTTCCTGCTCCGTGCGGGAGAGGATGAGGCGATCCCCGAATCTACTGTGGCGGCTACAGGCGAGCCGGTCAAAGAAGGGGAGACTGTCGCCTCTGCTCCTGCCGCTTTTGGCGCGACTGACCTGGAGACGCTGTTCCAGGCGGCTACCGATAAAGAAATTGAAGATGTCAAAGTGTCTGGTGGGGCCGCCAAGGAGGAGGAAGAGGTTACGGTAAGCGGCGAAGGAGCTGCGAAAGACAATGCCCAGAAAAAAATTTCCGGAGTCACCGAGGTACGCAATGACGAAGAGATCCTCGTCAAGGGCAGCCCCGAGAGCTTTGTGGACCGCTCCATCACCCGCATCAAGGCCGACAAACCCAAGGAACAGGAAAAGGAAATCAAGATCAAGGCGCTCGCTGGTTCCACCGAGCTGATGCGAGCCGCACTCGGCGCGACTCTAGATACGTTGAATACATTACTGGCCGCGGAAAATGCGGCAGTGGAGCTGAGAAAAACCGATGCCGAAGGCCGCAACGCGATCCATTATGCCGCGATGGGCGGCTCGGTATCCGTGCTTCAGGTGCTTCTGGATAAGGGCGCTGCCATGAACTCCGTGGACACCAAGCGCCGCTCGGCCCTCTTTCTCGCAGCCATGTACAAGCACAATGAAGCCTTCGACTTTCTCCTGGCCAAGGGCGCGAAGGTGAACCAGCAGGCGATGGGCGGGATGACGATCGCGATGATCGGCGCCTTTTCCGGCAATATGCACATTCTCAAGACAGCGGTGCAAAAGGGTGTGCGGGTTGACACCCGCGATCACAACGGCAAGACAGCTCTCGACCTGGCCAAGCAGGGGCAGCACGCCGAGGCCATTCTCTTTCTCGACGCCCTTATGCCGAAAAAGGGCGGGAAGGAAAAAGAAACGGCGCCTGCAGCTCCTGCGGCGCCGTCCAGTTCGAATCGCTAAGGTCTCAGTCCTGTGGAATGCAGTTGAGCTGGCCTACCTCGATTTTCAGACGATTGGGTCCCACGAACCGGGGGCGGTTCGGAAGGCGCGTCACTTTCACGCCCAGGTGGCAGTCCTTGCTGACCACGTCGTACATGTCGTTTTCTCCCTGGGTGATCGAGTTCACCCAGCCGCCATTCATCTTTTTGTACACTTCGGACGATTGGGCAATCGCGGCGATCACGCGCAAGCTTTCCGCTGTGGGCGGGAGCGCTGCCTGTGCGGCGGAGGCGGAGAAGAAAAGAGCGAACAGCGATAGCGTCTTCATAAAAAAACTCCTTGAGGCGGGAATTCGCCGGGCTCCTTATGCCACGCCTGCTGTTCAGAGGCAAACGCGCTTCTGCCGCTATTTCAACGGCTTGGAAAAATTTTCCTTCACGATGCGCGCGTTTCTCCGGAGCCCGGCCAGCTTCGCCCGTTCCACGGCCCGGCCTTTGTAGCGGTGTTGGAACTCGCTTTCGCTCAGCAAGAGAAGATCGTCTATCGCCACATATTCCACGGGCGGAGCGCCATGCTCTTTGCGCGACTCCTTCAGGCTGTGGGCATTCCAGGGGCATACTTCCTGGCAGATGTCGCAGCCGAGCAGCCAGTGGCCCATGGGCTTGTGAAACTCCTGCGGGATATTCCCGCGCTGCTCGATATTCCAGAAAGAGAGGCATTTGCGTGAATCCACGGATCGCAGATGCTCCACGATGGCGCCAGTGGGGCAGGCGTCCACGCAGCGGCGGCATTTTCCGCAGTGGTCGGCCACGGGAGAGTCAGGGGCAAGTTGGGCTTTTGTGATGACCTCGCCCAGCCAGAACCAGGAGCCTTCTTCCTGATTGAGCAGCAGGCTGTTTTTGCCCACCCACCCGAGGCCAGCTTCCGCGGCGAAGGCGCGCTCGGACAATGCGCCGGTGTCCACATAGGCGCGGCTGCCTGTGGTTCCGCCTGCGCTATCTATGCTTTGCGCGAGCTGCTCGAGCAGAGGAAGAATGGTTTCGTGATAATCTTTATGAAGCGCATAGCGGGCGATTTTGCCGTAGGCGCGCGTTTCAAGGTCTTCGGGCTTTTGCTCCGGGGCGCCCGGAAACCGCATTGCGCAGACCACAACGGATTTCGCTCCGGGCAGGATTTCCTCCACGCTTTTGCGTCGGGATTTCTGGCGCTTCAGATAGTGCATGCCTGCGCCGAAGCCCTGGTCCACCCACCATTCGAAAAATTCCGTACGTTTGCGTGGTAAAGCGCCCGTGATCCCGCAGAGGGCGAAGCCCAGGGAGCTGGCTTTTTCTTTTACCAATAAAGAGAGTTCTTGGGGCTGCATGGCTTCGCTCAGAAGCCGAGTTCTTCCCACAGAATCTTGTGGAACTCCAGCCGGGTGTCGATCCAGCGGTTATCCGTCCGAGCGGGATGCACGCGGTTGGAGAACAGGATGCAAAGCAGATCGTTTTTCTCCTGGTACCAGACGTTCGTGCCCGTATAGCCCGTATGCCCGAGGGCGCCTTCGAAATAGGGCCCGGGAAAGGGCCGCAAGCCCGGCCAGGTGGAGAGGCCGTAGTTCCAGATGCCGGGGGGCTTCTGTGTGCGTTTGCGGAATTCCGGATTGGCATTGGTCTGCTTCCACAGGTGGTCGAAGAGCTTTTCCGCTTCGCGCAGGGTGGTGAACACGCCGGCATGCCCCGCATAGCCGCCAAAAGCCCAGCAGTTGTCGTCGTGCACTCCGCCCTGGAGGAGCTTTCTCCAAGGGCATACTTCCGTGGCCACGAAGCGGCTTTTCGGCGCGAGCAGGCCGTAGAGCCGGGCGGGCGCGGGGGCGTGGGGCAGAGTCACGTAGCCCGTGCTTTCGAGCTTGAGGCGTCCCACGATCTTCTCGTGGAAAATCTCGGGCAATGGTTTGCCGTGCACGCTTTCCATCAGGAGGCCCAGCAGCATAAAGCCGAGGTCGGAATACACCTGCGTGCCCAGGTTAGGCAGGCCGGCATTGAGGATCCAGTCCAGGAGGGGTTTCTGATCTCCCAGCTTGGTTTCCCCTTTCTCGTAAGAACGGAAAAATTCGATATGGGCGGGGAGGCCGGAGCGGTGGCACATCAGATCCAGCAGCACCGTCTCTTCCCCGGGAAAGCCGGTAAAGTACTTCCGTACAGGGTCATGGAATCCGATCTTGCCCTCAGACTCGGTGGTGAAGAGGAGGGAAACCGTGGAAAGAGCTTTGGAAACGGAGGCGCAGTCGAAAATTGTGTCTGCAGCCACGGGACGCACTTCGGCCCCGGTCTCAGGATAGCCGTGGCTGCCGAGATACCATTCTCCCACTACCTCGCCACGGTGGCGCACCAGACAGGCGGCGGCGCTGGCCTGTTTTTCGGCCAAGGCTTTTTCCAGGAATGCCCGCGAGCGCTTTAGCATGGTGCGCTCATTGTAGCGTAGTTCCTGCCTTTTTCGCCAATTTTGCGGCGCGCGTCGCGCGGGGTCGTGTTACAAAGCGGCATGCCTAAACCCAATCCCCAAATTTCGGTTTCCGAGCTCGAAAAAATCGCCAAAGACCTGCGCATCTGGAGCCTAAAAATGATCCATGCCGCAGCCAGCGGCCATCCCGGCGGCTCGCTCTCTTTGGCCGAACTGATTACGGCTTTCTATTTCAAATTGCTCAAGCACGACCCCCAGAAGCCGCTCTGGAAAGAGCGCGACCGGTTTGTTTTATCTAAGGGGCATGGAGTTCCCGCCCTTTATGCGGCGATGGCGATGAGCGGTTACTTTCCGGAAGACAAGCTCATGAGCTTGCGCAAACTCGGCTCGCCCCTGCAGGGCCACCCCGACCGCGCGCGTTTGCCGGGCATTGAAGCCAGCACGGGCTCGCTCGGCCAAGGCCTTTCGATCGCCGAAGGCATGGCACTTGGCCTTCGCCTCGATGGCATCGACTCCATGGTTTACTGCGTGATGGGCGATGGCGAGATCCAGGAAGGCCAGGTGTGGGAAGCGGCGATGAGCGTTCCCATGCATAAGCTCGATCACGTTTGCGCCATCGTGGACTGGAACAAAGGCCAGATCGACGGCCAGGTGAAAGATGTGATGAATATCGAACCGATCGCGGATAAATGGAGTGCCTTCGGCTGGAATACGATCGGAATCGATGGACACTCCTTCCCCGCCATCATCGATGCCGTAGAGAAGGCCAAGGCGAATGCGAAGAGAGGCACCGGCAAGCCCACCTTGATCGTGGCCGACACCCTGAAAGGCAAGGGCGTGAAGTTCATGGAAGAGGGAAAGAACGCCTGGCACGGCTCGGCTCCTAACCAAGAGCAGCTCGACAAAGCCATTGCAGAAATCCAAGCGGGAGGTGGCCAATGATCGATAAAAGTGTAAAACCCCTGGCTACACGTCGCGCCTTTGGCGAAACCCTCGCCAAGCTCGGCGAGAAATACCCTGAGATCGTGGTGCTCGATGCCGACCTCGCCAAATCCACAATGAGCATGCTGTTCGCGGCGAAGTTCCCGAACCGCTTTTTCGAAATGGGCATCCAGGAAGCCAATATGATCGGTGCGGGCGCGGGCCTTGCGCTCACCGGCAAGGTTCCCTTCATCTGCAGCTTCGCTTGCTTCGTGACAGGGCGTTTCGACCAAATTCGTATGAGCGTTGCCTATACCCAGGCCAATGTGCGCATCATCGGCACCCATGCCGGCGTAGGCATCGGCGAAGACGGCCACTCCCAGATGGGTTTGGAAGACATCGCCTGCATGAGAACCTTGCCGACCATGGCGGTGCTCCAGCCTGGGGACGATGTCGAAACCGCCGCGATGATCGAAGAGCTGGTGAAGTATCCGCACCCCGCCTACATCCGTTTGACTCGTCAGAATGTGCCGCGCGTGCACAAAGAGGGGACGAAGTTTGCTATTGGAAAAATCCAGCCGCTGAAGCCGGGTAAGGATGCACTTGTTCTCGCTTCGGGTGGCGTGCTGGGTAATTCCCTCGAGGCCGCCGAAGCCCTGCAGAAGCAGGGCGTGGATGTGGAGGTGGCGAACGTCTCTTCCATCAAGCCGCTCGACACGGCCTGGCTGCGTGAGGCGCTCAAGCGTCACAAAAAATTCATCACCGTGGAAGACCACTACGTGATCGGCGGCCTCGGCGGCGCGGTCGCGGAATTTTTGGCTGAGGAAGGCGCGGGCAAGCTGCTGCGTGTGGGTGTGAACGACGTATTCGGCCAGAGCGGAACCCCGGAAGAGTGCTACGAGCACTACCAGCTGACGCCGGCTCATCTGGCGAAGAAGTTCCAGGCGTTTGTGAGGGGCTAGTGAGCGCCTACCTCGACCATATCGGTATCGCCGTGAAGCCGGGCTCCCGTTTGGCGGAAGCCTTGGGCATTCTTGGTCTTAAAATCACAGGCACCGAGCGCGTGGAGCGCGAGAAGGTCGATACGGCATGGATCCCGCTCCCCAATCAGCCGGGCCATGTGGAGCTGCTGAATCCCACCGAGGCCAGCAGCGTGATCCAGACCTTTCTGGATAAGCAGGGCAAGGACACCATCCACCACCTGAGCTTCCGCGTGAAGGACATCAAGAAAGTTTCCGAGCGACTGGTGAAGGAAGGCTTTCAGCTGATCTATCCCGAGCCCAAGCCCGGCGCGCACGACTGCCTGGTGAACTTCATCCACCCCAAGAGCACGGGCGGAGTTTTGTTAGAGATTACCGAGAAACAGTAGCGTCTATTTCAGATCGTCAAAGACGTGCACGATCGTTTTCGTCTCGCTCAGAATCCAAACGTCCAAGTCAGGGTCGTTGTCCAGATTCGCCGCCGTTATGACCTCAAAATGTTCGGCATCGGCGGTGCAACCTTGTTTGCAGAAGTGTTGCGCGGAGCTCAGATCAAGAGATTCCGCGCCATTGGCGTAGTGAATTCCTTGATCCGGCGTACTACGGTCAGATTCCACATAGTCATCGAAGGAGCGGAAGCGCGGGTCCTCAGTTTTGTTGAGATTCTGCGGATAGAAAGGAGCAAGGAAACCCGTTTTGAAAGAAAGTTTTTGCGGAGATTCCGGAGAGTAGCCGATCTGCCTCAGATCGGTCGAGTAGCGGTGGTATTCTGAATAGAACGACTTTTGCGCGCCGTAGATCGCAGCCAGTGAGATTTTCATGTCGGAGCGGACCTTGGACACTTCCGAATCCGACAGTTTGCTGCCGCCGAGTGCGGGCCTGGCGTTGGCTGCGCTTACTGCTCGGGTGCTATCGCGCTGGAATTCGGAATGGGGCTCGGGCGCGGGAGGGGGCGACGATTCCGGCGTCGTCACCGGCGGCGCATCCATCGTCGTGGGCACGGTGCTCATCTGCTGTCCGCGGAAAATCAGGTAAAGCGCGACCACCAGGCCTACGGCAGCCATCAGGGGCACCCACATATAGCGTTTACGGATCCGCATGGGGAAAATTCTAAACGCTTCGGGACGCAGGGGCAAGGGAGGGAGTGTTAGCGGCTTACGCAGTGGAAAGTCGCGAAGCGAGATTCGTCGCCTTCACGGGTCACATGAGTGACCACAAGACCATCCTGTTCACGGTAGTCGAGCAGGATGCGTTCCACATAGAGCGTATGCGAGCTGTCGGGAGACTGGAAGGTTACGAAATGGGTGGAGTCGTCGATGGCGAGCAGTTCTTCAGGAGTACGGGCTCCGGCCTCGCGTTGGGCTTTGGCCTTGAGTCTTTCGCCGGTGGTCAGGGGCTCTTTCCCCGTCCATGGCAGCTCTTCGCCGAGAGCGTCCAGGGAAACGGTGCTTTCACGGATCCAGCGGGAGTGGAAGCTCACCCGGGCGTCAGGGTCGCAAACCAGTTCTGGCGCACTGGCTTCGGCCGCCACTGGCAGCGAGCATAGCAGTGTGATGAGGAGAAAAAAGATCTTCACGCTTAGCTCGCGATGCGGGAGTTCAGGAAGCGTTTGAGTTCCATGCGGGCTTCTTCGCTGACGTTGAGGAATTCGTAGGCGCAGCCTTTGGGCTCGGTCTTGCGGTTTTCGCGCACGATGCGCGCGGTGATGCCTTTCAGCAGCACGCCATTAGGCAAGGTGAGGTTGAGCTGGGAGTAGGGCTCCTGGCCCGCGGCGCAGAGCTTGTTGATGAGGAAGACGCCATCTTCCGACAGATTGCTGCTGTCGAAGGAGAACATATAGTCCCCATTCGTTTCACGTACCTTGGTCTGCATCACGATCCGGGCGGAATTACGGCGTTCCAACATGGCATTTCCTCTTCAATCACTGGCACAATGAACGATCTCTGGCTGCTTTCGGCTTGTGCGTTCCGAATTAGCGTCGCCGCCCCATGTGCAGTTGCCATGCCATGCAGGTGATTTTAAGAAAGGCGTGTAAAAACAGCCATTTAACGGGTGCATTTTGCGCCCAGGGGCTTCGCGATCCTGGCTGAGAACTAGACAGTTGGGCACCCGATGCTACACTGAAAGCCACCGATGAGACGTGGATCCGTGCAGCTAGCCGCCCCCCCTGTTACGCCTGTCGTAAAGGTCGTGCTCATCAGCAGCGGGGTGCTCTTCCTCCTGCAGCTTATACTCGAAACCTTTGGGGGATTTTCCCTCACCCCCCTTTTGGGCTTTGTCCCGGTCCGGATGCTGAGTGGCTGGTTCTGGCAGCTGTTCACCTACTCGTTTCTCCACGCCAGCATGTTCCACCTGCTTTTTAACCTCCTGGTGATCTGGACGGTGGGCTCCGAGCTCGAGAGCCTTTGGGGGAGCCGTACATTCACAGCCTTTTACGTGGTCTGCGCCCTGGGCGCGGCACTGACCCATGGGGGCTTTGCGCTCCTGGGGATCGGCGGAGGACCGGAGACCCCGGTGATCGGCTCGTCGGGCGTGGTCTACGGGCTATTGCTCGCGTACGGCATCCTCTTCGGCGAACGCACTATGTATTTCTTCATGCTTTTTCCCATGCAGGCCCGCTTCTTTGTGCTGCTTTTGGGAGCCGTGGAGCTGGTTTCGAGCGTGTTTTCAGGCCGCGATGGGGTATCGCACCTGGCCCATCTGGGGGGAATGGTGGCGGGTTTCGGTTGCCTGGCGGCCATGGCCCTCTGGAAAAAGCGCCAGCGGTTGGCGGCGGCCACCGACCATGTGTCCAAGGAGCGGAAGAAAAGACTCAAGAAAGCCGGTCACTTGCGCCTGGTGCCCGGAAGCGAAGAGGAAGACGAACCCAAGCACTGGAATTGACGGGGAAAACCCACCGTGTTACGACCCTCTCTCTAGCTCAATCGAAATGGGGAGACTGCATGGGACTTTTTGAAGCTCACGAAGAGAAAAAATCCGACGTTCGCGTGGTGGAGCGCGCCCGCTTGTTCGGCCGCTTGGACAAAAAAGCCAACGACGCCCGTGAGAAAACTTTGGTCGACGAAGGCGATCGTGGCCATTTCGTGAACGTGGACGAGCTCAACGCTCGCGACAATCCCGTGCATATGGCCCGCAACCTGCCTTCCCTGGAAGCTCCGGTGCGCCGGAACATTGAGGACGCCGAGTTCGACAACGATGAGGCCAACCGCGGCTCGTTCGAGCAGTAGAGCTAATCATTTGCAGCGAGAAAAGCCGGGTTTCCACCCGGCTTTTTTATTTGATGAGGAAGCTCGAGAAGAGCAGGTCCACGGCCGCGGTGTCGACGAGAAACGAGTTCACCTTACCGAGAACTTCGTGCTTCACGCGGAAGACCGTATTGAGCGAGCTGAGTTCCGTAAAGGTCCGGGCGCCGAAGACGGTTTGGATCGCGTCTTCGACTTTGGCCTTGTTCTCGCGGATCTGCTCTTCGCAGTCGGCGGAGCCGCAGACGAATACGGCCTCCAGCACGGCGTAACGGGGCTTGCCGCCCTGTTCGCCCCGTAACGTGATGATGGTCTCCGCGAAAGGGATGGTGATGAAGTCGCTGCCTACCTGCACAGCTTTCTTCTGCTCGACCTTGTTGATCTCCGCCTGAACCTGGCTTTCGGTGATCGCCGGCTTTTTGTAGATCAGGCTGCTATAAACGATGAAGCCGAGTCCGCCCGCCATCGCGAGCAGGTTCACGGCGAAGAAAAGAAAGGTCATCAGGGGCAGTCCCATGACCATTTTGGGACCCGCAGGGGCGGCGTCTGCGGCTTCTTCCTTGCCTGCGGCAGCTTTGTCATCGGCCATGCTTTCATTATTGCGGAGAGCTGGGAGAGGCGCAAGGCGTTAGGCCCATTTCTCTTGTCATTTCTAGGCGTGTAGGCGAGAGTGCCGGCAAATTTCAAACGAGGAGTAGCCCATGAGTTTAGGGATTTTGGTGGCTTTGTTGGTGGGCGGCAGCGCTCAGGCGGGCAATCCGGAATGCTATCGCGCGGCGATGAGCGAGGCGGGTTGGTCGCGGGAAACCATCGAGATCGTCTGCGGCGATTCCCGTCCGTCGTTCAGCCAATGCTGGAAGCTGGCTCAGGAGATGACCGACTGGTCGAAACCTTCGGCCATCCAGGTGTGCGCGACGGCTCGCGAGGGCATGCAGGTGTGCATGGCCTATGCGGAAGTGCAGACGAAATGGTCGAATGCCGCGCGCCTGCTTACCTGTGCGCCTGCGCTCTCGAACTTTCCCCATTGTTACGATTCCACCCACCGCGAGCATCCGGATTGGACGCGCGATGGAGTGATCCAGTACTGCGCGGAACAGAAAGAGTAGTTCGCTCTAGTTGATCGTAATTTTTACGTCGATATTGCCCTTCACCGCATTGGAGTAGGGGCAGACTTTATGAGCCGTGTGCACGAGCTCTTCGCATTGTGCTTGGGGTACGCCCTCGAATAATGGGTGGAGGCTTACTAGTAGCGCGAAACCCGTTTCCGCGGGCGTGAGGCTCACTTCCGCTTCTACACTCAGCGCGGGGATCTGTATCTTTTTGAGCCGCGCCACGTGGCGGATCGCGCTTTCAAAACAAGCTGAGTAGCCGGCGGCGAAGAGCTGCTCGGGATTGGTGGCGCCGGGTTTGCCGGGGCCACCCAAAGATTTCGGGAGCGAGAGGTCGAGCTTGAGGGTGCCGTCGTCGGTTTCGGTATGGCCGTCGCGGCCGCCGGTGGTTTTAGCTTTGGCGGTGTAGAGGATTTTCATCTGTGGTCGCCCTTTGCTGTCATGGGGATTGCAATGCTTAGACAGGATAGCGCCTTCTCGTAAATATCGGGAAGGCGTTGCAGGGAAATGAACCGCTGGTTCAAAGTTTAGCGATAACGCACAGCAACTTCAGCGCTGAAGTCGCACCGCAAAATCACAATGCACTGCGAACTCAGCGCTGAGTTCGCATCGCAGCAAATAAAAAAGCCGCACTAAGCCTAAGCCCGAGCGGCCCTCGTGCAGAGCTCTTAGATCTTCGCCGCCTCGTAGGGCAGCTTCAGATCATCGGCCACCTGCTTGTACGCGACCTTGCCATTGAGCACGTTCACGCCCTTATACAGAGCCTTGTCCATGCCGATCGCTTTCTCGAAGCCGTTGTCGGCCAACAATTGAGCGTATTTCAAAGTGCGGTTCGTCAAAGCATAGGTAGAAGTCTGCGCCACCGCTCCCGGCATATTCGTCACGCCGTAGTGGATCACGCCTTCTTCGCGGAAGATGGGATCGGAATGCGAGGTCGGGCGGATCGTCTCGATGCAACCGCCCTGGTCGATGGACACGTCCACAACTACGGAGTTCGGCTCCATCTGCTTGATCATATCGCGGGTCACGAGCTTGGGAGCTTTCGCGCCCGGCAGGAGCACGGTGCCCACCACAAGGTCAGCCTCGCGAACGGCTTTCTCGATATTCAGAGGATTCGAGTAAAGTGTGTTGATCGAGTTCTTGAAGATATCGTCGAGGTAGGTGAGGCGCTGCATATTGATATCGAGGATGGTCACCTGCGCGCCCATACCGATCGCGATCACAGCAGCGCTGGTTCCGGAAACGCCGCCGCCGATGATCGTCACTTTTCCGCGGCGTACACCGGGCACGCCGGCGAGGAGAATGCCTTTACCGCCTTCGCTCTTCTGCAGATAGCGGGCGCCCACCTGGGTGGCCATGCGTCCAGCCACTTCCGACATCGGAGTGAGCAGCGGCAGCGTGCCGTCGTCGAGCTGAATTGTTTCATAGGCCACGGCCTTCACCTTGCGCTCCATCAGCTGCTTGGTGAGCTCGGGCTCGGCGGCGAGGTGCAGGTAGGTGTAGAGGATCAGGTTCGGCTTCATCAGCGCGTACTCGGGCTGGATCGGCTCCTTCACCTTGATCACCATGTCCGCTTTTTCCCAAACTTCTTTGGAGGTATCGATGATGGTGGCGCCGGCTTTGGAGTACATCTCATCCGAAGCACCAATGCCCTGACCGGCTTTGGTTTCGATGATGAGTTTATGGCCGCGCATTGTGAGCGCTTGCACTCCGCCGGGGGTTAGGCCCACGCGGTTTTCGTTGTTCTTAATTTCCTTCGGTACGCCGATGATCATCTGTGACTCCTGTTATTTTCCGACGCGAATCCGCATTCCGTCGTAGGCGGGTTCCATTCCCCGCGGCAGCGACTTCTTGAACGCCTCGTACTCGAGCTCCCAGCTCATGTGGGTGAACACCGTTTTCCGAGCGCCGATCCGGCGCGCGTACTCGATGGCCTGTTCCACACTGAGATGGGTCGTATGAGGCTTGGGCCGTAGGCAGTCTAAAACGAGCACCTCGAGCCCCTGCATCAGCGCGATCGTAGTGTCGGAAATATAGCTGCAATCGGTTACGTAGGCAATTTTTCCCACCCGGAAGCCCAGCACCGTCATCCTCCCGTGAGCTACCGGTAGCGGTACCACCTCGAGTTCCTGCAGCCGTGGATCGGCCGAACCGCTCAGACGGAAAGGCTCATGTTGCACGGCATGCAACTCCAGCCGTGGAACACCTCCTCCCTCCTGGTAGGGATGGAAGATGTAGGAGAACTTCACGCGGATATCTTCCAGGGCTTGGGGCTCTGCGTAGAGAGGGAGCGATTGCTTCTGGAAGAAGTTGAAGGGGCGGATGTCATCTAAGCCATGCAGATGGTCGGCATGGGTGTGGGTGAGCAGGATGGCGTCGAGCCGGGGCTGCTTCACGAAGTAGCGGATCGCCTGCTGCCGCAGATCCGGCGACGTATCGACAAGAATCGCCGGCCCGCCCCGGCCGAAGGGCTCGAGCAGGATCGAAGCGCGCAGCCGCCAATTCTTTTCCTTCTTGAACTGGGGCAGATGCTGCATGCCGATGATGGGCACGCCCACGGAGGTTCCGCAGCCGAGAATGGTGGCGACAAACCCTGGAGCGCTCTTCTTCGCGGGCTTTTTCGGCATAGGCCCAAGCCTACTTCAGAAAGCGTCCGCTCTCCAGTTCGTAGATCTCCAGGCGGGCAGTGCGCCGCAAGGTGTCCTTGCGGAGGTAGGGCAGCCAATCGGCGGGAGGGCTGCCCATGAAAACGGCGCTGACCCGCTGAGATTCGCGCCAGCGCATGAGATGGGCGTAGACGTGGACTCTATCGAGAGTGGGGGTCCAGTAAATCGTCCTATGGCAGGCGGCCGCCGCTTCGCTGGTCATTTCAGGATGGCCTTTCTCGAACTGGCGGAAGGACGAGAAAGTCCCGAAGTTGGGCGAGACGAAGAAATCCTCCTTCCAGGGGACTTGGGCGAAAGCGTCGCACTGTTCCTGCCGTACTTGCGGAAGGTTTGAATAGAAAGTCGGATTCGCGGCATGGGCCGCGAAATGCGCCCGCGTCGCCAGGAGCGAGGCGGCGAGGGCCGCAGTGGCGAGAGCGAAGCTGGCGATCCGGCGTGGGTTTGCGAGGCAGCCCAGCGCGAGGGGCACGAGCGCGAATGGCACGAAGGCCGAAAGCAGGCCAAATTTAAGCCACGTATAAGCGTGGTCGATGTAATGCTCGCGGAAGAGCGAGAGGTGCAGGACGAGCGGAGCGCTTAAGAGGAAAGCCGCCTCGCTGAGCTCGCGTGGGCGGGGGGCGAGCCGGTGCCGCAGCAGGAAGGCTGCCAGGATCAGAGGGAGAGAAACGAGAAATGCAGCCACCCACCAGCTCTCATAGGTGCCCAGGTAGTGGAAGATTGCCGGAAGATTCAGATGGCCGCGATGCGGACTGATGCCTGTCCTCTGCAGCAGCTTGAAGCACAGCATTTCCCAGCCGGTCGGTTCACTCAGCACCTGCGCCAATTGGAAGCAGAAGACAAGGAGAACGGGTAGCAGCAGCTCCGGCCACAGCCGCTTGTCGCCGGGCTCGGTCCGGTTCGTGAGGCGCTTGAACCAGAGGGCGAAGAGGAGAAAGCAGAACAGCCATTCGGAAAAAACTCCGAGGCAGGCCAGGGCGAAAAAACAGAGGCGGAAATTCTTTTTGGCTCGGCGCTTGTAGGGAGCTGTCTCGGCCAGTAAGGCCGCGAGGTACAGAGGCAGCACCAGGGTGTCGGGCCACCAGATGTTCTGGAAGAAATCCATCGCCACCGGAAGAGAAATCCAAATGGCCCCGGCGGCCAGACCGTGTGCCACGCCCGCCCAAGTTGGCGTGCCTGCGCGCTCGGCGAGCCGGCAGATCCAGAACGCCAGCAGAAGTGCAGAGAGAATCTGGGCTGCGTACGCGAGAATGTGCAGCAGAACCGTCGAGGGAATAGTCCCCTTCGCTACCGAGATCAGCCAGGGGATGGCCACGTAGAGAGGCGGATAGGAGATGTAGGCCGGTTTCAGAAAATCCGACCGGTCGCGCACGTGCCACACGTAACTTTTGAAGCCCAGCTTCCAGGGGCCGGAAAAATACCAGTTCCGTGCCGCGACCAGCGCGAAATCCGAGTTCAACCGCCAAGAGTTGTCTCCGGGCCCGGGGGAGTGCCCGAAGGTGGATGTGCGGGCAAGCGCGGCATGCACAAAAATCGCGATCAGTAGGCCGGCCAGTACGATGTACGGCAGCGGCTTCGGCCCAGGCAGCCTCGCTTTCAGCATGATCCCAGTTTACAGTATCAGGATGATTTCGAAAGCATTAGTCACCGGCGCGAGCGGGTTCGTGGGCAGCACTCTCTGCGAAGAACTCCTGCGCCGCGGAGTGGAAACCCATGCCCTGATGCGGAAGACGAGCTCCAGCGCCAACCTCGGCAAAGCCAGGATCCTTCCTGTCGAGGGAGACCTGCGCGATCCGGCAAGCCTCGCCAAGGCCGTGGGCGAAGTGGATGTGATCTTTCACGTTGCAGGAGTGGTGGCGGCGCGCTCGCGGGACGACTTCTTCGCCGCGAACAGCGAAGGCACGCGCAACCTCCTCACGGCGGTGAGGAATAGCGGGCGCAAGATCCAGCGCTTCGTCTACGTAAGTTCGCTTGCCGCGGCCGGGCCCTCGCGGCCGGAACGTCCCAACCGGGAAGAGGATCCCTGCCGTCCCGTCTCGGACTACGGGCTCAGTAAGCTCGCGGGCGAAGAGGCGGTGGCCGAGTTCCGCGCGCATTTTCCCGTGGCCGTTGTGCGCCCGCCCGCTGTCTACGGGCCGCGCGATAAGGGCGTGTTCACTTTTTTCCAAGCCATACGTTCCGGCATCCTTCCTCTGCTCGGGATACAGAACCCCGACCCGCGCCGCTACAGCTTCGTGCACGTGGACGACCTCGTGCAGGGGATCGTGAAGACGGGGCAGGCGGAGAATCTCCGCAGCGGCGAGGTGCTCTACGTTTCCGGTGAGGGCGAGTTCTCCTGGGAGCAGGCGATGCGTCTCATCGCGACGGGAATGGAAAAGAACGTGATGCCGGTGCGGCTGCCCATTGTAGTAATGAAAGGCGCCGCTGCCGTTTGCACTGCCTACTCCAAAGCATTCGGCAAGGTGCTGCCGTTTTCGCTCGATAAAGTGAAAGAGATCGAAGCGCCCGCCTGGACCTGCAGCAACGAGAAGGCCAAACAGCAGATCGGCTTCGAACCTTACTGGACGCTGGAGCGGGGATTCGCGCAGACGGCGAAGTGGTACAAAGAGAACGGCTGGCTCTAAGCCCTGGCTTCTGCGCCCCGCGAAGGAGCCGGCGCCGGTTTGGCGGAAGAATTCGCTTTTCCCTCAAAATGCGCCCCGAACTTCACCTCGAACTTGGGCGCCTTCACATTGCCGATCAGCCGGCCGCTCTCGGAAACCGTAACCTTGGCCGTGGCCGTGACATTTCCGTGCACGAAGCCGTCGATAATGATCTCTTCGCCCACGATCTCGCCGTGCACCGAACCCGTCTCGCCGATCACGATCACGCTGCCGGGCAGTCCGCGCACCTTGCCTTCCACACGTCCGTGCAGGCGGGTCACCTGGTCGAGCGTTACTTCGCCTTTGATCAGGGAGCCCTGGCTCACGAGAGTCACTTCCGATTCCACCTGCCGTCCCGGGATCGCCTGCCATTCCATCATTGCGCGTTCTCCACATGCAGATCGGCAATTACCTTGCCGTCGTTTGCGAACAGCAGCACCTGGTAGCTCACCTGCTGCCCTTCGAGAGGCCCGGCCGCGAACACGGCGCGTGCCTGGCGGAAGCGCGACACCGCGAAGGTTTCGCCCTTGGTGAAATCGAGCACGATATTTTGCGTCGGGCTGAAAGCGTTCGGAGGATACGACATCAGGAAGCTCGGCGTTTTTGCGAGCACCACGATATAGCCGCGAGCCTGGCGTTGCTCGGGATCCACGTTGTGAAGCTCGAAGTCCACATAGGTGTCTTTGTTGCCGGCTTTGAGCACCTTCACGTTTTTCACCTGCATCGGCGCCGCGGTTTCCAGCACGTTGCGCGGGCCGAAGAACTGCAGCAGCCCTTCGTTCTCGCCGTCCTGAAGTTTCTTGCGGTAGTCGGCCAGGGCGTTGAGCTTGGCCACGTCTTCGCGCAGCCCCAGCACTTCCTTGCGCAGCTCCTCGTCTTCTTTCCCCGGCTCCACATTGGCCGAGGGCGACGATATTTTGCTCCAGAATCCCGTGCCTTTTTCCGGGGCGGCTGCGGGCACGGGAACAGAAACGGCCGGGGCTTCTATCCGGTCCGGGGTAAAATGGAAAAAATTCCAGAGCAGGAGAAAAAAGGTTGCCGCCAAGGCCAGCACGAAGGCAAAGCCGACCGCCGTCAGCGACCTTTGCAGGGCGGGAAGCGAGAAGCGGAAGGTGCGTGGGCTACCGTTGCCGCGTAAAAGCACCACGGTGAGGTCTTCCGAGAGGCTGGGATTTTTATGCGGGTCGATAATATTCAAGCGGATCGCTCGCTTTCCGATTTCCAGGTTAGGAAGGGGGGCGTCGCTTGTCAATTCCTGTTTTTTGACAGGCACTTAACCAACGCTTAGACTAATAGAACGGGGTGCTGGGATGTGCCCCCTTGGAAGGAAGCACAGGATGCGCGTACTCTGGGTTGACGCAGATGGGAATCCCTTTACGGATCCCAGCGGCTGGCGAGTGCTGGAAGACTTCGGTCTCCAGGTGAAGCGCGTGACTTCCATTGCCGAAGCCCAAAAAGAAATCCCCAAGAAAAACTTCGAGCTTCTTCTGATCCGTGCCGAGCTGCAGGGCACTCCCTCGCTGCTCGTGCAGGCGCGCAAGCTGATCGGCAAATCAGGCCGCAAGTTGGTGCTCGCCAGCTCCGAGTGGAGCAAAGAGCAGTTCAAGGCGCATTCCAAGACAGACGGAGCCGCCCATCGCTACGCCCGCATTCCGATGCCGCCGGAAGGGCTGCTCAATCTCGTGGCCGATCTTTTCGGATGCACGGTGGAGGAGCTGGCGGACTTCGATCTTCCCGAGCAGGGCGAAGGAATTCCGGCGCCCGCTGCCCCTGCCCCCGCGCCCAAGAAGCTGCGCAAGGCCGCCCCTTTGCCGACAGGCGATAGCGGCAGTGATCTCGAAGTGCTTCGCAAGTATCTTTCGATCCGGGAGGAGCAGCTCGAACTCGCCGAGGGCGAGCGCACAGAGCTTTCCAGGGAGAACGAACGTCTGCAGAAAGAGGCGCACCAGCTGCAGCTGAGGCTTCGCGAGTTCGAGCATACCCAGGACGAGCTCGCAAAAAAACTCGAGCAGATGGAAGAGGCGAAGTCCGAAGCCGATCGCAAAGCCATGAGCGCCCAAGAAGAGGGCGAGCGCGCCAACCGCATCCAGAACGAGCGGATCAAGGGGCTCGAAGCGCAGGTGGGCGACGCTGACGACAAGTACGAGAGCCTGCGGGGCCGCGTGCGCAAGGACATCCGCAAGATCCGCGAAAACGAGCGGGACCTCGAGGCACGCCTCGAGCTCGCACGCAAGGATTCCGAGACTTTGATGCAGGCGCGCGACCAGAAGGTGATCGAGCTCCAGAGAAAGATCGACGCCCTGGAGTTCGATCTCGACCAGGTTCAGGACTCCCGTGTGCAGGCGCAGATGGAAGCCGAGCGCTACCTCGCGAAGCTTTCCCGCGTCTCCCGCGCCCTGCAGATCGCCAACAGCATGATCGACGACGACCGCGCCGGCGAGGCTGAGCTTGAGGAGCTTGAGCCGGTGGCCGGCGGGGCGGCCAATGCCGAGGAGCCCGTGGCGGAAGCGGCACACGCCGCGCCCGCGGCGGCCGAAGCTCCGCCCGCCGAGGAAGCCGCTCCCGCTGACGAATCGAACCTTTCGCCCGAACTTTCGGCCCTCGCCAATGAAGGTGAGCCCACGCAGATGATTCAACCCGGCGAAGTGCCGAAAGCGGAAGGAGAGCCAGGTTCGTCGTCATGAGCGATGCAAACCTTCTACTCGATCTTTCGCTCGAAGTGGCCTCGGCCAAGGAGGCGCTGGCCGCCGTGGAGGCGATCCAGCGTTTTCTGACCTCCCGCTACAAACCGGGCAAGCTGATCCACCACGACTTCGATCCCAACAATACCGAGCATGCGGCCCGCTTCGCCGGCAGCCGCACCATGGAAACGAAGGGCAGGGATCTCTTCCTGCTCGTTCCCTTCGCGATCCCGATGGTGTTCGAGCTGCTCGACTGCGAGGCCGAACCGCCCCAGGAGCACGAGCTCAGCTGCCTGCGGAAGATGGTGCGCGCGTTCAACGACCGGATGCAGGAGGTGGCCACGCTCAAGGGGCTTACCTTCACCGACGATCTCACCGGCCTCTACAATCAGCGCTATATGGAAGTCATATTGGACCGCGAGTTCTCCCTCGCCAAGCGCAACGACGTTCAGTTCTCCGTGCTTTTCCTCGACATGGACCACTTCAAGGCCGTGAACGACACCCACGGGCATCTGATCGGCAGCCGCCTGCTCTACGAAGTGGGCCAGGAGATCAAGCGCACCCTTCGCGAGAGCGACATCACATTCCGCTATGGCGGAGATGAGTTCGTGATCATTCTCGCCCACACCGGCCTCGAGGATGCCGTGGTGGTGGCCGAACGGATCCGCCTGCAGGTGGAGAAGAAGCGTTTTCTCGCCCGGGAAGCCCTCGACATCCGCCTCACTGCCAGCATCGGCGTGGCCTCGGTGCCGGACCACGCCACCAGCAAGCAGCAGATCCTCAAAGCCGCCGACGAAGCTCTTTACGGAGTGAAGAAGGCAGTTCGCAACCGGGTGATCGCCGCCACCAACAAGATCAAGGACTAGCCATGCGCAGGGTGAAGATCGTTGTAAACGACTTCCATCTCGGCAAGGGCGTTCTGCTCAAGGACGGAACCGTGAACATCCTCGAGGATTTCCGGCACGGCCGCTCCTTCGTGGAGTTCCTCGAGTATTACCGCTCGGGCGACTTCGCCGACGCCGAAGTGGAGCTGGTGATCAACGGCGATTTCCTCAATCTCCTGCAGATCGACTACCTCGGCATCCATACCTACCTCGTGACGGAAAAGATGATCGCGCATTTCGTGCGTTCGATCATCGCGGGGCATCCGGAGGTGTTCGAGGCTCTGCGCCTCTTCGCCTCGGCCCCGAACCACCAGATCGCCTATGTGATCGGCAACCACGACATCGGCCTGCTCTTCGATCAGCCGCGCAAGATCCTGCGCGAAACGATCGGCAAGGGAATTCGCTTCTACGACACCTATTACGAGTTCGAAAACGTGCGCATCGAGCACGGGCATATGCACGAGGCGATCAACGCCACCGATCCGCAGCGCTTTATTCTTCGCGACCCCGACTATCCCGAGCCTGTTCTGAATCTTCCCTGGGCTTCGCTTTTCGTGGCCATCTTCCTGCCCAAGATCAAGAAGGAGCGCCCCTTTGTGGATAAGGTGAAGCCCTTCACGGGCTATATGCGCTGGGCGCTGATCCACGACACTTTTTTCTTTCTGCGCATGGGGATCTACATCTTCTTCTCGTTCCTGCGGATGATTTTTCTCGCGCGCAAACACCCTCTGCTCGACTTCCAGGTGAACTGGGCCAAGATCTCAGGCACCACGGTCTATCCGAGCTTCATTAAGGCCGCGCGCAAAATCCTGCGCAGTAACCCTCGTCTGCAGGCCGTGATCTTCGGCCACACTCACGTGCTGCGCTACCGGCAGTGGGGCGGAGGGAAGGAATACTTCAATACGGGCACCTGGAACGAAGTGACCTCGCTCGATATCGCCGATTTTGGTTTACAGACCCTTCTTACCTACGGCTTTATCGAGCTGCCCCCCCAGGGTACTCAAGCACGCGCACGCATCCGGCTCAAAGAGTGGAAGGGCCAGTGGCGGCCGGAGCATGAGACGAGCCTGATGCCTGTGGGGCGATAGGGTGCAAAGAGCCAAATTCATCCGGTTCGGGAAAAATGCCGCTACCAGCGAAATGGAGAACCGTTCTCTTTGACGGCTTTGGCGGGCTGTGAAAAGCTCACGAAGCAAATTTAAGGAGAACCTCATGACCAAGTTCATCAGCCTGTTTGCTTTTTTGGCTGGCCTGACGGCCGCCCACGCCCACGCCGCTTATCGCTGCACGGCCTTTACCTATATCCACCACAGCCCCCGCTATACTCCGAAGCATGGCTACGGCAACGGAAGTACTCTCGAAGAAGCCAAATACAACGCCGTTAGAAGTTGCCGCATGCGCAACGTGGTGGGCAGCAGCTGGTGCCGGGTGACGTCTTGCCAAGTGGTGCCCACTATTGAAGGCGAAGTAGCCGCCCCCGCCGATCTCTACGGCAGCTGGTCGTATGGGATGGCTAACAGCCGGGGGTATTCCTTCCGCTCGATCCTCAAAATCAGTGAGCGTTCCACCACATTCACCAGTGAGTGCGGGAAAGATGGGAAGACCACTCCGGTTTCGGTGACCGTGCCCACGGAAGTTACGGATACCGCCTTCAAGGTGCTCGAAGGCGCCTCCGCGAACGACGAAAAAGACGGGATCCGCTGCAGCATCGACATCGTGCCGATGGAGTTCAGCTATGCTCTGGGCGGCAATCGTCTAGAGCTGAAGACAAAGCACGGGCATTCTGTGTTTTACGGACGGGATCTGTAGTCTAGAAAACCACGCAACTGGAAGAAAGATCGAAACCGTTGCGAACGGTCACACGAAACTTCTTCTGCAATCCACGATCAAGGTAGCGCTCGATTTCGAGCGACGTGGTTTGGTGGGCGCCTTTTGTGAGATGGATGATGCCTTGGTCGGCATCGTGATCTTCCGAGAGCGCCACATCCTTATCGAGGTCAGAGATAACGATAGTGGATTCGTTTCGTCTTGTATCTATGACGGTTATTTGGGTGGAATGGCTAGCGAGTCCATTCAGCACAAATACTCTGCAGTTGCCATCATTGTCCGAAAACCGTTGGCTGCTTTGAGTTCCGCCGAAGAACAGCAAGTTGATGTCCTTGCGGGCCTGAGCGGCAACTTCATCCGCTTTGGCTACGCCAACCAGGAACAGGCTCAACAGCAGGGCAGAAACAATCGCGCGGGCTTTCATAAGGTCTCCTTCAAAATTTCAAAATGTGGAATCTACTCGTTGCAGGCGCCAGACTGCGCCAGTGATTTCAGAATGAAAGCGGCATCGGAAACACTGAAGGCGTAGCTGTTGTTTTCAATGTAATAGACGTCATTCACCTTGATGTTGATATCTTTGCCATCATTGATCGCACTGCAGGCGCCGAGCTGATTGCTACGAGCGATGTTTACGATCATCGCGCTGGTCAGGTTGTCGAGGCGCGGAAGGGCGGTTGAGCCCGCGCAGGCCACTACCGTTCCATTCAAGTTAATGGATTTTCCCGGGGCCAGAGTTACGTCGGCAGCATAGGCGTTGCCGAGCAGAGAGGAAAGGGCGAGAGCGAGGGTGGCGGCAGAGAGAATGGTTTTCATGGGGGCTCCTAAAAGTTTTTAAGTGCGGCGATTCTAAGAGGGGCGACGCGACGGTGCAGCTGTTAAAATTCTGACAGCCGTCAGGCCCGGGCTGGGAACGCACTAATTTTTATCTGGGGGCTAACTCACACTACCTTGGCTAACTTGCGCTAACCCGAAAGGCGCTTACTGGTGCAGCGGCTTCGGCCTACAGCCCCGAAAACCAGTCGTACCCTTGCTCAGCCCAGTAGTCCTTGGGGCGGGTGTCCGAGAAAAAAATCTTCCCGATGCGCTTGAGGCTCTTGATTCCGTACTTCACGGGCACGATCAGCCGCAGGGGCGCGCCGTTCTTATCGCCTAAGGGCTTTCCATTCATCTCATATGCCAGAATGGTCTGCGGATGCAGCATGCTTTCCATATCGAGCGAGACATAATACTCGCCATCCGGAGTTTCCAGCCCCACGAAAGGAAAGAGGTCGGCGTCGAGATGATCCAAGTCCAGAGTCTTTCCAGAATGGTTTCCGAGCCCAGTGAACTGCAAAAAATCCGAGAACTTCACGCCGGCGTAGGAGATGTCCTCGCTCCAACCCTCGATGCAGCGAAACTCAGTCGAAGATTCCGTCCGCGGCATTTTTTTTAGGTCGGCCATCGTGAGCTTTTTGCCATTCGGCAGATCGAGCTTCCAGGAAGATAGATCGAGCGGAGATTCCAATCCGATCTCGCCGTTCACGCGCGGTTTTTTCCCAGAGGGCGGGGGAGTCGCGTACGAAGTTCGTCGCGGGCTGTATAGCTCTTTCCATAAACGCCCGTTCATCTCCAAACCCGTTCGCAGTCCGCGCGAGATGTCTTCGGCATCATCCGGAGTTCGGGTGATGGAGTCCCAAACAAAGGCGAAGGCCATGAAAAACAATCCCAGGGATACGAAGCTCACCCAGGTGCGCAACCTTGGTTTTTTAATCTTCATCTTCTTCCAACTCGAATCCGGCCACCATGGCCCGGAAATTATTCCAGCCGGCGCGCATCACCTGCACCAGGTGCATCGCAAAAAATAAACAGAACGAAATCATCCCGATGAAATGCACCAGCCTTGCGCCCTTATATCCGCCGAAAAGCGCAGCAAGCCATCCCAGCTGCACCGGCTTATAGATCGCGAAGCCGCTGGCCACCTCAACAACCGCTAAAAAAACTACGCCCGTATAAGCAACTCTTTGGGCGGCATTGAACTTTCCCTGTGCAGGCGCATCTTTGCGCAATCCGAGATCGTGCAAGACGGCTCCTGGAAGGTCTTTGATCGCCTGGCGATTGGGAAAAAGTTCTCGCCAATGTCCCGAGAGAAAAACCAGCGCCACATATACCGCACCGTTCACCACCAGCACCCAACCGATATTGAAATGAATGGCCATGCCCTCGGCCAGCCGGGATTCGATGCCGAGCGATTTATAAAACCACTGAGGAAAGAACCCGGGGTATTCGTCGTTGGCCCAGTAGATGAGCAAGCCGCTCCACACCATGAGGGCCAGGGCCGGCACGTTCAGCCAGTGGCAGGACCGCAGCCAAAGGGGGTGTTTTTCGCGGATTCTGGCCACCGAGATCTTTACCTTTCACAAGCAAGGGGGATCGCATCGTAGCGTATACTAGAGCGCGCCAACTCTTCCCGAGCCAGCACGGCGGAAAGAAGCGCGGCATAGCTCCAGGTCAAATCCAATGCGCCCACAGGCTTTCCGTCGACTTTGCTGAATTGCTCGGCCATTTGCCCGTTCTCGGGGATATACGTAAGCACGGTTTCCAAAAAAGCGTCAGCTTTGGCCCGGATTTCTTCCCGGTTTCGCAAGACAGCAGCATAGCGGTAGTAATATTCCGCAAAGCCTGCCGTGAGCAGGAACCAAGCGTTCCCCCCATAGTAACCATCACCTTCATGCCTGCCTATGGCGGGTCCGAGTGGATGATTGCGGTTCAAGA
>DATBTF010000210.1:0-9961 GCA_036559405.1 Bdellovibrionota bacterium
ATACGGGCCAGCCGCTGACGAAGATCCAGCAAGACGCCGAGCGCGACTACTATATGAGCGGCGACGAGGCCACGAAGTACGGTTTAGTGGATCGGGTGCTCAAGCGGCACGAAAACGTGGATAAGGGGAAACTATGAACAAAACCACAGGCGGAAGCAATACAGGCACACTGTACTGTTCGTTCTGCGGCAAGAGCCAGCGTGAGGTCAAAAAACTCATCGCGGGCCCCAGTGTTTATATCTGCGATGAGTGCATCGATCTCTGCAACGACATCATCCACGAAGACAGCTCGAAGGACGCCACTGGCGGAGCCAAGAAGCCCAACCTCGACAATCTTCCCAAGCCCGAAGAAATTAAAAAACACCTCGACGAGTATGTGATCGGCCAGGAGCGCGCCAAGAAAGTGCTCTCCGTAGCGGTGTACAACCACTACAAGCGCATCATGAACTCGGGCGGCAAGTCCACGGGTGGAGTGGAGCTTTCGAAATCCAACATCCTCCTGATCGGGCCCACCGGTTCGGGCAAAACTCTTTTGGCGCAGACCTTGGCCAAGATGCTCAACGTTCCTTTCGCCGTGGCCGACGCCACCACGCTCACCGAGGCTGGTTATGTGGGTGAGGACGTAGAGAATATTATTTTGAACCTTCTGCAGAACTGCGACTTCGACGTACAGCGCGCTCAAAAAGGGATCGTGTATATCGATGAGGTCGACAAGATCTCGCGCAAATCCGAGAACCCCTCGATCACCCGCGACGTTTCGGGTGAGGGCGTACAGCAAGCTCTCTTGAAGATCATCGAAGGCACCGTGGCCAACGTTCCGCCCAAGGGCGGGCGTAAGCACCCCCAACAGGAATTCATTCAGGTGGACACCTCGAACATCCTCTTCATCTGCGGGGGCGCTTTCGTGGGCCTCGAGCAGGCCATCTCGAGCCGCGTAGGCAAGAGCTCGCTGGGATTGGGCGCCGATCCCAAGGCCAAGAAGAAGATGACCCACAACGAGGCGATGGCCGGCATCGAGCCGGAAGATCTCGTGAAGTACGGTCTTATCCCGGAATTCGTGGGACGCTTGCCCGTGGTGGCTGCACTCAATGAATTGGACGAGCCGGCCCTGGTGGAGATCCTCACGAAGCCGAAAAACGCTCTCGTGAAGCAGTACCAGGCGCTCTTCGCCATGGACAACGTAGCCCTGGAGTTCGACGAGCCCGCCATCAAGGCGATCGCTCACGAAGCGATCCGCCGTAAAACCGGTGCTCGCGGCCTCCGGGCCGTGCTCGAGCAGCATATGCTCGATGTGATGTACGAGATCCCGGGTGCCAAGAACGTGAAGAGCTGCCGGGTTTCGGAGGATACGATCATTAAGGGGCAGAGACCCGAACTCGTATATGCCGAGCCCAGTTCCCTGAAATCGGGGGAGAAGAAGGGCGAGAGCGAGGAAGAGATCGCTTAGAGCACCCTTGGGAGAAGAAAAGGCCGCTGGGAAACCGGCGGCTTTTTTATTGCCCTGCGACTTCGACGTCGAAGTCGCTAAGCGTTAAATCGCGAACTCCTTGACACTCCGGACCATTTCGCCCTATGTTCCCTCCATAGTCCACCGCTAGGAGAATCCATGGCCCGCGTAACCATCGAAGACTGCCTCAATTTCGTAGAAAACCGTTACGAGCTCGTGCACCTGTGTGTGAAGCGCACCCGCCAGCTGTTCCGCGGCGCCGACCGCCTCGTTCAGTGCAAAAACAATGAAGTGGTGACCGCCCTCCGTGAAATCGCTGGTGGCAAAGTTCGTTTCCACATTCAGCGCACGCCGATCGAGCCCATCTCGGAACCCAATCCCACGCTTACGCAGTAATGCGTTTGTTCCTTATTTTTGTCCTATTTTTTTCCTTCGCCGCGCGAGCGGAAGAGAAAAAGGCCGTTCCCTATCTCGGGCCCGGGGCCGATAAGCTTTCCGCCGCCGACTATGAGCGGGTCTACAAGAACTACATCCAAACCAGCATCCTGCTCGACTATCCGTTCTTCAAAGAGAAAGCGTCGCCATGCGACCAGGCACTCCGAAGCATTTTCCGGGGCGCAGGCATGTTCAGCTATCCCGTGCCCGCCGATGCCCAGCAAGTGCAGCGGTCCACGAAGAATCGAGTGGAAACCTATGAGCTGGCGGGCGTGATCGTGCAAGTGGCCCGCAATAAGAGTAACGGCCTCGAGAAACTGGTGCTGGTGAACTCCGCCTCGCCCAAGGCCACGCGCCGCCTTTCGGGTTTCGCAAAAAAAGAACTGCTCGTTTTGGATAGAGATCCTGTGACCGGTCTCGAGCGCGTGCACGGGATTCCCGTGGGCTATCCCCATCCCTTTTTGACCTCCGATGGCCAAGGCCTCTACGTGAAGGTGCTGAAGTTCAATGGCAAGACCGAGGGCTGTGAGCCTCTCGACTTCCAGGACAACGCATGGGTTGGTGGCTTTGACTTGAGTGAGAGCCGCTGCTCCGAGCTTCAGCAGGATGCGCAGAAAGTATGGAATGAGCAGCTGAGTCCGGAGGATTTCTCTGACCACGAGCTCCAGCGCATGAAGGAGCAGGCATTGAAGGCGGCGCTTGCGAAGGGGACGAAGGAAAGTGAAGCCAAGGCCCTGGTGGAGAAGCATTTCACCCGTCCGCTCACCAGCGAGATCAATGTGGTGGGCTCGGCCATGCGCAACCTCGCCCAATGCAATCTGCTCGCGCTCGGCAAAGCCGGCAAAGGCAAGACATCTGCCAAGGGAGGCGAAAGTTCTCCCACAGAGGACGCCCAAGGCGGCTCTGGCTCGGCAAAATAGCTAATTTCCGCCCGTTCGTTCGTGAAGATTGGCTGAATTGCCGCATACTTGAGTTTTTTTCTTGCGAAAAGGTTGCCCGTCGCTTATCCCCCTCCAAAATCAAATTAGGGGGAAGCCATGAGGATCATTCTCAGCATGGCCGCGCTTGGTGTAGCGTTCGCGGCCTTTCAAATTTTTACGCCTTCGGGAAGCTTTTCCCGCCTGCATAAGATCAGCTTTATCAACGGCTATGATGAGGCCGGATGCAAGGCGGAGCAGGGGGAGTGGTCGGCAGACGGAGTATGTTTGCTCGATGCCGAAGACGTAGTGACCGTAGTTCGTAAGGGCCAGGAATACGCCGTGAAGGTAAGCACCGTAACGACTAACGCTCGTATGTGCGACTTCGAGGGCAAAGGCCGATTCAACTCGCGCCGTGAGCTGATTGCCAGTGCGCGCACTGAGGAGTATGTGGGCGGACGCTTTCTTCCTGTCACCTGCAGCCTGAAGGTGACCTATTCGGGGAACGATCTGGTGAATGTGAGCCGACTGAGCGCCCGTTCCAAGTGCGCCGCCCTCTGCGGGGCAGGAGCCGGTTTGGAGATCAAAGGGGCCACGCGCCGGCAATAGCGCCTTAAAGAAGGCGTTGCTTTAGAGACGACCGGATATAGGCCCGGTGCACCTGATGGAAGATGGTTTCGATCTCGGAACTCTCATCCTGGGTTTGCCACGGATGGGTGCGCAATCTTTTTTCCGTACCTTCTTTATTCCCGGCGATGCCGTTGGGGCCTTCGCCTGCCTGTTCGGCAGCATCCGCCACCACGCCCTCTGGCGAAGGTTCACCTTCTTTGGGCGCGGAGCCCTCGGCCTTAGTCGGGGCCGCCGCCGCGATTTTATTGCGAAGGTTGCTCCGTATTTCCTCTTCCGAAAGTGGGGCGGCGGAGGGAACGCGATCCAGGGCTACAGCGTAGGCGGAGTTATCTTTTATCATGTCGCCCGCGGATGAGCCGGCGGAGGGGCTGGCTTTGCCGGAGATTGAGGAAAATTTTTCCTGCGCAAATTTGTCCTGGAGAGCCACGTCTTTTCCTGCTTCATCCGCTGAGGTGCTGCTGGAGCGCTTGCCCCCACCAAGGTCCGCCAGTCCTGGCCGGTAAGGCTCTTCCAATTTCTTTGCCGCCGGGCCGTGGTCTGCGTTGGGTTTGGTGGAATTGTCGGTTTCAACATTGGCCACGGCTAAGGCTGTCTCCTGAGGTGTGCCCACGGGCGATGCAGCAGGGGACGGGGGCGTGGCGTGATCTTCTTCTTCCAGGTGGTCGGTGGCGGCGGCGGAGAACAAGGAGTTGCTCGAAACGTGGCTTACAGCGTTGCTGATCGTTGCACTTTCGGGCGGATCTTTTTTCGTCGGAACAGATGGACTTCCTTGCGCCGAAGTGTGGTTCGCCGGTCCGGCAGGCGCGCTCGGCATGGCAGGGGCAGGCTCCGGCTGCCGCAGGTTGCGGAAGTAACTTTTCAGGCTATTGGCCTCCTTTTCGGCGCGGGCCAGTTCCCTATCGGCGGTGGAGGCTGCGCTCGCAAGAACCGGAAAGAGCACCAGCGCCACGGCAAGGGCGCTGGTGATGGTTGAAATATGTAAGAGTCTGAACGGCATTACTTCTTCTTCTTTTTCTTTTTCTTGGCTTTGCTCTTCTTCTTCTTTTTCTTTTTCTCTTTTTTCTCAACCTTGTTGGCGTCACTGACGTGGCGTTCATCCCACCGTTGTTCCACGGTCGTACCGAAAGTGTTTTTTGCCCATGCGTCGTGCTTCTTTTTATTGAGGGCCTCGAGTTCACCTAGTTCCTCATCTGCCGCATCTGCCACGTCGTCGAGGTCGTCTCTGGCCTCTTTGGCGGAACCTGGGTCCTCTGCCGCGATTTCATTGGCGGCTTCCGCCTCGTCCAGATAGGTGCCCGTAGTGTCCTGAACGGTATTGTAAACCAGTACGCAGCGTGGGATGTGCTCCCTGGTCACTTCTCCCTCTTCGTCCGTGGATTCAATCTCAACCATGTCGACTCTCCCGGCGATTGAGGCACGGCATTTCTCTTGAATCTGCTCATCGGATAGAAGAAATGTTTTCAGTTCTTCATCTTCTGCAACAGCAGATTGGGCCGGGAGCGCAGCAAAGGCGCTACAGGCCAACAGGCCTAAAAATCTGAGTGCTTTCACGATTCCCCCCAAACACTATTATTGTCTCATTCTGGATTTAAATAATCAACTAATCGAATGGGAAGTAAATACAATAATAACAATATGTTATGTGAGTTCTGGGGAGTGTGGCCGAACGGACTTAGAGGTCCTTCAGGAGGAGCAAAAGGTCGTCTTTAGTGAGCTCTGCTGCGGCATCCGCCTGGGAGAGCACGGCGTCGGCTAGCGAGCGTTTGCGCTTCTGGAGCTGGAGGATCTTGTCTTCCACCGAGGAGCGGGCCACGAGGCGGTGAATGAACACAGGGTTCTGCTGGCCGATCCTGTGAGCGCGGTCGGCGGCTTGGTCTTCGGCCGCCGGGTTCCACCAGGGGTCGAGGATATAGATATGGTCCGCGGCGGTGAGCGTGATGCCCACGCCCCCGGCCTTCAGCGAAAGCAGCATGGTTTGGGGACCGTCGTCTTTCTGGAACGCGGACACCACCTGGTCGCGGTTGCGCGTGCTGCCGTCGAGGCGGGAGAAGGTGATGCTTTTTTCCTTCAGGCGCAGCTCAACGAGATCCAGAAGCGATGTCCATTGGGAGAAGATCAGCGCGCGGTGTCCCAGGTCGAGAGACTCCTCGAGAGATTCCATGAGCAGCATAAGCTTCGCAGATCCGAAAGCCGCCTCCACGCCGGAGCCGGGAACCAGGCTCGGATGGCAGCAGGCCTGCCGGAGTCGCAGCAGCATCTCGAGCGCGGCAAAAACGGAGGATCCCGCGTCGAGCTTCTCGAGCACTTCCTGGCGGCTGGAGACCAGGATCGAACGGTAAACAGCGGTTTCCTCCTCGGACAGGTCACAGTGGAGCACCACTTCCGTGCGGGGCGGGAGCTCCGGGGCCACGTCGGTTTTTTTCCGGCGGAGGAGGAAGGGGCGGATGCGGGAGCGGAGCTTTTCGATCTTCCGGGGGTTCCCGCTTTTCATCGCCTCACCGAACCTCTGGAGAAATTCAGAGCGCTTCCAGAGGAGGCCCGGGTTCAGGAACTGGAACTGCGACCAGAGGTCGTCGAGACGGTTCTCCACCGGCGTGCCGGAAAGGGCCACGCGGAAATTCCCCTTCAGACGGTGGGCTGCGCGGGCGATCTGGCTCTCGGGGTTCTTGATCACCTGGGTTTCGTCGAGAATCACCATGTCCCAGTGCTCGGAGGCGAGCTTGTCCTGGTCGATGCGCAGGATGCCGTAGGAGGTCAGCACCACTCCGTCGCCCAGCAGCCGGCCGCCTCCGTGGTACATCGTGACCTTGAGGCTCGGGCGGAACTCGGCGATCTGGTCGGCCCAGCTTTGCAATACGGAAGTTGGGCAGACGATCAAGGTGCGCCCCTGGATGCAGGCGATGCTCTGGAGGGTTTTTCCGAGACCCATATCGTCGGCCAGCAGCGCGCCCATTCCCGCTTCGCGCAAGAATAGAAGCCATTCGACGCCCTTTCTCTGGTAGGGACGTAAACTCGCCTTGAGATCGGAGGGGAGCGGGGCGCGCGGGAGTGCTTCGATCCCGAGCAGCCGGGCGCAAAGAGCCTTGATCCTTTCGGGAACGGCCACGCCTTCTTCCTCGCAAAGCTGGGCGAGGTCGGGCACGAGGTAGCTCGGCAGCGACTGGGCCTCGGCGCTCTCGCCCCGGGCGGAGAGCAGGGCTTCCACCCGGTCAGCGTACTTCAGCAGCCAATCGTGGGGGAGGGCGGCCCAGCCGCCCCCGTCGAGGGGAACGAAGGAGCGGTTTTCTTTCCAGGCATCCAGTACCTTGGCGGGATCCACGGCGCCCGCGCTGTCGGGAAGGTGGAAGGAGAGACGGAAGTCGTTCTGGTCCCAGTTGAAATCGGGCGAAAGATCGCCCTGCACGGTAAAGGCGGAGAGCCCGTTGCCCGTGCACTCCCATTCCTTCACCTTGCTCACGAAAAGAAGCGCACTCTCGTCTTCGAATACGCTCTGGCGCCCCACCTGTAGCTGCAGTTCCAGGTGCAGCTTCTTCCGGAGCTTTTCCTCGGTGGCCGGGTCGCGCTCAGGTATTACAGCGTCGTCTATTGGGACGAGTTTTTCTCCCTGCACCTCGGCAACGGAAGGGCGTCCATAAAATAGCTGAGCGTAGGCCGAAAGGCGGCGACCGTTCTCCGCCTGGAGGTGGAGAACGATCCGCGGCTCGTGGTGAGCAACCTTTGGAAGGCGTTTGGTGTTCACGTGGATCACCAACTTGCTTTCGAGGCTGGGCAGGATCTCGGAGGCAAACTCGTGAAACTCGCCGGGAGAATAGAGACGGAAGGAAGCGCGCTCCTTGCTCGTGAGCGCCGGCTCGCGCACGGCCTTCAGCGTTCGCCCGCAAAGGGCCGCACCGTTCTTGAAGAGCTGCGAGACCGAGCCGTCCGCATGCCAGTCGAGGCGGACACCGTTCGCCTCGTCGCTTACTTTGGCCTGGGGGGTTACGGTTTGCGCCGAGATTTCCACGGGCTCGTCGCCGTACAGGACGCGGGGGCAGCCCTGGAGAGCAGCCAACAGCCGGGTGAGGGTGTAGCGGTCCAGGGGATTCTGGTAGGAGCCGCCGAGCACATGGTCCACGGCAAAATCTTCTTTTCCGGCGATCGGCGCTGGGCCCTCGGTGCGGCCGGTCTGCATGCCGCCGACGAGCGAGACCAGGCTCGAGTTGTGGAGCCGCTCCGGCTTTTTCCCCCCAACGAGGAAGCGGTCGAAGTAGAGGTAGCCGGCCTGGGGAAAGAAGCGGTACTCGAGCTGGAGGGCCACTCCTCCTTTGAGGCTGGGCGCATCGGGTTTTTTAGTTTTGTCGTCGCGGTAGGCCAGGAAGGAGGCGATGGAGTGCACGCAAGGGTCGTTGCGGTCGCCGCAGTCGCAATGCCAGTCGGCCTCTTCCGGCCAAAGAGTGATTTTGGGGGAAACGGGAGGCTTATGGTAGCGAAGCAATATCTCCGCGGCGCTTACTGCCTCCAGATAGAACGTCCCGTCTTTCGCGAGCGAAACGCCGCGAGACCACACTCCGGGGAGTGCGGCCTTCTGCAAGGCGAGCTGCAAGGGCGAGAGGTTGGGTTTCCGCATAGAAAGCAACAGACAATACCACGGTGCGGCGATTTCGGGGGCCCAATCTTGTGTCAAGGAGGAATAAAAAAGCCCCCTTTCCAGGGGGCGATTTAGGCCAGCTATGGCTCTTTCAGGTCAGAGGCTTTCGAGATTACATCCCAAAATGGGCGCCCACGAGAATGAGCCAGGTGCGGTTGCTATACGACAGCCTGCCATTCAGGTTGTTTTTCACGATATTGGAAAAGCCATGCATATAGCGGAGGTCGAGGAAACCAATGAAGTTTCCCACCGCGCCTTCGAGGCCCGCACCGAGATTTCCACTGAATTCAAAGCGCTCCACGTCCGTAATGGTAGCGCCGGCTCCGAGCCCGCTAACCGTGGCCGACGCCTTGGTCATGACCCCGAAGCTTGGCCCGACCAGCGCATACGCCTTTGCGCTGCCGGAGCCGATCGCGAACTTCGGCTTGATGAAAACAGGCAGCTCCACATAGTCGAAGCTGAAGTCGGTGTCGACCATGAGCACAGTGAGCGTGGCTCCCTTGCTGACATAGAGCAGTTCAGGCTGGAGGAAGAACACGTCTCCCAGCTCGAACTCGGTGCTGATTCCGGCCGCGACGCCCACTCTATTTTTCAGGCTGGTGGTATAGCCGGGAACCGAAAAGGTACCGTTCCCAAGAGTCAGGCCGCCGACCGGTCCCCAGGCGGGAGCCGCATGGGCGGATAAAGTGAAAACAAAGGAAAGAATAAGAGCGAATAGAAGGTTCATGGTTTCTCCTGCACTTAGGCGTAAAGAGCTTCCCTGGCAGGGCAAAAAAAGACAATGCTCAACGCACAAATTTCGAGCTTCCTTCGCGAACCAAGCGGCCGTTCAGATGGATGCGAAAACGGATCGGGCAGTGCGCCGCAACCATGGCGCTTACGCCGCACTCTTCGCTCTGGGAGGCTACAACGGCGTCGATGGCGATTTTTTCATCCACCTCACCCTCGAAGTAGTAGTCCAGCATCACGGAATCAAAGGTGGCAGGCTTGCCTTCGCGTTTGGGGGCGTCGGCTTCGATTTTCAGAGAGCTGGGGTTCTGCTTGAATTTGCGCATCCGGGCCATTACGTCGATTCCCGTGCAGCCGCAGATCGCGGCCAGCAGCATCTGCTTGGGGCTGACGTACTTTCCTTCGCCAAAAGGGGGCGAGGCGTCCATCCAGGTGACATTTTCGCCGGCGACGGCTTCAAAACGCATCTTGGGGTGCCAGGTGGTGGTGAGTTTCATCCCGACACCACGAAGTTCACCAGCTTCTTGGGTACGTAAATCTTCTTCTTGATCTCTTTGCCTTCGGTAAAACGTTTCACGTCTTCCAAAGCCAAGGCTTGCGCGAAAATATCGTCCTGCGAAGCGGAGACGCTGCAGTCGAACTGCCCACGCAGCTTCCCATTCACCTGCACGGCAATCCGCATCGAATCAGCCACGAGCCACTTCGGATCGGCCTTGGGCCAAGGAGCGCGGGCGATGCTTTCTTTGTGGCCGAGCTTCTCCCACAATTCTTCCGCGATATGCGGAGCGAGAGGGGAGGCGAGAATCACGATCTTTTCCATGAGATCTTTGTTCGTGACTTTCGCGGTTCCGAACTCGTTCACGCAGATCATCAGCTGCGAGACGCAGGTATTGAAGTTCATGGCCTCAATGTCGCGGGTGATCTTTTCGATCGTTTGGTGGAGCAAGCGCATGCTTTCGTCTGGAGCGGCAGCGCTATCGGCCACAACAGTCTCGCTGCGGTCATCGCCCCCATGCGTCCAGCGCCAGAGCTTCTGCAGGAAGCGGAAAACGCCCTCGATGCTGCTGGTGTTCCAGGGCTTCGATTGCTCGAGCGGCCCGAGAAACATCTCGAACAATCTTAAAGTGTCGGCTCCGTATTCGTCGCAAACCTTATCGGGGTTCACCACGTTGAAGA